>NZ_JBHYJD010000022.1:0-168917 GCF_042740555.1 Nonomuraea sp. NPDC059007 | reverse complement strand
GGGCCCTTCCCCGCGTCAGGGAGAAAACCGTTTGAGCTCGCGCGCGGGCACGACGGACAATGTCACCTCGTGTTCTCCCTCATCAAACGCATCGCACCCGACCTGGGCCCGTTGCGCGACTCGCGTGACTACCGGCTGCTGATGGTCTCCGGGGTGATCACGATGTTCGGCACGTTCGTCACCATGGTGGCGCTGCCGTTCCAGATGATGGAGCTGACCGGCGACTACGTCGCCGTGGGACTGATGAGCCTGGCCGAGTTCGTGCCGATGGTCGTGTGCGGGCTGTGGGGCGGGGCGATCGCCGACGCGCTCGACCGGCGCAAGATCGTGCTGTTCAGTGAGGTGGGCCTGCTGGTCACCTCGGGCCTGCTGACCGTCAACGCGCTGCTGCCGCGCCCGCAGGTGTGGGTGCTGTACGTGGTCGGCGCGATCGCGATGGGGCTGACCTGCCTGCAGCGGCCCAGCCTTGAGGCGCTCATCCCGCAGGTCGTCCGGCACGACCAGCTGGCTGCGGCGGCGGTGCTGGCCAGCCTGCGCTGGAACATCGGCGCCATCGCCGCGCCCGCCCTGGGCGGCCTGCTCGTGGTCACCTACGGCAGCGCCCTGGCCTACGGGCTGGACACGGTGTCGTTCGCGCTGTCGCTGGTGCTGCTGTGGCGGATCCGCGCGGTGCCGCCGCACGAGGAGGCGCGGCCCGCCTCGCTGAAGACGCTCGCCGAGGGCGTCCGCTACGCCTGGCGCCGCAGCGACCTCATGGGCACCTACCTGGTCGACATCGCGGCGATGGTCTTCGCCATGTCGACGGCGCTGTTCCCGTTCCTGGCCAAGCAGCTGGGCGCGCCGCAGGCGGTCGGGCTGCTCTACTCGGCCAGCGCGGTGGGCGCCCTGATCGCCTCCCTCACCGGCGGCTGGACGGCACGGGTGCACCGGCACGGCCTGGGCGTGATCGTGGCCGCCGGGCTGTGGGGCGTGGCCGTGGCGCTGGCCGCGGTGGTGCCGAACATGTTCGCGGTCTTCTTCTGTCTCGCGCTGGCGGGCGCCGCCGACATGATCAGCGGCATCTTCCGCTCGACCATGTGGAACCAGACCATCCCGAACGAGCTGCGCGGCCGCCTGGCCGGCATCGAACTGCTGTCGTACGCCAGCGGCCCCATGCTGGGCAACGCCCGCGCCGGAGCGATGGCCGCCTTCGGCGGCGCCCGCTTCGCGCTGGGCGCGGGCGGCCTGCTGTGCGTGGGCGCGGTGGTCGCCTTGGCCGGAGCGCTGCCGAAATTCCGCCGCTACGACGCCCGCACCGACGAACACGCCCTGGCCGAGAAGGCCCGCCGCGAAATGGCCGCACCCTGACCCGGTGCGGCTTCACCGGCCCTCGCGCCGCGCGAACGCCGTCAGCGCCACCGCGTCGGAGTAGACCTCCCGCACATACTCCGCGACCCACTCCTCGATCCCGCCGAATCCCGACCCCGCCACCAGCCGGGCCGCCACGTCCGCGGCATCGAGGGGGGTTCGCCGCAACGTCACCGCCCCGCTGACGGAGTCGAGCAGCGCCCAATGAGCCCCGTCCATCCCGTACGGCATGCCGACGGACCCCGGGTTCACGATCAGCCGCCGATCGGCCAGCCGCGCGAACGGCATGTGCGTGTTCCCCAGCACCACCGTGTCGGCCGGCTCCCCGTCCAGCACCTCGCGCCACCGCTCCAGCGAGCTGTCGACGAGCACGACCTCGTCGTCACTGCGCGGTGTCCCGTGCACGAACAACGTCCGCCCCAGCCGCCCGAGCTCCAGTTCCTGCCGGGCGGGCAGAGCGGCGAGCACGTCAACCTGATCATCCCGCAGCCGCTCCCCCGCCCACCGCGAGATCGCGAACTCCGGCGCCTGCCCCCGAGCCGCCTCCACCAGTTCCCGGTCGGCGTTGCCGCCGACCCAGAGCGCCCGCTCCCCCAGCGAGACCAGCAGATCGATCGTCTCGACCGGCATCGGCCCCGCGGCCACGTCGCCGGTCAGCACCAGCAGGTCCGCACCCCGCACATCCGCCTCACCCAGCACCGCCTCCAGTGCTGGCAGCACCCCGTGCACATCGGACAAGACCGCGACCCGCATCCGTTCACCCCGCATCGGCTAGAGACTCTCCCGCCACCCGTCATACTCCTCGGCCAGCGCCTCGACCTTGCCGGCCAGCTCCGCGGGCAGGTCCTCGACGACCACGACCCACTGCGCGTCCTCGGCGTCGTCCTCGCCCGCCAGCGTCTCCCGCACCACCCGGGGCACCTCGCCCAGCCACTCCCCCAGCACCTCGGCCACCGCCTCGGCGTCATCCCGCTCACCGAACACCAGCAGGTTTCGCACAACCCCGTCCTTCATAGATTGCTACCGTAGAACCATGACGGCCGAAGCGGTGAGCATAGATATGCCTGAAAAGCCACCATCGCTTCCCGACTGGGTCTTCCCGCCCCCGGAAGGCTTCGTCGCGGAAGACCTCGATCACATTCCGGGATTGCCTGCGCACACGGAGTTGATTGACGGAAGCTTGGTCTTCGTGAGCCCCCAGCGAGACTTCCACACTTCCGCGCTCTACCTTCTGGAGAAGGCGCTTCGCGGTTCGGTGCCGAGCGATCACCGGGTGCGGCGCGAGATGAGCGTACGGCTGTCCGCGACCCAGCGCCCCGAGCCAGATCTGATCATCCTCGGCCCGGGAGCCCGCATCCAGCCCGACGCGACCTTCTACGACGCCGACGACGTCCTGCTGGCCGTTGAGGTCGTCTCCCCGGACTCCAGGGTGCGTGACAGGGAGCGCAAGCCCGTGCTCTACGCGCGGGCGGGCATCCCCTACTTCTGGCGCGTCGAGAACGCAGAGGGCCAGTTGATGGTCCACGTCTACGCGCTGGAGCCGTCTACCGGGAGCTACGCCGTCGCCGGCATCTTCCATGACCGGCTCAAGGTGCCCGTGCCGTTCGCCATCGACATCGACCTCACCGAGATCGACCAGCTCTGAAAGGCGGACACGGCCGAACGCCGTGCCCGCCTCCCGTCAGGCTCCGCGTAGCGATGCGCCCACGCGGTCGGCGGCCAGCGCCACCGCCGCGTCACGGGCCGCCGTCGTCTCCTCCACCGTCAGCGTCCGCTCCGGTGCGCGGAAGCGCAGCGTGTAGGCCAGGGACTTGTTCCCCTCGCCCACCTGTGCCCCGGTGTAGACGTCGAACAGCCGGATCGACTCCAGCAGATCGCCCGCCCCCTCGCGCAGCGCGGCGGCCACCGAGGCCTCCGGGGTGCCGGCGGCGACGATCAGGGCCACGTCCTGGGTGGCCACCGGGTAGGCGGACACGGCCGGCGCGTTCACCGGGCCCCGCAGGTCCAGGCGGGTCAGCTCCATCTCCATCGCGCAGGTGCGCGGCGGCAGGCCGTAGGCCTCGATGACGCGCGGGTGCAGCTCGCCCGCGTGACCCACCAGCGTGTCGCCGGCGTAGAGGGCGGCGCAGCGGCCCGGGTGCCACGGCTCGTGCTGGTCGGCGGCGACCCGCAGCTCCACCCCTGCCTGCGCGGCCGCCATCCTGGCCGCCTCGACGGCGTCGGCCCAGGTGGCCTGGCGGCCCTTGCCCCACCAGCCGGAGCGTTCGAACTCACCGGCCAGCACGACGGCCAGCCGTTCCGGCTGGGCGGGCAGCGCGGCCTCCAGCGCGGCGAGCTCCTCCCCTGCGGGGGCGCGCTCCACGCCGAAGACCGGGGCGGTCGCCGTGGCGCCGGGCTTGGCGCGGTAGACCAGGCCGGACTCGAACAGCGAGATGTCGGCGAAGCCCCGGCCCACGTTGCGTACCAGCGTCTTGAGCAGGCCGGGCAGCAGCGTGGTGCGCATGTACGGCTCGTCGTCGGAGATCGGGTTCGTCAGCCGGGTGGCCCGCCTGCGATCGTCGTCCGCGGGAAGCTGCAGGTTGTCGAGGTCGGCCTGCCCGATGAACGGGTAGGACAGCACCTCGACGTAACCGTGGTCGGCCAGCACCCGCCCGACACGCCGGCGCAGCCGCTGCGTCTCGGTGAGGCCGGCGCCGGCGGGCGCCTTGGGCAGCACCGACGGCAGCCCGTCGTACCCTTCGAGCCGGATGACCTCCTCGGCCAGGTCGGCCGGGTCGGTCAGGTCGGTGCGCCACGACGGCGGCGTCACCGTGATCATGTCGGGGCCGGTGACGGCCAGCCTGGCCGCGATCTCGCCGCCGGTGACCACCGCGGTGGGCGCGACGCCGCCCCGGCGGATCGCCGGGTCGTCGCCGTCGGCGACCGTGCAGCCGACCTGCTCCAGGCGCCGCACCACGGTCTCCTTCGGGTACGGCACGCCGCCCACCTGACCCGGGTAGGCGGCCGGGATGGCGATGCGCGCCGGCTCCACCTCGACCTCGGCGTGGGTGAGCCCCGGCTGGATGGCGGCGCCGCCCAGCTCGGCCAGCATGGTGACCGCCCGCCAGGTGGCGACCACCGGCAGCTCCCGGTCGACGCCGCGCTCGAAGCGCTTGGACGACTCCGAGACCAGGTTGTGGGCGCGCGACTCGCGCGAGATGCCGGGCGCGGAGAAGTGCGCCGCCTCGATGACCACGTCGGTGGTCGTCTCGGAGATCTCGGTGGCCAGGCCGCCCATGGTGCCGGCCATCGAGATCGGCCCCGACTGGTCGGTGATGAGGATGTCCTCGGGGTGGAGCTCGCGCACCACGTGGTCGAGGGTCTCCAGGCGCTCGCCGGGCTCGGCGCGGCGTACGACGATCTCGCCGGTGAGCTTGGCCCGGTCGAACGCGTGCAGGGGCTGGCCCATCTCCAGCATCACGTAGTTGGTGATGTCGACGGCCAGCGAGACCGGCCGCATGCCGGCGCGCGTCAGCCGTACCCGCATCCAGAGGGGGCTCTTCGCGGCCGGGTCGAAGCCGCGCACCTCGCGCAGCACGAACCGGTCGCAGGCGGTGGCGTCGGCGATCCACGCCGGCCACGCCTCCTCGGCGGCGGCGGGCGGCTGGAGGTCGGCGGGGTCGTGGAAGGGCACGCCGAAGGCGATGGCCGCCTCACGGGCCACGCCGCGCATCGACATCGCGTAGCTGATGTCGGGAGAGATCTCCATCTCGATGACGTCGTCGCGCAGGCCGAGCAGCTCGACCACGTCGGTGCCGATGGGCGTCTCGGGCGGCAGGACCATGATGCCGTCGTGGTCGTCGCCGAGCCCGAGCTCACGCTCGGAGCAGATCATGCCCTCGGACAGCCGGCCGTAGGTCTTGCGCGCGCCGACCTCGAAACCGCCGGGCAGCACGCCGCCGGGCAGCACGACCGGGACGCGGTCGCCGGCCACGAAGTTGCTGGCGCCGCAGACGATCTCGCGCGGCGTCGCCTCGCCGACCTCGACCTTGCAGTGGCGGATCGGCTTCTTGAAGCCGGTGAGCTCCTCGATCTCGAGGACCTCGCCGACGACGACGTTCTTGACGTCGTGGCCGTGGGAGATGATCCGCTCCAGCTTGAGCCCGGCCGCGGTCAGCCGCTCGGCGACCTCGTGGGCGGTGACCGGCGGCAGATCGACGTACTCCCGCAGCCAGGAAAGCGGGGCCTTCATCAGATCTCCATTCCGAACGGGAGCGAGAAGCGGACGTCACCCTCGACCATGTCGCGCATGTCCTCGGCGTTGTGGCGGAACATCAGCGTGCGCTCGATGCCCATGCCGAAGGCGAAGCCGCTGTAGCGGGCCGGGTCGACGCCGCCCGCGACGAGCACCCGCGGGTTGACCATGCCGCAGCCGCCCCACTCGATCCAGCCCTCGCTCTTGCAGGTACGGCACGGCGGGTTGCCCGGCACGGCACTGGTGCCGCGGCAGACGAAGCACTTCAGGTCCATCTCGGCCGACGGCTCGGTGAAGGGGAAGTAGTGCGGCCGGAAGCGCGTGGTGATGCCCTCGCCGAACATGACCTCGGCGAAGCGGTCGAGCGTGCCCTTCAGGTGCGCCATCGTCAGGCCCTCGTCGACCGCCAGGCCCTCGACCTGGTGGAAGACCGGGGTGTGGGTGGCGTCGAGCTCGTCGGTGCGGAAGGTCTTGCCCGGCGAGACCACGTAGCACGGCACGCCGCGCTGCAGCAGCGCGCGGATCTGCACCGGTGAGGTCTGCGTGCGCAGCACCATGCCCGAGTCGGCCGACTCCACGAAGAAGGTGTCGTGGTCGGAGCGGGCCGGGTGGTCCTTGGAGATGTTGAGCGCGTCGAAGTTGAACCACTCGCCTTCGAGCTCGGGGCCCTCGGCGACCTCGTAGCCCATGGCGACGAAGGTGTCGGCGATGCGTTCCTGCATCGTGGTCAGGGGGTGACGGGCCCCCTGCGGCCGGCGGTCCCACGGGAGGGTGACGTCGACGGTCTCCTCGACGAGGACGCGGGCGTCGCGCTCGGCCTCCAGCTCGGCCTGGCGGGCGGCCAGCGCCTCGCCCACAGCCTTGCGGGCGGCGCCGATGCGCTTGCCCGCCTCGGCGCGCGCGGCCGGGGGCAGCGCGCCGATCTCGCGGTTGGCCAGCGCGATGGGCGAACGGTCGCCGGCGTGGGCCAGGCGTACCTGCTTGAGTTCGTCGAGGCTGCCGGCCGCCTTGATCGCCGTTACGGCGTCCGCCTCCATGCGCGACAGCTCGTCGGCATGCAGGGGCGTGACCTCGACAGGGTCGTAGTCAGACAAGAGAGAGCTCCGTATCCAGGGCTTGAGCGAGACTGAGTCTAGTGCTGGCCCACCGGAGCCGATGACCTACGCGAAGTCAGGCGTGCCGGTGGGCAACATAAATCGGAACTCGGCCCCGCCCTCGGGAGCACGCTGCACGGTGATCGTCCCGCCGTGCGCCTCGACCAGGCCCTTGACGATGAACAGGCCAAGCCCGGTGCCGCCGCGCCGGCGGCTGTTGCCGCGCCAGAACTGCCGGAAGACGCGCGTGGCCAGCTCGGGGCGGATGCCCTCACCCTGGTCGCGCACAGACACGGCTACTCCATAGTCGACGGCTTGAACGTCAATGCTCACGGTTCCGCGTCCGTGCCGCAAAGCGTTTTCCACCAGGTTACCGAGAATCTGGTCGATCTTGTCCTGGTCGAGCCAGGTCTCGGGCAGGTGGCCGGCGACGGCGAGCCGGAAACGGTCTTCTGGCTCGCCCGCGGCCACGCGCCCGGCGATGACCCGGCGCACCCGCGCGGGCACGTCGACGACCTGGCGGTGCACCTCCATGCGGCCCGACTCGATGCGCGAGACGTCGAGCAGCTCGGTGATCAGCCGCGTGACGCGGTCGGCGTCGGTGTTGATGGTGTCGAGCATGACGCGCTTCTGCTCGTCGGTGAAACGGCTCCACTTGGCCAGCAGCGTCGCGGTGAAGCCCTTGACGCTGGTCAGCGGCGAGCGCAGCTCGTGGGCGACGGTCGAGACCAGGTCGGCGCGGCTGCGTTCCAGCCGGGCGCGGGCGCCGCCGTCGCGCAGCACGATCGTCACCCGTTCGACGTCGCCGCGGCGCTCGGGATCGCGCACCAGCCGGGCGGTCACGTGGAGCTCCTGGCCGCCGGGCAGATGCAGCGGGCGTTCCGGGACGCGGGTGCGGGTGCGCAGCCCGCCCTCCGGGTCGAGCGCCTTCCACCACTCGCGGCCGTCGTGGTCGCGCAGCGGGAAGACGTCGTTCATGTGCCGTCCGACGGCCCGTTCGACGGGCACGCCCGTCAGCCTCTCGGCCGCCTTGTTGAGCGCCAGCACCCTGCCGAACCTGTCGGTGACGATGACCCCGTCGGGAAGGTCGTCGATGCCGATCGTGCACACGGAGGCCACCACCCGACCTTCGCTGTCTTCGCCGTGCACGACCCCGCCTCCTCGACTACATGGCCGACAATAGCGGGTTTCCGCGCCCCTAGGGCACCCGCTGAGCCCGTGCGGACGCGTAGAGACACACTGCTGCCGCGGTCGCCAGGTTGAGGCTCTCCGCCTGCCCGTAGATGGGCACCCGCACCACGTCGTCGGCCAGCGCGCGTACTTCCTCAGGCAGCCCCCACGCCTCGTTGCCGAAGATCCACGCCGTCGGCCCCGACAGGTCCACGTCGTCGAGGGTGCGCTCGCCCGCGCCGTCCGCGGCCAGCACCCGCAGTCCCTTGTCCTTGAGCGCCCGTACGGCTCCCGCCACCGGGCTGCCGATCACCACCGGCAGGTGGAACAGGCTGCCGGCGCTGGCGCGTACGCACTTGCCGTTGTAGGGGTCCACGGAAGCGTCGGTGAAGACCACGGAATCGGCCCCCGCCGCGTCGGCCGCCCGCATCACGGTGCCGGCGTTGCCCGGATCGCGCACGTGCGCGAGCACCGCCACCAGGCGGGGGTCGCCGCCGAGCGCCTCCTCCAGCGGGACGTGCACGAAGCGGCAGATGGCCAGCAACCCCTGCGGGGTGACCGTCTGCGAGAGCTCGGCCATCACCTCGCCGCTGGCGCGGTGCACCGGCAGGTCACGCGAGAGCGCCTCGCCGACCAGATCGGGGTGGCGCAGCTCGGCCTCCGCCGTGGCGAACAGCTCCAGCGTCACGCCGTCGAGCTTGAGCGCCTCGCGCACCGCCTGCGGGCCCTCGGCCACGAACCTGCGGTCCTGGTCGCGGAAGGAGCGCTTGGCCAGGCGCCTGGCCGCCTTCACCCGCGGCGCCCTGATGTTGGTCAGCTCCACGTTGTCCCCCAGTGCCATGCAAAAAGGGCCCACCGGAGGTGGGCCCCTTGACCGTAAAACCTCAGCTCGCGGCCGGCGCGTTCACGTTCGCCGGCAGCGCCTTCTTGGCGGCCTCGACGAGCGTGGCGAAGGTCTGGCTGTCGTTCACCGCGAGGTCGGCGAGGATCTTGCGGTCGACCTCGATGTGGGCCAGACGCAGTCCCTGGATCAGGCGGTTGTAGGTCATGCCGTTCTGGCGGGCCGCGGCGTTGATCCGCTGGATCCACAGACGGCGGAACGCACCCTTACGGTCCTTACGGTCCCGGTAGGCGTACGTCATCGAGTGGAGCATCTGCTCCTTGGCCTTGCGGTAGAGCCGCGACCGCTGGCCGCGGTAGCCCGCTGCCCGTTCGAGGACGACCTTGCGCTTCTTCTTGGCGTTGAGCGCCCGCTTCACGCGTGCCATGTTGTATCTCCCCGGGGGTTCGCGCTACTTAGCGAGCAGCTTCTTGATCTTCTTGACGTCATTGTCGGAGACAATCACTTCGCCCTTGAGACGGCGCGTCAGCGTGGAGGACTTCCACTCGTTGTAGTGCGCGCGAGCGGCACGACGGCGCTTGACCTTGCCGGTGCCGGTGAGCCGGAACCGCTTCTTCGCACCGCTGTGCGTCTTCATCTTCGGCATCTCGCCGTCTCTCCCTCAATTCGTCCGTGCCGGTGGCCGGGTCGGTGCAGGCCGACCCGGTCGCGGCGTCTTCGTTACGGCAGTGGCGTCGTTCGGGGGTTGCCGTGTAAGGCTAACCCGAACCGCGGGTCACGCTTCCTGTGCGGAAACTTCCTCACCTGGTACGGAAGCTTCCTCGCCCGGAGAAGGCTCCTCGCCGCCACGCTGTGCCTTGGCTGCGGCCTTTTCGGCCTTGGCCTCGGCCTTCTTCTTGTGCGGACCGATCACCATGATCATGTTTCGGCCGTCCTGCTTGGGCTGGGACTCGACGAAGCCGAGCTCCGTGACGTCCTCCGCCAGCTTCTGCAGGAGCCGGAAGCCCAGCTCGGGACGCGACTGCTCACGTCCGCGGAACATGATCGTGACTTTGACCTTGTCTCCCGCCTTGAGGAACCGCACCACGTGACCCTTCTTGGTCTCGTAGTCGTGCGGGTCGATCTTCGGCCGGAGCTTGATCTCCTTGATGATCGTGTGCGCCTGATTCTTGCGCGCCTCGCGCGCCTTCATCGCGGACTCGTACTTGAATTTTCCGTAGTCCATGAGCTTGCACACGGGCGGTCGAGCCGTGGCCGCGACCTCGACGAGGTCGAGGTCGGCCTCCTGGGCGAGCTTGAGGGCGTCGTGAATGGAGACGATGCCGACCTGCTCGCCGTTCGGGCCCACGAGGCGAACCTCGGGAACTCGGATACGCTCGTTGATGCGGGGCTCAGTGCTGATGGGGCCTCCTAGGTTTGCGTCCCTACGTGCTCGTCGTGCCGAGAGCTTCGCACGTACGTGTCTGTACACGCGAAAAGCCCCGCACGTCGCGCATGCGGGGCCACTGAGCTCGTCGGCTTCGTGGCCGTAAGCTCCCCGGAGTAGTCCGGCGTGATCCTGGACCCGGCCGCCGGGCGGCGACTCAGGTGGGAGGGAGACCTCCGCTTGCGCGTCCAGCAAGGCATGCCGGACCGATCAGGGAGTTACGTTACCACAACACACCGAGTTCTTCGAATCATCCTGCCCCGGGAGCGTCGGCTTGCTATCACTGTGTGCTACCGGGCCAGCTTGCTAATCTAGACAGACCAGACAGGAGGTGGGTCCCATGTCCTCATGGCAGCTCCAGGAGGCCAAGCAGCGCTTCAGCGAGGTGGTGCGGCGGGCACACGACGAAGGACCCCAGATCGTCACCCGGCACGGCGAGGACGTGGCCGTGATCATCGACATGGCCGAGTACCGGCGACTCAAGGGAGGCGAACCCGACTTCAAGGAGTTCCTCATGTCCGGACCCGATCTCAGCGACCTCGACCTCACCCGGTCCCGAGATCTGCCCCGCGAGGTTGACCTGGGGACCGACTGGTGACCTACCTGCTGGACACCAACGTCGTCTCGGAGATGACCAAGCGCCACCGGGATCCGGGGGTGGCCGCCTGGCTGGAGACGATCAACGGGCCGACCCTCTACCTGAGCGTCCTGGTCATGGGTGAGATACGCAAGGGCATCGAGCTCTCCAGGCGCCACGACCCGGTACAGGCCGCCGCGCACGAGGCCTGGCTCACCAGGCTCCAGGCCGAGTTCGCCACGCGGATCCTGCCCGTCACCACCGAAGTGGCCGAGGAGTGGGGCCGGTTCAACGCCATCCGCCCCATTCCCGTCGTCGACGGGCTCATGGCCGCCACCGCGCGTACCCGCAACTGGACCCTCGTCACCCGGAACGTCAAGGACTTCAACGGGCTCGACCTGCGGATCATCAACCCGTTCGACTGGCCCGTCTGAGGATCTCCGCCTCGCCGGCCGCGCGCATGGCCTCCACCGGCACGTCCGCGCGGCCGGTCATCAGCTCCACCTGCCGCACCGCCTGGTGCAGCAGCATGGCGAACCCGCCCACCACGCGTCCGCCCGCCTCCAGCACGCTCGCCGCCGCCTTCGTGGGCCACGGCGCGTAGACCACGTCGAACAACGCCGGCACACCCGCCAGCGCCCCCGCGTAACCGTCGGCGGCGCCGCCCGGCAGCGTGGAGATCACCAGGTCGACCCCGAGCAGGTCGTCGAGCTCGTCCAGTGGCGCCACGCGCAGCGCCACCCCCAGCCGCCCGGCCACCGCGGCCGTCCCGGCCGCCCGCCCGGCATCCCGTACGGCCAGCGTCACCCGCTCCAGCCCCAGGTTCCGCAGGGCCGCCAGCGCGGAACCGGCGGTCGCTCCCCCACCCAGCACCAGCGCCGAACCGGGCCGCGGCACACCCGCCTCGGCCAGCGCCCGCTCGATCCCGTAAACATCGGTGTTCTCACCGCGGGCGGACCCATCACGGAAGACCACCGTGTTGGCCCCGCCGACCTCGACGGCCAGCTCGGAGACGGAATCCAGCAGGGGCAGCACGGCCCGCTTGAGCGGCATCGTCAGCGACAGCCCCGCCCACTGCCCGGCCTCACCGCGCAGGCCCGCCATCCGCGCGGGCAGCGCCGCCTCGTCGCACTCGAAGGCGTCGTAGGTCCAGTCGTTCAGGCCCATCGCCCGGTAGGCCGCCCTGTGCAGGTACGGCGAGAGCGAATGCGCGATCGGCGAACCGAGAACCGCTGCCCGCATGAAACCCCTCCCTATCCAGCCACAGGACCCTACCCCTGGCCACCGATCCGGCCGAAATCAGCGGCCTGGGAACACCAACCACTTGGCGGGCCAAGGCGGGCCGTTGCGGCGGGGAGTGCGTCCGACGTGAGAAGCGATCCCCCCGACCTGCGCCCGCCCGCGACGGCGGGTGGCGTCTGGGTGGCTTGCCGTAACGGAAAGGCGCCCTTGAAGAGCGCCGCCACAACGGGAGGACCCCCTTGAAGAGAGCCCGCCACAAGGCGGGGGGCCCTTGAAGGGGCCCGCCGCAACGAAAAGGCCTGCCGCGATGGACCGCCGCCCGCTCAGCCGCCGTTCTTCTTGTACTCGTTGAGCAGCACCTGGAACTCCGCGTCCGTGGTGGCGAACTTGGTGACCTGGCTCTTCGGGTCGGTGGCGACGAAGTACAGCCATGTGCCCGGCGTCGGGTTGAGCGCGGCCTCGATCGCGTGGTCGCCCGGGTTGGCGATGGGGCCGGGTGGCAGGCCCAGGTGCAGGTACGTGTTGTACTTCGACGGCGTCTTCGTCTCGGCGAAGGTGGCGGCCGTCTTGTACTTGCCGAGCGCGTACATGACCGTGCTGTCCATCTTCAGGTGCATCTCCGGCTTGTGGGCGAGCCGGTTGTAGACGACGCGGGAGATCTTGCCCATGTCCTCCTGGCGCCCGGCCTCCGCCTGGATGATGCTCGCGATGATCATGATCTCGTGCGGTGTGCGGCCGAGGTCCTTGGCGCCCGCCTCCAGGCCGGCCCGGTCGGCGGTCTCCTTGAAGCGGTCGACCATCTTGGTGAGGACCGCGCTCGCGCTCGACTTCGGCGGGAACTGGTAGGTCGCGGGGAACGCGTAACCCTCCAGGCGGCCCTTGGCGTAGCCGGGCAGGCCGAGGTCGCCGGCCTTCTTGGCGGCGGCGGCGAAGTCCTTGGCCGGGATCTTCGTCTTTCCGGCGAGCTGCGTGAACGTGTCGCTGAGGCGCAGGCCCTCCGGCAGCGTCACCTGGGTGTACTGCCGGTTGTTCGCGTCGAGTTCGCTGACGGCGTCCGCGGCGCGCATCTGCTTGCGCAGCGTGTAGTGGCCAGGAACGAGCGAGGCGCTCTTGCCGGAGTTGGTGACGGCGTTGATGAAGGCTCTGGAGTCCTTGATGACGCCGAGGCGCTCGAGTTCCTCCGCGACGTCGGTGGCGCTCTGGCCCTGCCTGATCTCCAGGGCGACCGAGCCGCTGCCGGGGCCGGAGAAGTCGCCGGGCACGAGGCGGTCGCTCACCCACAGGTAGCCGTAGTAGCCACCGCCGCCGACGATGCCGAGCAAGACGATGAGCGCGAGCAGCGGCGCCAGGAATCCGCCGCGATTGCGGCGGCGGCGACGGCGGCGCCCGCGCCGGCCGTTGCCCTTCTGGCGGCGCGAGCGTCCGTTGTCGTCCTCGGAGCCGAGGAGCAGGTCCATGTCGAGATCGTTCATAGCTGCGATGGCCAATCTCCCGGTATGACCGGCCTGGCGTCAAGACCGGCGAGGGTTACCGAGCGGAACGGGGGGAACCGCCGGTCACATGCGGATGACCAGCGATGATCACTCTGAGTAGCCATGCTAGGGGACACGGAGAGTGCGTGCGCCCCTTCCGCGGGGCGGCGCAGGGAGAGTCCCTGCGGGACGGGGGGTGTCCCGACGAGCATCAGTTGGTCCCGAGGTATTCGTTCAGCTCTTCCCGGTATCTCACAAACTCACTCTCTTTATCGGTGAATTTCGTGATTCTATGCTCCGGATCGGTGGTGACAAACCAGTACCAATCACCCTCTGCAGGCTTCAAAGCCGCCATCAGCGCCTTCTCTCCAGGGCTGGAGATCGGCCCCGGCGGCAGCCCCGCGCGCAGGTAGGTGTTGTACGGCGAGCGCACCCGCGTGTCCTTCACCGACACCTTCAACGTCCGGCGGCTCTGGGCGTACGTCACCGTGCTGTCCATCTGCAGCGGCATCCCCTGCTCCATCCGGTTGTAGATCACCCTGGCGATCTTCGGATAGTCGGAGTCCCTGCCGCCCTCGGCCTGCACGATGCTGGCCACCGTCACGACCTCCAGCGGCGTCAGGTTCACCTCGGGAGCCCGCTGGGCCAGCTTCACCTCTCCGGCCGCCGTCGTGAACCGCTCCACCATCGCCGCGACCACGTCCGTGGCCGAGGAGTCCGGCTCGATCTCGTACGTCGCCGGGAACAGGAACCCCTCCACGCCTCGTGCGTACTCCGGCAGCCCGAGCAGGTCGGTGTCGATCGAGCGCAGCTCGTTCAGCGGCAGCCCGCCCTGGGCCGCCACCCGCCGGAACACCTCCTCGGCCCGCATGCCCTCCGGCACCGACACCTTCTTCACGACCCGCGACCCGGGATGCAGCAGCATGTCCACGGCCGCCCCCGCCGCCATGCCCTTGCGCATCCGGTAGTGCCCCGGCCGCAGCCGGTCGGCGACCGCCTTCTGCTCGGTGGCGTTGATGAACGAGCGCGCGCTCGCCACCACCCCCGCCGCCGTCAGCGCCGCGCCGACCTCTCCCGCGCTGGAGCCGGGCTGGATCCGCACCGTGACCGCGCCGCTCCCCTGCCCGTCGAAGTCATCGGGCAGCAGGTACGGCTTCGCCACCACATAACCACCGACACCCACCGCCACCACCGACGCGGCGAACCCGGCCACCAGCAGCCCCTTGGTCCGCCGGGTGAGGCCGCGCTGGGCGGGCAGCGGCACGGTCTCCGCCCCGACCTCCTCGGCCACGTCGATCTCCCCGCCGGCCAGCAGTTCCGCGGCCAGCGAGCCGGAGTCGTCCTTGGCGCCGCCCTGGGGCGGAACGGCGGCGGCCAGCCCGGCCGCGTCCCGGGCCCGATCCTGCCCAGCCCTGGCCGCCTCGCCTCCGGGCGACCCTGCTCCGGGCGACCCGTTTCCGGGCGACCCGCCTC
The DNA here is from genome assembly GCF_042740555.1 of Nonomuraea sp. NPDC059007. Lineage (NCBI taxonomy): Bacteria > Bacillati > Actinomycetota > Actinomycetes > Streptosporangiales > Streptosporangiaceae > Nonomuraea > Nonomuraea sp. NPDC059007. The sequence goes on along the minus strand of NZ_JBHYJD010000022.1, from coordinate 154,041 downwards.
CGGGCGACCCCTGCTCGGGCACGAAGGCCCCACGCCCGGACCGCTCACCCGCAGACCGCTCACCCGCGGACGACTCACCTGCGGACGACTCATCCGCGAGCGAATCACCCGCGGCGGAAGGCCCCGCGGACGGTGAGTCCTCGGACGGTGGCTCGTCGGGCCGGGGATCCTGGGCTGGGCCTCCGGCCGGGTGCTCGTGTCCGCTCACCGGGCAGTCCCGTCGTCCGCCCCGGCGGGCGGATCGACGGGTCTGCCCGGTGGCTCGCCTGTGGCGCGTTCCCGGTCGAGCGCGTCCTGCAGCAGCACCACGGCCGCCGCCTGGTCGACGACCCCGCGCTGCTTCTTGGCCTTGACCCCGCTGGCCCGCAGCCCCTGCTGGGCGGCGACCGTGGTCAGCCGCTCGTCGTAGAGCCGGACCGGGATGGGCGCCAGCCGTACCGCCAGCGAACGGGCGAAGGCGCGGGCCAGCTCGGCGGCCTGCCCCTCGCGGCCGGACAGCGACGTGGGCAGCCCCACGATCACCTCGATCGCCTCGTGCTCGGCGGCGATCGCCGCGATCCTGGTCTGGTCGCCCTTGCCGCGCCTGACCGTTTCGACCGGGGTGGCCAGCAGTCCCGAGGGGTCGCTGCGGGCCACGCCGATGCGTACGGACCCGACGTCGACGCCGAGCCTTGTGCCGAACCTCATGTCAGGTGAGCTGCTCACCGACGGACCGCTCGACAGCCTGCAGCGCGTCGGCGACGGCGCCCGCGTCGGTGCCACCGCCCTGCGCGACATCGTCCTTGCCGCCACCGCCACCCCCAAGTGCCTTGGCGGCGACGCCGACCAGTCGCCCGGCCTTGAGACCACGCTCGCGTCCCGCCTCGTTGACCGCGGCAACCACCACGGGCCATTCGGTGGGGGCCCCGGCGATCACGACGACCGCCGGGCGGTCGGCCGGGAACCTGCCGCGCACATCAAGCGCGAGCTTACGCAGGTCATCGGCACCGGTTCCATCAGGCGCGCGGTGCGCGACGAAGGAGACTCCGTGCAGGTCACGAGCCTGAGAAGCGAGTTCGCCGGCGATCTGGAGCACCTGGGCGGAGCGCAGCTTCTCCAGGTCCTTCTCGGCGGTGCGCAGCCGGGAGACGATGCCCTCGACCCGCTCGGGCAATTCCTCGCGGCGAGCCTTGAGCTGCTCGGTGAGCTGGGCGACGAGCAGGCTCTCGCGGGCCAGGAAGCGGAAGGCGTCGATGCCGACCAGCGCCTCGACGCGGCGCACGCCGGCGCCGACGGACTGCTCGCCGAGCACCTTGACCAGGCCGAGCTGCCCGGAGCTGTGGACGTGGGTGCCGCCGCACAGCTCGCGGGAGTAGTCGCCGATCTCGACGACGCGGACCTCGTCGCCGTACTTCTCGCCGAACATGGCCAGGGCGCCCATGGCGCGCGCCTCGGCCTGCGTGGTGTAGAAGGCGTTGACCTGGAGGTCGTTGATGAGGACGGCGTTGACCTCGTCCTCGACGTCGCGCAGCACGCTCTGCGGGACGGCGCCCGCGGCGGTGAAGTCGAAGCGGAAGCGGCCGGGCGAGTTCTCCGAGCCGGCCTGCGCCGCGGTCTCGCCGAGCGCGTTCTTGAAGCCGCGGTGGACGAGGTGGGTGGCGCTGTGGCTGCGCGAGATCGCGCGGCGGCGCTCGATGTCGATCTCGGCGTGCGCCTCGTCGCCGGCTCTGATCTCGCCCTCGCGCACGCGCCCGCGGTGGACGACCAGGCCGCCGATGGGCGACTGCACGTCGAGAATCTCGGCCTCGCCGCTGCCGGTGCGGATGACGCCCTGGTCGGCGAGCTGGCCGCCGCCCTCGGCGTAGAAGGGGGTACGGCCCAGCACGATCTCGACCGTGGCGCCCTTGCCGGCGACGGGCACGGAGGCGCCGTCGACGAGGATGCCGAGGACGGTGGAGTCGGCCTCGGTGGCGTCGTAGCCGAGGAACTCGACCTTGCCCGCCTTCTCCAGCAGCGTGCCGAAGACGGAGATGTCGGCGTTGCCGGTCTTCTTGGCCTTCGCGTCGGCCTTGGCGCGCTCGCGCTGCTCCTTCATGAGCCGGCGAAAGCCGTCCTCGTCGACCTTCAGGCCCTGCTCGGCCGCCATCTCCAGGGTGAGGTCGATGGGGAAGCCGTAGGTGTCGTGGAGCTGGAAGGCCTGGTCGCCGGAGAGCGTGCCGCCGGACTTGCGCTTGGTCTCCTCGACGGCGACGTCGAAGATCGCGGTGCCGGTGCGCAGCGTACCGAGGAAGGAGGCCTCCTCGGCGTCCACGACCGCGTGGATCTGCGGGGCGTCGGCCTTGAGCTCGGGGTAGGTCTCGCCCATCGCGTCGATGGTGACGTCGGTGAGCTCGTGCATGTAGCGCTCTTCGCCCGAGCCCAGCAGGCGCAGGTTGCGGATCGAGCGGCGCAGGATGCGGCGCAGCACGTAGCCGCGACCCTCGTTGCTGGGCGCGACGCCGTCGGCGACCAGCATGGTGCCGGTGCGGACGTGGTCGGCGATCACTCGCAGGCTGATGTCGGCGCGCGGGTCGCGGCCGTAGCGGGTCTTGGTGAGCTCGGCGGCCTTGTCGAGGATCTTGTAGGTGGTGTCGATCTCGTAGAGGTTGTCGACACCCTGCAGGATCGTCGCCATGCGCTCCAGGCCCATGCCGGTGTCGATGTTCTTGGCGGGCAGCTCGCCCGCGACGTCGAAGTCGGTCTTCGAGCGCACCGCGCTGAGCTGGTACTGCATGAAGACGTTGTTCCAGACCTCGAGGTAGCGGTCCTCGTCGGCCACCGGGCCGCCGTCCCTGCCGTATTCCTGGCCGCGGTCGTAGTAGATCTCCGAGCAGGGGCCGCCGGGGCCGGGCACGCCCATGTGCCAGTAGTTGTCCTCCAGGCCGCGGCGCTGGATGCGCTCCATGGGCACGCCGACCTTGTTGTGCCAGATGTCGATCGCCTCGTCGTCGTCGAGGAAGACCGTCACCCAGAGCTTCTCCTCCGGGAAGCCGAAGCCGCCGTCGGACTCGGCGTTGGTCAGCAGCTCCCAGGCGAAGGGGATCGCCTGCTCCTTGAAGTAGTCGCCGAAGGAGAAGTTGCCGAGCATCTGGAAGAACGTCGCGTGCCGCGTGGTCTTGCCGACCTCTTCGATGTCGGGCGTGCGCACGCACTTCTGCACACTGGCCAGCCGGGCCGCCGGAGGCTTGCGCTGCCCCAGGAAGTACGGCTTGAACGGGACCATGCCCGCGGGCACCAGCAGCAACGTGGGGTCTTCGGCGATCAGGCTGGCCGAGGGCACTACTTTGTGCCCACGCTCCTCGAAGAAGCGCAGGAAGCGGCGAGCGATTTCTGCCGACTCCATGTCAGCCATCCTTTGCAATCAGTGGTGGTTGTCACCGTTGTCGAGCCCGAAGCGGGCGCGCAACGTGGTTTCGCGCTCGGCGGCCTCGCCGAGCGCGTCCGAGGTAAAGTCTCTCACCTGCTCCAGGAGCCCTGCCGCGTTGTCCACGGTACGGCGGGCGACATGCTCGGGACGCATGGCCTGCAGCCTGCGCATCACCCAGACGGCGGTGAACGCGCCGAGCGACAGGTAGAACAGGCGGCGGATCATCGGTGCCGCCTCACCCGGCGGCGCGGACGGCGGGCCTGGATCGCCCTGCGCACACCGTAGCTGAGCGCCGAGACCTTGATCAGCGGGCCGGTGAAGATGGTCTGCGTCACCCCGCTGAGCTTGGCCGCGTGCGAGCTGACCTGCTTGACGTCCTTCGTGATCGCCTCGACCGCGACGAGCTGCCGGTTGGCCTCGTTGACCGTGACGCTGACGTCTTCGAGCAACGGCACCACCCGCTCGCTCAGGTCGGAGACCATCTTGGTGGTCTCGGTGAGCAGCCGGGCGAGCTTGACGAGCACCATGGCCAGCACGCAGACCAGGACTATCCAGCCCGTGGCGGCGATCAGCCCGGCGACCTCTCCAGCGGTAAGCACTCCGCTCATCTCCCTCTTACGCTGGGCCGGAACGCCAAGACCCTATCGCGTCCGCCCGACAGAAGAGGGCATCAAAGGGCGGCAGCGGGGCCCAGCGCGCCCATCGGCGCACGTGCCACCGCCGCCACCTGCCACGGCGCGACGTCCCAGGCGTGCTCACCGAGACGGGCGCCGACCCCGGCCGGCTCACCGGCGCGGACATGCCGACGCGGCAAGCGCCGGGCGAGGCGATGCGGCAGGTGCCGGAGAGAGGCGCGGTGGCAGGTGCCGGGCCCGGGTGGAACGCCGGAGCGGCGGGCGAGGTGCTGGTGCCGGTCAGGCCAGTTCGCGTGGGCCGCCGCCCAGCGCGTCCACGCAGAGCTGGGCGAAGCCGTTCAGGCAGGGTAGCTGGAGCAGCCAGCCCACCAGCGCCCAGCCCAGGTGGACGTGGGTGAGCACGTGCGCGACGGCCGCGACGCCCTGCGCCCGCAGGCCGTCGGCGCGCTCGTAGGTGATGCGGCGCAGGCCGGCCGGGTGGGTCTCCGCGGCGACGACCCGCAGCGCGACCGGGCCGCGCCGCTCGATCCAGGCGCCGACCTGGGAGCACTGCCCGCATGTGGCCGCCACGTACACGGTCGCGGGCACCGCGGCGGGCCGCCAGCGCGGCAGCCATGCCCGCACGGCGGCCCGGTAGGCGGCCCAGTCGGCGCCGAAGCGCCGTGTGAGCTGTTCGCCCTCGTGCCAGGCGGCCAGCCCGGCGCCGTAGGCGAGGCTGATCGCCGCCGCGGCGAGAAAGCGCACGTCGAGTACGGCCAGCAGCACATACCCGGCGGTCATCGCCACCTGCATCGGGTTGCGCACATAGGCGTAAGGCCCGCCGGTCACCAGCCGCCGGGGCGGGTCGTAGGGAAAGGGCGTGCCCCCGCCCGTCCTCGCGAACTCCCGCACCGCCGAGGCCCCCATCACGAACGGCACCGCCAGCGCCTGCGCCATGAGCGCCAGCACCCACGCGGGCTGCCGCCACACCCCGAGCAGCAGCACGGGCGCGACGACCCCGAGCCCCGCGGCCAGCACCACCTGGAATCCGGCGCGGGCCATCGGCAGCGTCCCCCGCACGGTCCAGCGGGCCAGCAGCAGGCCGGGCACGAGCGCGAGCCCGACCGCCACCGCCTCGCCGTACAGCCAGTCGGGACCGAGCACCACCACGGGCTCGGCCAGCGGCATCACCGCCAGGTCGAACCAGGCCAGCCCGGCGGCGCCGAGCGCCACGGGCGCCTCGGGGAAGGCCAGCGCGGGCAGCGCGCCCCACAGCAGCGCCCAGCCGAGCAGCAGGTCGAGTGGTACTCCGGCCAGCGTGCCGCCCTCGGCGTGGAAGGTCCACCAGCCGCCCTGGTTGACGGCCATGAGCACCATGGCGTTCCAGCCGGTGGCCAGGATGGCGGCGGCGGCGCGCGACGGACCGAGGCGGCCGGCGCGCGCGGCGAGCAGGGCCGCCACGAGGACGGCGGCCAGCGGCAGCATCAGCCCGAGCCCCCTGATCAGGACCGCGCTCACCGCGCACCGGCGAACGTCCGGGCCAGGTAGCCGGCGGCCTCGGTGGCGGCGTGGCGCTGGATCGGGCCGAAGTACCAGGAGGGGTCGAAGGTCCTGCGGTAGCTCAGCGCGACGGTGAGGCGGCCGCCGTTCCAGGTGAACGCGGCTTCGCGCAGCTCCAGCCAGCGGGCCAGCGTGGTGTCGCGGGCCACCTCGAACACCACCCGGCCAGGGGCGCTCTCCTTCACCCGCAGCGTCATCGAGCGCGGCTCGGGCCGGGCGCCGATGCCCAGGGAGCGGCGCGGGCTGAAGACGATCTCGCGCGTCGCGCCGGTCCCGAGCCCGGTGCCGCGCGCCGACAGCGGCCGCGGGAAGCCGAGCTTGAGCAGGACCGAGGTGTAGGGCGCGAAGCGGGGCGGCGCGGCCAGCGCGGCGGCCACGTCCCCCGGGGCGGTGACGGACGCGCTGACCACCTCCTCGCGCGGCATCGACGTGGCCTCGCCCGCCCCTTCGAGCATGACGAGCAGGAGCAGCGGCGCGGCGAGCATCTGCGGGCCCTTGGGCCCCTTGGCGCGCAGATAGTCGGCGAACGCCCCGAACAGCGCCCCCACCAGGTAGAACAGCGGCGCGGCGAACACCAGGCAGACGATTCCCTCGCCCAGCAGCGGGCCGGCGAGCGCGAGCGCGACGGTGATGACCGCCATCACCAGCCCGATGGCCGAGCGCGGCTTGGCGACCAGCACCACGGTGATCGCGATGACCGCGGGCACGCCCACGTAGAACACCGCCGTCTGCTCCAGTCCTCCGGCGTGCAGCAGCTTGTAGGCCGCCATCGCCGCGAACAGCGCGCTCACCACGCCCGCCAAGGTCATGCGGGCGGCATTACGCTCCATCGCGAACCCCTTAACCGAATGCTTTAATCGAACGCTCAAACCTTACGACAGAGCTCGGCCCGGCAGAAGACCGGGGTCGCCCTCAGCCGGTGGCGCGCACCAGTTCGATCTCGAAGCCCGCGACGTTCTCCAGGTAGGCCGCGTGGTGGGCGAGCCCGCCCGCGTAGGGGTGACGGTCGGCGAACAGGAGCGTCCAGCCGTGCTCGCGCGCCTCCTCGGCCATGGCGTCGGGGTCGTCCACGTGGAAGGCGAGATGGTTGAGCCCGGCGCGCAGCCGGTCGTGGCGGCCGGGTACGCGGGCCGGCGACTTCTCCAGCACCAGGTACGTGGCGCCGAGCAGCCAGGACCGCCCGCCCTCCCAGCTCTGGAACGGCGCATAGCCCAGCCGCTCGAACAGCCAGGTGAAGCCGGGCAGGACCTCGGCCAGGGAGTCGACCCACAGCTCGACGTGGTGCAGCGTGCCGTGCACGGTGCTCACTCGCCCCGAAGGAAGGCGCGGATCTTGGCCCACCGCTCGGCGACCGGCGCTTCCGCGCCGTGCCTGGTCGGCTCGTAGTAGCGCCGCTCGCGCACCTGCTCCGGCGCGTAGTCCTGGCGGACGACGCCGTGGTCGAAGTCGTGCGGGTACTTGTAGCCGTCGCCGTGGCCGAGCTTGGCCGCGCCCTGGTAGTGGGCGTCGCGCAGGTGGCCGGGCACCTGGCCGATGAGGCCCTTGCGCACGTCGGTCGCCGCGGCGCCGATGGCCTTCACCACGGCGTTGGACTTGGGGGCCATGGCGCAGTGGATGACCGCGTGCGCCAGGTTGATCTGGCCCTCCGGCAGGCCGATGAGCTGGACGGCCTGGGCCACGGCCACCGCGGTCTGCAGGCAGGTCGGGTCGGCCATGCCGACGTCCTCGGAGGCGAAGATGACGATGCGCCGGGCGATGAAGCGGGGGTCCTCACCGGCCTCGATCATGCGGGCCAGGTAGTGGAGCGCGGCGTCGGCGTCGGAGCCGCGCATCGACTTGATGAAGGCGCTGATGACGTCGTAGTGCTGGTCGCCCTGGCGGTCGTAGCGGACGGCCGCCTTGTCGACGGCCTTCTCGACCACCTCGACGGTGATGTCGTCGGCCAGGAGCGCGGCCGCCTCCAGATAGGTCAGGGAGCGCCGGGCGTCGCCGCCCGCCAGCCGTACGAGATGGTCGAGGGCCTGCGGGTCCAGGCTCGCGCGGCCGCCCAGGCCGCGCTCCTCGGCGACGGCGCGCTCCAGGACGGCGCGGACGTCGTCGTCGGACAGCGACTCCAGGGTCAGCAGCAGCGAGCGCGACAGCAGCGGGGAGATGACGGAGAAATACGGGTTCTCGGTGGTGGCGCCGATGAAGGTGACCCAGCGGTTCTCGACGGCGGGCAGCAGGGCGTCCTGCTGGGCCTTGTTGAAGCGGTGGACCTCGTCGACGAACAGCACGGTCTGGCGGCCGGTCATGCCGAGCTCGCGCCGGGCGTTGTCGATGGCGGCGCGCACGTCCTTGACGCCCGCCGAGACGGCGGAGATCTCGACGAAGCGGCGCTTGGTGACGTTGGAGACCACGTACGCCAGCGTGGTCTTACCCGTGCCGGGCGGCCCCCAGAGGAACAGCGACATCGGCGCTTCGCTCTCCACCAGCCGCCGCAGCGGCGTGCCGGGACCGAGCAGGTGCCGCTGGCCGATCACCTCGTCGAGGGCGCGGGGTCGCATCCGCACGGCGAGCGGCTGCGGAGTGGCCTCCTCAGCCGCCGAATCGAACAGGCTATCCACAAATCGAGACTACAGGGTCCACACCGCTCTCGCTCCCGAGTCACCGGCGCGGAACACGTAGTACGCGGCCACGAGCGCCGCCACGACCGTGAGCGCGGAAAGGACCAGGCCCACGGTCTTGTTGCGGGCGGCGAAGACCAGCAGCAACGACAGGGCGCCCAGGGCCAGCGTGGACAGCAGCAGCGGGGTGGCGAAGCTCTCGTGGGTGGCGATGCGCTGACCCAGCTCGCCGTCGGCGGTGGCGAACCGGGCCTCCTTCAGCGCCAAACCGCTCTGCCTGGCCGCGAAGACCGCGCCGGGCGCCAGCACCGACAGGGCCACCACCGCCCAGGCCAGCTGGGGCCGCCAGCGCGAGACCGCGACGTAGACCACGGAAACGGCCACGAGCAGCGGCGTCAGCACCACGGCGAAATGGATGATCAGGGGGTGGGCGGGGAGCCCGAGGATCTCGTTGAACATGGCAGCACTCCGTTCTCATTTCAACTACGTATGAGGCAAGGACCTGGTTCCCGTCCCTTCCGCCACTTACGTACACCACATAAGGGAGGCCGGTAGCATTCGCGAAGTTGTTTGGTCATGTGTCGGCAAAGATGGAGGACATATCCGTGAGCGGCGACGACCGCCAGAGCGAGCTGGCGCGAGAGCACAAGGAGCGGCAGGCGCGGCGTGCTGCTGGGGAAAACGCCAAGGGCAGGCGTAACACCCTCATCGGCGGCGGTGTGGCCCTGGTCCTGGTCGCCGGCGGCGTCATCGCCGCCACCACCCTCCTCGGCGGCGGCGATGACGACGCCAAGAAGGTCGCGGCGACGTCCTCGCCGTCCCCTTCGTCCAGCGCCTCCTCGGAGCCCGAGCCGTCGATGACGCCGAAGACCGGCCCGATCAGCTGCACGTACACCAAGGACACGCAGGACGTCCCGAAGAAGTTCGTCGGGTTCCCGCCCAAGAAGCCGGGCGACTCCCTGAAGATCAAGACGATGACCGTGGTCACGAACCGCGGCGACATCGTGATCCAGGTGGACCCGAAGTTCACCCCGTGCACGGTCAACTCCATGGCGTTCCTGGCCAAGAAGAACTTCTACGACGACACCAAGTGCCACCGCCTGGTGGTGCCGGAGAACTCGGGCCTGTTCCTGCTGCAGTGCGGTGACGCGCTGGCCAAGGCCGACGGCAAGAACCCCACCGACGGCCAGGGCACCGCGGGCTACGTCTACGGCGACGAGGCCGCCGGGGCCATGCCGTACACCCGCGGCGTGGTCTTCCTGACCCAGCCCACCGACGCCCAGGGGCAGAACTCCAGCCAGTTCGCCATCTCGATGTCGGACGAGAACACGCAGCTCGACCCGGCCTACTCGATCCTGGGCACGGTGACCAGCGGCCTCGAGATCATCGACCAGGCGTCCAAGGAGGGCTTCATCGTCAACCCGGACGACATCACGGGTGACGGCGGCTCAACGGCACCGAAGAACCCCTTCATCATCAAGGATGTCAAGATGTCCACCAAGTGATGGTGATTCCCGTCACAAGCGGCTGATCGGCCGCTTCCGCGGAGCCAGAGTGGATCTGGACCCAAAGGAGTGGCCGCATGCCGGAAAACCTGCCTTTCGAGTTCTTCTTCTCGCCCGAGTTCAGCGCGAACCCGTACCCGATGTACGCGGAGCTGCGCGCCAAGGGCCCGATCCACCGGGTCGACTTCCCGCCGGGCGCCGAGGCGTACGTGGTGGTCGACTACGAGCACGGCCGGGCGGCGCTGGCCGACCCGCGGCTGTCCAAGGACATCGACAGCGGCCCCGAGTGGTTTCGCGACGCGGTCCGCGTCAGCGATCCGATCCTCGCCGACAACATGCTCATGTCGGACCCTCCCGACCACACGCGGCTGCGCAAGGTCGTTCAGCGGGCCTTCACCCCGCGCCGCATCGAGCTACTGCGGCCCAGGATCGAGCAGATCACCGGCGAACTCCTCGACGGGATCGAGGGACGGGGCCGGGCCGAGCTCATCTCCGACTTCGCCTTCCCGTTGCCGATCGTCGTCATCTGCGAGCTGATGGGCGTACCGGTCGAGGACCGCGAGCTGTTCCGCGAATGGTCGGGCGCGCTGGTCGATCCCGCGATCAACGAGGAGCAGCAGGCCAGGCGGGCGCGGGCCACCGAGTCGCTGCGCGCCTACTTCGCCGACCTGATCGCCGGGCGCCGCGCCGACCCCGGCGACGACCTGGTCAGCGTGCTGGTGACCAGCCCCGAGCTCGACGACAAGGAGCTGCTGTCCACGCTGGCGCTCCTGTTGATCGCCGGGCACGAGACGACCGTCAACCTCATCGGCAACGGCACCCTGGCCCTGCTGCTCGACCCGGAGCAGTTCGCGCTGCTCAAGAGCCGTCCCGAGCTGGTGCCGAACGCCGTCGAGGAGTTCCTGCGCTTCGACGCGCCCGTGGAACGCGGCACGTTCAGAATCGCCCTCGAAGACCTGGAGATCGCCGGAACGCCGGTCGGCAAGGGCGCCTTCGTCCACGTCTCCATCGGCGCCGCCGGCCGCGACCCGCACGCCAACACGCACCCCGACGGGCTCGACGTGGCCCGCCAGGACACCCGGCACGTCTCCTTCGGCCACGGCATCCACTTCTGCCTGGGCGCGCCGCTGGCCCGCCTGGAGGCACAGGTCGCCTTCGCCATGCTGCTGGAGCGCCTGCCGGACCTGCGGCTCGGCTGCCGCGAGGACGAGCTCTCGTGGCGGCTGAGCGGCTCGATCCTGCGCTCGCTTTCCGCGCTGCCCGTGGCGTTCTAGGGTGATCTCCGTGCCGGAGAAACTACCGTTCGAGTTCCTTTTCGCTCCCGACTTCAGCCGCGACCCCTACACCGCCTACGACGGCCTGCGCGCCGGGGGTCCCGTCCATCCGATCGACTTCCCGCCCGGGATGGACGCCTTCCTGATCATCGACCACGAAGTCGGGCGCGCCGCGCTCAACGACCCCAGGCTGTCGAAGGACATCACGGTCTTCGGCGACTACTTCCGCAAGCTCGCCGACACCAACGACCTGCTGTTCCAGTCGAACATGCTCCAGGTCGACCCGCCCGAGCACACCCGCCTGCGCCGCGTGGTCGCCAAGGACTTCACGCCGCGGCGGGTCGAGGCCCTGCGCCCGCGCGTACAGGAGATCACCGACGAGCTCATCGACGCCATGGAGATGAACGGCAGCGCGGAGCTGATCGGCGAGTTCGCCTTCCCGCTGCCGATCATCGTCATCTGCGAGCTGCTCGGCGTGCCCGCCGAGGACCGCGAGCTGTTTCGCGAATGGTCGGGGCGGCTGGTCAACCCCAGCTTCGACCCCGAGGGCACCAAGGTGCGGCAGCAGGCGGCCCGCGACACGCACGCCTACTTCGCGCGCCTGGTCGCCGAGCGGCGCGCCGATCCGCGCGAGGACCTGGTCAGCGCCCTGGCCAACGGCGGCGACCTGGACGAGCGCGAGCTGCTGTCCACGCTCACGCTGCTGCTGATCGCCGGGCACGAGACGACGGTCAACCTCATCGGCAACGGCATGCTGGCCCTGCTGCGCGACCCCGACCAGCTCGCGCTGCTGCGCGGCGAGCCGGAGCTGCTGCCGGACGCGATCGAGGAGTTCCTGCGCTTCGACGGGCCGGTCGAGCGCTCCACTCCCCGCTTCGCCGCCGAGGACATGGAGATCGCCGGGGTGGCGGTGCCGCGCGGCGCGATGGTGCACATCTCGCTGGGCGCCGCGGGCCGCGACCCCGCCGCCGTCTCCGCGCCGCGGGAGCTCGACATCACCCGCCGCGACAACCGCCACCTCGCCTTCGGCCACGGCATCCACTTCTGCCTGGGCGCGCCGCTGGCCCGCCTGGAGGGGCGGATCGCCATCGGCACGCTGCTGGCCCGCCTGCCCGGCCTCGCGCTGGACTGCGCGCAGGAGGAGCTGGCGTGGCGGCCGCCGGGCTCGGTGGTGCGGGGCCTGTCACGCCTTCCCGTCCGCTTCTGATCGCCGGTACGGCTACCGCCCGCCGATCGGAACCGCGGCGGGCGGGGCCGTGCTCACCGCCGGATCGTGCCCAGCGCCGGACAGTGCTCACCGCCGGACAGTGCCCAGCGCCGGATCGTGCCCATCGCCGGGCTGTGCCCAGGAGACCGTGCTCAGCGCCAGGTGACGCGCAGGGCGGTGGCGACGTCCAGCGGCGAGCCGCCCGCCTGCGCGGCCAGGATCCCCGCCCCTTCCGGTGAGCGGGTGTAGACCGGCTCGCCGAGGCTGACCCAGCGGTTCCACGCCTGCGCGAACGCCTGCGCGTCCTTCCTGCGTTCGCCGAGGACCTCGGGCACCGCGTGGTGGACGACCGCGTTCGGCTCCGGGCGGCCCGCCATGAGCGCCCGCCCCTGCCGGCGTCCCGGCTCGACCAGGTACCGGGGCACCAGGTAGCGCGGCGCGACCGGCGCGGTCAGCACCTCGTCCAGCGCGAGGCTGAAGCGCCGCGAGGCGGCCTCCGGGACACCGCGCAGCTCGATCCAGTAGGCGCCGGCGCCGTCCGGTTCCACGTGCACCCCCCGCGCGCCCTCGGGCACCTGCCCGGCCGCGTGCAGGGCGTCGGCCACGGCACAGGCGATCGCGGGCAGGTCGAACTGCCCCGCCACCTCGCGCAACGCCGCCTGTCCCGCGGTGGCGCGGCGGGCGCGGCGTACCAGGAGGAAGGCGGCGGCGCCGAGCGGCAGCCCGCCGGGTAGCGCCAGCGGGAGCGCGTCGGCGACCATGACGGCGGGCACCTCGGCCAACCCCGCGGCGAGCCAGGCGGCGGTGCCCGCCACCCACCCGGCGGCGCCCGCGAGCAGGTGCGGGCGGCGATCGAGACGGGGGCGGGGGCTGATGCCGCGTTCGGCGGGCACCGCGCGCGGCGGCTCGGGACGGCTCACCGCCGGGCGGGCGGCGGCGCGGGCGGGCTCGACGCGCAGGCTGTGCACCGGCAGGTCCTCGTACGGCGAGCCGACCCGCCACAGCTCCCGCACCCTGGCCCGGTCGGCCGCCCGCTCCAGCATCGACACGTTGAACCGGTCGAAGCCGGACACCGGAGGCGGCGCGTAGGGCGACAGCTCGGGATGCACGTGCGCGACCCCGGCGGCGATCGTGCCGGAGTCGGTCAGCCCGAAGTAGCCCTCGTGCTTGCGGACGAACCGCTCCCAGTCCGCCGACCCCTTGGGGTGCTCGGCGCTGACGCACACCACGGACCAGGTGTTGGCCACCTTCTCCGGCCAGGACGGGTCGGCGCGCAGCCCGCGCCCGCGCATCTGCACGACCGCGCCGGCCGTCGTGGCCTCGGTGAGGTCGACGACCGTGTTGACGCCCTTGGCGTCCCAGCCCTCGCCGAGCATCGCCCGGGTGCCGACCAGGATCGAGCAGCCGCCGGACTCCAGGAAGCGGGTGGCGAGGGCGACCCAGGCGCGGCTGTTCCAGGAGCCGGTCACCTCGACCACGCCCTGCGCGCTGGGCGGGATCGGGTCCAGGCGGGCCGTACCCGCGCAGAACGCGGCGAAGGCCGCGGCCGTCGCGGCCGGGGCGGCGACCGTGCGGCCGGTGACGAGCATGGGGTGCAGCCGCCCGGTACGCGGGTCGGCGGCCAGCGTCTCCAGCACCAGCCTGGCCGACCCGGCCTGCTCGTCCAGCACGCCCGACAGGCGCGCGGGCAGCGTGGCGGTGGCCCGCTCGTGGTCGCACAGCACCAGAGCGCGGATCCGCTCCCCCAGCGCGGCGTGCTCGGCGGCCAGGATCTCCGCCACCGCCACCGTCTTGGCCTCGCTGCGCGCCACCACCCGGTCGACCGGGGTACGGCCGGCCCGCACGCCACGCGCGGTCAGCTGGTAGCCGATCGACGGCAGCGCCAGCCGGATCGCCTCGACGGCCGCCGCGTCCGCGGGCTCGCCGCTCCGCCGCAGGCAGCGGCGCACGTAGTCGTCGAGCAGGCAGACCCAGTCGTCGGCCGTGGGCCGGTGGCGGTGTTCCTCACGGACGCGGGCGCCTTCCGGCAGGGGCAGCAGCCCGGCGTGGTGCAGGCGCAGCGCGGCGGCGGCCAGCGCGGGCTCGCGGCGTTCGAGCCGCTGCCAGGTCATCGCGTCGTCGCCGCGGTGGACGAGGCGGGTGTCGAGCCACTGCAGGAAGCCCAGGGTGGCGAAGCCGGGGTCGAGCAGGTCGGTGGTGAGCTCGGCGAAGCGCTCGGCCTCGGCGGCCAACCACGCCTGCTCGTGCGCGGTCGGGCAGGTCAGCCACGCCAGCTCCGCGTACGGGGCCAGGTGGCCCTCGCGGACCACGGCCGGGATCGACGGACCGCGCACCACCGGCCCGAACAGCTCCTCGACCAGCTCGGCCTGCGCCGGCGTGAGCCGGTCGGGCGGGGTCGCGGTCAGCCCGATCACGGCGGCCTCCGGCAGCCGCCGCAGGACCTCGGCCAGCAGCTCGCCCCAGGTGTCCAGCAGGTGGTGGCACTCGTCGAGCAGCAGCGTCACCCGGCCGAGCGCGGCCAGGCGGTCCACCAGCTCGCGGCCCGCCGGGCGCAGCCGGTCGAGGTGGGAGGGCCGGCTGCCGCCCTCCTCGTCGATCTCGGCGTCGGGGTCGAAGCTGGCCAGCGCCTGATAGGTCAGGACGGTGACGTCCTCGCCGAGCAGGCGCGAGGTGCCGGCGCGGGCCTTCTCGCCGAAGGCGCGCCACTCGGCCAGCCACTGGCCCTGGATGGCGGTGTTGGGGCCGAAGGCGACGATCGGGTCGCCCAGCCTTCTGGCCGCCTCCAGGCCCGTGAGCGTCTTGCCGGTGCCGGGCGGTAACACGACCCAGGCCCGGCGCCGCCCGGCCGCGAACGCCGCCTCCAGCTCGTTCAGGGCCTGTCGCTGGTGGCGGCGCAGCGGCTTGGGTGCGGCGAGATCGGCATATCTCACGCGGACCTCACGCTCGCGGCTACTCCTTGGGCTTGGCGTCGACGCCGGCTTCCTTGCGCTGCTCGGCCGTGATGGCGGTCGGGGCGCCGGTGAGCGGGTCGAAGCCGGAGGCCGTCTTGGGGAAGGCGATCACGTCGCGGATCGACTCGGCGCCGGACAGCAGCATGCAGATGCGGTCCCAGCCGTAGGCGATGCCGCCGTGCGGGGGCGGGCCGTACTGGAAGGCGTCGAGCAGGAAGCCGAACTTGCTCTCGGCCTCCTCCTTGGAGATGCCGAGCACGTCGAAGACGCGCTGCTGCATCTCGGCCCGGTGGATACGGATCGAGCCGCCGCCGATCTCCATGCCGTTGCAGACCATGTCGTAGGCGTAGGCCAGGGCTTCGCCCGGCTTGTCCTGGAAGTCGGCGGCGTACTCCGGCTTGGGACCGGTGAAGGGGTGGTGGACCGCGGTCCAGCCGCCCTCGCCGTCCTCCTCGAACATGGGGGCGTCGACGACCCAGAGGAAGGCCCACTGCGACTGGTCGATGAGGTCGCAGCGGCGGCCGATCTCCAGGCGGGCGGCGCCGAGCAGGTCGCGCGAGGAGTTGCGGGCTCCGGCGGCGAAGAAGATCGCGTCGCCGGGGGCCGCCTTGACGAAGGCCGCGAGCCCGTCCTGCTCCTGCTGCGAGAGGTTCTTGGCCACCGGGCCGCCGAGCGTGCCGTCCTCCTGGACCAGCACGTAGGCCAGGCCCCTGGCGCCGCGCGACTTGGCCCAGTCCTGCCAGCCGTCGAGCTCCTTGCGGGTCTGGGAGGCGCCGCCCGGCATGACGACCGCGCCCACGTAGTCGGCCTGGAAGACGCGGAACGTGGTGTCGGCGAAGTACGCGGTGACGTCGACCAGCTCCTGGCCGAAGCGCAGGTCGGGCTTGTCGGAGCCGTAGCGGGCCATCGCGTCGGCGTAGGTCATCCGCGGCAGCGGGGCGGGGATCTCGTAGCCGAGGATCTCCTTCCACACGCGGCCGATCAGCGCCTCGCCGACGGCGATGACGTCCTCCTGGTCGACGAAGGACATCTCGATGTCGATCTGGGTGAACTCCGGCTGCCGGTCGGCCCGCAGGTCCTCGTCGCGGTAGCACTTGGCCAGCTGGTAGTAGCGCTCGAGGCCGGCCACCTGCAGGAGCTGCTTGAACAGCTGGGGCGACTGCGGCAGCGCGTACCAGTTGGACGGCTGCAGGCGCACCGGCACCAGGAAGTCGCGGGCGCCCTCGGGGGTGGAGCGGGTGAGCGTGGGCGTCTCGACGTAGACGAAGCCGAGCTCGTCCATGACCTGGTTGGCCAGGAAGGTGGCCTTGGAGCGCACCCGCATGGCGTTGCCGACCTGCTGGCGGCGGATGTCGAGGTAGCGGTACTTCAGCCGCGCCTCCTCCGACACCCCGGTGTTGCCCTCGATGGGGAAGGGCAGCGGCGCCGACTCGCTGAGCACCTCGACCTGGGTGGCGACGACCTCGATGTCGCCGGTGGGCAGCTCGGGGTTGGCGTTGCCCTCGGGCCGCACGCGTACCTCGCCGACCACCTTCACGCAGTACTCGGCGCGCAGGTCGTGGGCGTGGTCCTCCTCGCGGAAGACCACCTGGGCCGAGCCGGAGGCGTCACGCAGGTCGATGAAGACCACGCCGCCGTGGTCGCGGCGCCGGGCCACCCATCCTGCGAGCGTCACCTGCTGCCCGGCGTGCTCCTTGCGGAGCTCCCCGGCCTTATGCGTGCGGATCACTGCACTTTCCCCTTCAGAACGTCCACGACCTGGGCCAGCGGCACCTCGGTCTGCTCAGCGGTGGTCAGGTCTTTCAGTTGTACGGCTCGCGCCGCCAGGTCACGCTCGCCCAGGATCAGCGCGAAGCGGGCGCCGGAGCGGTCCGCGCCCTTCATCGCACCCTTGAGCCCCTTGCCGCCGAAGGACATGTCGGCGGCGACGCCCGCCGCGCGCAGGTCGCCGAGGAGCTTGAACATGGTCCGGGCGGCCTCGTCACCCAGCGCCACACCGTACACCTCGCAGCGCGGCGGGGTGGCGAGCTCGATGCCCTCGCGGCCGAGGGCGATGACGGTGCGGTCCAGGCCGAGCCCGAAGCCGATGCCGGGCAGCCGCGGCCCGCCGATGGCCTCCGACAGGCCGTCGTAGCGGCCGCCGCCGCCGATGCCGGACTGCGCGCCCAGCAGCGGGTGCTCGAACTCGAAGGTGGTGCGGGTGTAGTAGTCGAGGCCGCGCACCATCCTGGGGTCGTCCTGCCACGGGATGTCCAGGTCGGCCAGGTGCTGCTTGACGCGGTCGTGGTAGGCCTTGCAGCCGGCGCACAGGTGGTCGCCGATGAGCGGCGCGTCCTCAAGCTGCTCGCGCACCTCGGGCCGCTTGTCGTCGAGCACGCGCAGCGGGTTGATCTCGATCCGGGCGCGGGTGGCCTCGTCGAGGTCGAGGCCGCGCAGGAAGTCCTGCAGTCGGGTGCGGTAGAGCGGACGGCACTCGGCGCAGCCCAGCGAGTTGAGCAGCAGGCGCACCTGGGTCAGGCCGAGCGCGGTGTACCACTGCCAGGCCAGCGCGATGGTCTCGGCGTCGACGGCCGGGTCCTCGGTGCCGACGGCCTCCAGGTCGAGCTGGTAGAACTGCCGGTAGCGGCCCTCCTGCGGCGCCTCGGCGCGGAAGACCGGGCCGCCGGTCCAGACCTTGACCGGAAGTTGTCCGCGGTGCAGGCCGTACTCCAGGACCGCGCGCAGCACTCCGGCGGTGAACTCGGGGCGCAGCGTGAGCGAGCGGCCGCCGCGGTCGGTGAAGGTGTACATCTCCTTGCTGACGACGTCGGTGGACTCGCCGACGCCGCGGGCGAACAGTTGAGTGTCCTCGAAGACCGCGGTCTCCAGGTAGGAGTAGCCGGCGCGCCTGGCGGTCTCGGCGAACGCCTGGCGGATGGCGTAGAAGGTCGAGGCCTGCGGAGGAACGTACTCCTTGACGCCCTTTGGTGCTTGGAAGCTCATTAGATCCCTCGGGTGGGACCGGCGTGCGGCGCTGCTTCCTTGAGGTAAGGATTGGTGGCGCGCTCGCGGCCGATCGTGGTCTGTGGTCCGTGGCCCGGCAGGACGATCGTCTCATCAGGCAGCGGCAGGCACTTGGCGGCCAGGCTGCGCAGGATCGTCGGATAGTCGCCGCCCGGCAGGTCGGTGCGGCCGATGGAGCCGGCGAACAGCAGGTCACCGGAGAACATGATCTCGTCCTCGGGCAGCCGGAAGCTCACCGACCCCCTGGTATGGCCGGGGGTGTGGTCCACGACGAGCTCCAGTCCGGCCAGCTTCAGCACGGCGCCGTCGGACAGCTCCTTCACGTCGTCCGGCTCGCTCAGCGTGATGCCGCCGAACAGCTGCGCGGAGGTCTCGGACCAGCCCTTGGCGGGATCGCTCAGCAGATCGCGGTCTTCCGGGTGGATCCACGCGGGAATGTCACGCGCGCCGCACACCGGGGCCACGGACCAGACGTGGTCGAGGTGCCCGTGGGTCAGCACGACCGCGACCGGCTTCAGCCGGTGCTCGCGCAGCAACTCGTCTACGCCCTCCACGGCGTCCTGACCAGGGTCGACGATCACACATTCCTCGCCGGCGGCGGGCGCGACGACGTAACAGTTGGTCTGGAAGGCCCCTGCGGGGAACCCTGCGATGAGCATCTGCCTCAGCTGATCTCGTTGAAAAAGCCAATGGGAATGTAACCGAAGGGTACCGGTGCGGGTCGCCGGGCTGCGAACCATTACCCATTGGCCGATACGATTCGCCCACCTCAGTTGATTGACTATGGGAGGCAAAGCGGTGGCCACGGGGAAGGACCGGCAGAAGCAGCTGGCTCGTGAGCACTACGAGCGGCAGATGCAGCGCCGCATCGAGCGCGAGCAGCGTAACAAGCGCACTGCGATCATCGGCTCCAGCATAGGCGTCGTCGTAGTGGTCGGCGGCATCGTCGCCGCCGTGGCCCTGTTCAACGGGGAGCCAGGCACGGAGGCGGCGGCCTCGCCCACGCCGGCGGCTTCGGACTCGGCCCAGCCGAGCACCTCGCCGAGTCAGGTCGCGGCGGCCGCGCCGTTCGACCCGAAGACCGGCAAGTGCGGCTATGTGGCCGACAAGAATGGGAACGTGAAGGATGTCGGCATGCCTCCGGCCAAGGCGAGCGTGAAGCCGGCGACCAAGACGCTGACGTTCGCCACGAACCAGGGCGACATCCAGGTGGAGCTGAACAACGCCGCCGCGCCGTGCACCGTCAACTCGCTGGAGTTCCTGGCGAAGAAGAACTACTACGACGGCAGCAAGTGCCACCGGCTGGGCAACGAGAAGTTCCCGATGTTGCAGTGCGGCGACCCGACGGCCAAGGCCGACGGCAAGAGCCAGACCGACGGCATGGGCGGCCCCGGCTACGTGATGGCCGAGGAGAACCTCAAGGGCGCCGCCTACAAGCGCGGTGTGATGGCCATGGCCAAGACGAGCGCGCCCGGGTCCACCGGAAGCCAGTTCTTCCTGGTATACGGCGACATCGGACTCACCCCGGATTACACGCCAGTCGGTACGATCACCAAGGGGCTCGACATTCTCGACAAGGTGAACAAGGCGGGCGTTATCACGCCGGGTCCGGACGGAACGGGAGCGCCCAAGGAAACCCTCCAACTCAAAGACGTGACAATCTCTGGCAAGAGCTGACGTAATACAACTAGGGACGGGTAGTCCCGAAGGGTCTGATGGAAAGTGCGGGAGGACACGGTGAGCACCGACCCGTGGGGCCGGGTAGACGACGACGGCACCGTCTACGTGCGTACGGCTGAGGGAGAGCGGGCCGTCGGCTCCTGGCAGGCCGGTGAACCCGAGGAAGCGCTGGCCTACTTCCATCGCAAGTACGACGAGCTGGCCGGGCAGGTGCAGCTGCTGGAGCAGCGGCTCAAGGGCACCGACCTGGCGCCGGCCCAGGCCGAGGCCAGCATCGTCAAGCTGCGCGAGGCCGTCGCCGACGCCCACGCCATCGGCGACCTGGCCGCGCTGACCGCCCGCCTCGACGGGCTGTCGGAGCTGGTCGCGCACCGCCGCGAGGAGGTCAAGGCCGCCCGTGAGCACGCGCGCGTCGAGGCCAAGGCGGTCAAGGAGCGCATCGTCGCCGAGGCCGAGCGCATCGCCGAGGAGACCACCCACTGGAAGTCCGGCGGCGAGCGGCTTCGCCAGCTCGTCGAGGAGTGGAAGGCCGCCGACCGCATCGACCGCGCCACCGAGGCCGGCCTGTGGAAGCGGCTGTCCGCCGCCCGCACGGCCTTCGCCAAGCGCCGCAAGACCTACTTCGCCGGGCTCGACGAGCAGCGCGAAGGCGTGCGCGCCGAGAAGGAGCGCATCGTCGCCGAGGCGGAGGCGCTGGCGGAGTCCACCGACTGGGGCCCCACCGCCTCGGTCTACCGCGAGCTGATGCAGCGCTGGAAGTCGGCCGGACGGGCCTCCCGCGACGCCGAGGACGAGCTGTGGGCCCGCTTCAAGGCCGCGCAGGACGTGTTCTTCCAGGCCCGCTCCGCCGTCTTCGCCGAGCGGGACGCGTCGCTCGCGGCCAACGCGGAGGCCAAGGAGGTGCTGCTCGTCGAGGCCGAGAAGATCCTCCCGGTCACCGACGCGCGGGCCGCCCGCGGCGCGCTGCGCCACATGCTGGAGCGCTGGGAGGCCGTCGGTCCCGTGCCGCGCGAGCAGCGCGACCGGCTGGAGGGCGGGCTGCGCAAGATCGACGAAGCCGTGCGTAAGGCCGAGGACGCGGAGTGGAAGCGCTCCAACCCCGAGGCCCGCGCCCGTGCCCAGAGCACCGTCGACCAGCTCCGCACCTCCATCGAGCAGTTGGAGAAGCGCCTGGCCAAGGCCGAGGCCGCCGGCCGGGCCAAGGACGTCAAGGAGGCCGAGGAGGCCCTGACGGCCCGCCGTTCCTGGCTGGAGGAGGCCGAGCGCACGCTCGCCGAGTTCAGCTGAGCGTCGCCACGACGAACGCCGGCCGGTCACTTCCGGCCGGCGTTTTCGTGCGCTCCCGCCGAATTAACTTCCTCACGAAGCGAATGTGATTTAGGCTCCAGACATCCGACCCCTTCTGGTGGAGGACTGATGCCTTCACGACGTTCTGTCTTGCTTCTCGGCGCTGTCAGCATGATTCCGGATACGGCACATGCCGATTCATCGGACCCATGGCACCGAGTACCTCACATTCTCCGCAGGATCAGACCACCCCGCTTCCCCGCCAGGAGGTGGGACATCACCGCCTTCGGCGCCGTCGGCGACGGCGTCACCGACTGCACCACCGCCTTCCGCCGGGCCATCGCCGCGTGCCACCGCGCGGGCGGCGGGCGCGTGCTCGTACCCCCGGGACGGTTCCTGACCGGGGCCGTCCACCTGCGCAGCGGCGTCGAGCTGCACGTCTCGGAGGGCGCCACGATCGCCTTCAGCACCGATCCGAACGCCTACCTGCCGGTGGTCTTCACCCGCTGGGAGGGGACCGAGTGCTACAACTACTCCCCCTTCATCTACGCCCGCGGCCAGCGCGACGTCGCCATCACGGGCAAGGGCACCCTGGACGGCCAGGCCCGCCAGGGCCCCTGGGAGAGCTGGTACGCCGGCGGCGGCCCGCAGGGCGCGGACCAGCGCGCCCTGCGGAGGATGGGCGACGACGGCGTGCCGGTGGAGCAACGGGTCTTCGGCGCCGGGCACTACTTACGCCCGGCGATGATCCAGTTCGTCCAGTGCGAGAACGTCCTGGTCTCGGATGTGACGATCCTGGAGCCGGCGATGTGGACGGTGAACCCGGTCCTTTCACGAAATATCACCATCCGCCGCATCACCGTCGTCAGCACGCTCTACAACACCGACGGCTGCGACCCCGAAGCCTCCTCCTATGTGCACATCCACGACTGCCGCTTCAACACCAACGACGACTGCGTGGCCGTCAAGTCCGGCCGCGACGCCGACGGCCGCCGGGTCGGCGTGCCCAGCGAGAACATCGTCGTCCAGGACTGCCTGTTCTCCGGACGCTGGGGCGGCATCACCGTCGGCAGCGAGATGTCCGGCGGCGTGCGCCACGTCTTCGCCGAGCGCTGTGTCGTCAACTCCCCCGCCTTCCCCGGCAACCACCCGGTCAAGTACCCCGTCTACATCAAGGCCAGCAAGAAGCGCGGCGCGTACGTCGACGGCGTCCACGTCCGCGGCTTCACCGGCTCCGGGGTGGACCGGGAGATCATCTTCGTCAACATGAACTACGCGAGCACCGATCCGGGAACCCTGCCGGTGTCGGTGCGGAACATCACCATGCGCGACACCCGCATCGACGGTGCCGACGCCGTGCTCAACCTCGTCGGCCTCGAAACCGACCACCTCACGGACGTGCGCCTGGACAGGTGCCGCTTCACCGGGATCACCGGGCCCGACAAGATCGCGTTCACCGACGGCCTGCGGCTGCGCAAGGTCTTCGTCAACGGCGTCGAGGTCTGAGCGCGTGAGAAGGTGGCCGCCATGGACGCCTTCCACCGCAAGCTCCACCACATCGTCCCCGGCCTGCTGACGGCCGACACCGCGCAGAGCGGGGGCATGCGCCGCCTGGCCGCCGTCAGCGGCGCCTCCGTGGGCTCCAGCCGCCTGTGGATGGGGCAGACGCACGTCGCCCCGTCCACGGCCTCGGCCGACCACCACCACGGCGAGTCCGAGACCGCCATCTACGTCGTCAGCGGCACCCCGTGCTTCGTCTTCCTCGACCCCGACGGCGGGGAGGAGGTGCGCATCGAGGCCAAGGCCGGTGACTACATCTACGTGCCGCCGTTCGTGCCGCACCGCGAGGAGAACCCCGACCCCTCGCGGGAGGCCGTGGTGGTCATCGCCCGCAGCACCCAGGAGGCCATCGTCGTCAACCTGCCCGGCCTGCGGTAGCCCTGATCGTACCTTCCATGCGAACATGTGTTCGTGAGCGAAGCGACGATCCTCCACGCCGACCTCGACGCCTTCTACGCCTCGGTCGAGCAGCGTGACGACCCGGGCCTGCGTGGCCGTCCGGTCATCGTCGGCGGCGGCGTGGTCCTGGCGGCCAGCTACGAGGCCAAGGCCTGCGGGGTCCGCACCGCGATGAGCGGCGGCCAGGCCCGCCGCCTGTGCCCGGGCGCGATCGTGGTCGAGCCCCGCATGTCCGCCTACTCCGCGGCCAGCAAGGCCGTCTTCGACGTCTTCGAGCGCACCACGCCCCTGGTCGAGGGCCTGTCCATCGACGAGGCCTTCCTCGACGTCGGCGGCCTGCGCGAGATCTCCGGGCCGCCGGACCGCATCGCCGCCAAGCTCCGCCGCGACGTACGCGAGCAGGTGGGCCTGCCCATCACCGTCGGGGTGGCCCGCACCAAGTTCCTGGCCAAGGTGGCCAGCGGCGTCGCCAAGCCCGACGGCCTGCTCGTCGTCCCGCCGGACGGAGAGCTGGACTTCCTCCATCCGCTGCCGGTCGAGCGCCTGTGGGGCGTGGGCCCCGTCACCGCCCGCAAGCTCCACGCCCTGGGCATCACCACCGTGGGCGAGGTGGCCGCCCTGCGCGAGTCCACGCTGACCGCCCGCCTCGGCCCCGCCGCCGGACGCCACCTGCTCGCCCTCGCGCTCAACCACGACCCGCGCCCCGTGCGGACGGGCCGCCGGCGACGCTCCATCGGCGCCCAGCGCGCCCTGGGCCGCACCCGGCGTACCCGCGGCGAGCTCGACGCCATCACCGTCGGCCTGATCGACCGCGTCGCGCGCCGCCTGCGCGCCGCGGGCCGCAGCGCCCGCACGGTGGTCCTGCGGCTGCGCTTCGAGGACTTCACCCGGGTCACCCGCTCCCACACCGTCCCGCAGGCCACCGACGAGACCGCGCCCCTGCTGGCGACCGCCCGCCGCCTCCTGGCCGCCGCCGCGCCCCTGATCGACGAGCGCGGCATCACGCTGGTGGGCTTCGCGCTCACCAACCTCAGCGACTGCGCCGCCCTGCAGCTCGCCCTGCCCTTCGACGAGCCGCGCGCCCTGGACACGACGGTCGACTCGCTCCGCCTGCGCTTCGGCTCCGCCGCCGTGACGCGCGCCGTCCTCCTCGGCCGCGACGACGACCCCGCCGTCCCCCTCCTGCCCGACTAGGAGGTACGGCCCCGCTCCCCTTGCCCTCCGAAGCGGCCTGAACATCCCCAGAACGGCCATGGAAACCCGCAGGCGCGCCGAGCCCTGCCCAAGGGCTCAGGCGCCGCCCCGGGGTGAGGCGCCGCTCCACCGAAGCGCTCGTGGTTCCCGTCCGGGCCGTACCAGAAGAGAGGTCAGCTGCCGGCGCCGCTGACGCGGTAGACGTCGAAGACGCCCTGGATGCTGCGGACCGCCTTCAGCACGTGCCCCAGGTGCTTGGGGTCGCCCATCTCGAAGGTGAACTTGCTGATCGCCACCCGGTCACGCGACGTGGTCACGGACGCGGACAGGATGTTGACGTGCTGGTCGGACAGGGTGCGGGTGACGTCGGACAGCAGGCGGGGCCGATCGAGCGCCTCCACCTGGATGGCCACCAGGAAGACCGAGTCCTCGCTGGGCGACCAGCTGACCTCGACGAGCCGGTCCGGCTGCTCCTTCAGCTGCTGGACGTTGGTGCAGTCGGCCCGGTGCACCGAGACGCCGTGGCCGCGGGTGACGAAGCCGACGATCTCGTCTCCCGGCACGGGGGTGCAGCATTTGGACAGGCGTACCCACACGTCGGCGTCGCCCGCCACGACCACACCGGCCCCACCGCCGCCGCGCGGGCGGCCCTTGAGGCGGGTGGGCAGCGAGGTCTCGGCGATGTCCTCCTCGGCGCTCTCGACGCCGCCGATGGAGGCCACGAGCTTCTGCACGACCGACTGGGCGGCGATGTGGCCCTCGCCGACGGCGGCGTAGAGGGCGGAGACGTCGGGGTAGCGCAGGTCGCGCGACAGCGCCAGCAGCGCCTCGCCGGACATCAGGCGCTGCAGCGGCAGGCCCTGCTTGCGCATGGCACGGCCGATGGCCTCCTTGCCGGCCTCGATCGCGGTCTCGCGGCGCTCCTTGGAGAACCACTGCCGGATCTTGTTGCGGGCACGGCCGGACTTGACGAACTTCAGCCAGTCGCGCGACGGGCCGGCGTCGGGCGACTTCGAGGTGAAGATCTCGACGGTGTCGCCGTTGCCCAGCCGCGACTCCAGCGGCACGAGGCGGCCGTTGACGCGGGCGCCGATACATCGGTGGCCGACCTCGGTGTGGACGGCGTAGGCGAAGTCGACCGGGGTCGCGCCCTCAGGCAGCGCCACGACCTGACCGCGCGGGGTGAAGACGTAGACCTCGGAGACCGACAGGTCGAAGCGGAGCGACTCCAGGAACTCGCCCGGGTCGGAGGTCTCCTTCTGCCAGTCGAGGAGCTGGCGCAGCCAGGCCATGTCGCTGCCCGGCTTGACCTTGCCGGGCGGGGCGGTGGCGCCGACCTCCTCCTTGTACTTCCAGTGGGCGGCCACGCCGTACTCGGCGCGATGGTGCATGGCGTGGGTGCGGATCTGCAGCTCGACGGGCTTGCCCTCGGGGCCGATCACCGTGGTGTGCAGCGACTGGTACATGTTGAACTTGGGCATCGCGATGTAGTCCTTGAACCGGCCGGGCACCGGGTTCCATCGCGCGTGGATCGTTCCGAGGGCCGCATAGCAGTCGCGCACGCTGTCGACGAGCACGCGGATGCCCACCAGGTCGTAGATGTCGTCGAAGGCGACATCCCTGGCGATCATCTTCTGGTAGACGGAGTAGTAGTGCTTGGGCCGGCCCTTGACCACCGCGCGGATCTTGGCCTCGCGCAGGTCGCCGGAGACCTTCTCGATGACCTCCTGCAGGAACAGGTCGCGGCGCGGCGCGCGCTCCGACACCATGCGCGCGATCTCGTCGTAGCGCTTGGGGTAGAGCATCGCGAAGGCGAGGTCTTCCAGCTCCCACTTGATCGTGTTCATGCCCAGGCGGTGGGCGAGCGGCGCGAAGATCTCCAGCGTCTCGCGGGACTTCTGCTGCCGCTTGTGCTCGGGCAGGTAGCGCATCGTGCGCATGTTGTGGAGGCGGTCGGCCAGCTTGATGATCAGCACGCGGATGTCGCGCGACATGGCCACGACCATCTTGCGCACGGTCTCGGCCTGCGCGGCGTCCCCGAACTTGACCTTGTCCAGCTTGGTGACGCCGTCGACCAGCGAGCCGATCGTGTCGCCGAAGTCGCCGCGCAGCTCCTCCAGGCCGTAGGCGGTGTCCTCGACGGTGTCGTGGAGGAGCGCGGCGCACAGGGTCTCGTCGTCGGTGCCGAGCTCAGCCAGGATCGTGGCCACGGCGAGCGGGTGCGTGATGTAGGGGTCGCCGCTCTTTCGCTTCTGATCGCGGTGATGGTACGCGGCCACGTCGTAGGCACGCTCGATCAGGCGCAGGTCAGCCTTGGGATGGGTAGCCCTGACCGTCCGGAACAAGGGTTCCAGCACCGGGTTCATGGCCCCACCCCCAAACCGCCGCCGACGCGTCGAAGACTCGGTTACGTCGGGCACGACCACATCACGGGGCACACAGACTCCTTACGTGTGAGTCCAGGCCCCCCAGTGTATCCAGGTGGCGAACTCAGACGGTCAGCAGGGCGCGTACCTCTACTCCCGGCAGGCGCGCACGCCCCTCGAGAAAGGCAAGCTCCATCAGTACGGCCACGCCCACGACGTCGGCCCCGGCGCGCCGCACCAGCTCCACCGTGGCCGCTGCGGTGCCGCCCGTGGCCAGCACGTCGTCCACGATCAGCACCCGGTCACCCGGCGCGAAGGCGTCCCGGTGCACCTCGATGGTGGCCGAGCCGTACTCCAGATCGTAGGACTCTTCCAGGGTTTCGGCGGGCAGTTTGCCCTTCTTTCTGACTGGCACGAACCCGGCATGAGCTTTGTACGCCACCGGCGCCGCCAGAATGAAGCCCCGCGCCTCGATCCCGACGATCTTGTCGGCCTCGAACAGCCCGGCGATCTCGTCCACCATGGCCGCGAACCCGTCGGCGTCGCCCAGCAGCGGCGTGATGTCCTTGAACAGCACACCCGGCTTGGGATAGTCGGGCACGTCCCTGATCAGCTCGTTCATGAATCCCCTCCTGTGGGACAAGCGAAGCCCCCGCCCCGTCGAAGCGGAGCGGGGGCCATGCCGGAAATCCGTCAGCCCTTGGCCGCGGCCGCCTTCTTGGCGCCCTTGCCGCCGCCGGTGGAGGCCAGCCTCCTGGCGATCGCCTGGTACTTCGGCTCGCGCTCCTTGAGCGTCACCAGCAGCGGTGTGGCGACGCACAGCGAGGAGTACGTGCCGACGACCATGCCGACGAACAGGGCCAGCGCCAGGTCCTTCAGCGTGCCGGCGCCGAGCAGCGTGGTGCCGATGAACAGGATCGCCGCCACCGGGAGGATGGCCACCAGTGAGGTGTTCAGCGATCGGATCAGCGTGTGGTTCAGCGCGTCGTTGGCCGCCTGGGTGTAGGTCTTCTTCGACGTGGTGCCCAGCTTGGCCGTGACTTCCTTGATCATGTCGAAGACGACGACCGCGTCGTACAGCGAATATCCGAGGATCGTCAGGAAGCCCAGGACGGTCGCCGGCGTGACCTCGAAGCCCGACCAGGCGTAGACGCCCGCGGTGATGACCAGGTCGTGCACCAGCGCCACGATGGCGGCCAGCGCCATCTTCGGCTCGAACGCCATGCTGAGATAAAGGATGATCGCCAGCATGAAGACGCCCAGGCCGATCAGGGCCTTCTGCGACACCTCGCCGCCCCAGGAGGCGCCGATGGACTGGATGTCCACCTGCGAGACCGGGATCTTGTAGTCGGCGACGACGGCGTTCTGGACCTGGGTCACCTTGGTTTCGGGCAGCGTCTCGGTGGTCACGCGCCACCGGTCGCCGGCCGTCTGCACGATCGCCTGGTGCACGCCCTCGTCGGTGAAGGTCGAGCGGACCTCGTCGATGCTGGCCGCGGGGGCCTTGAAGGAGAAGACCGACCCGCCCTTGAACTCAACGCCCAGGTTGAGGGGGCTGCCCGTGTTCACCGCGCTGAAGATCAGACCGGCGATCGAGAACACCAGCAGAAGGCCCGACAGCGAGTACCAGAGCTTCTGCTTGCCGACGAAGTCGACATCGATCTCGCCACGGTAGAGGCGACGCCCGAGTCCCATGTCAGGCCTCCTGCGGGGTGTTGGTGCGGGCGGGCTCGGAAGCCATGCGCTCGGCATCGAGACCGGACAGCGGGTGCCCCTTGGAGAAGAACTTCAGCTTCGCCAGCAGGGCGATGAACGGCTTCGTGAACAGGAACACCACGACGACGTCGATGAGTGTGGTCAGGCCCATCGCGAAGGCGAACCCGGCCACACCGCCCACGGCCAGGAAGTACAGCACGACCGCGGCGATGAACATCACGGCGTCGGCGATCAGGATCGTGCGCCGGGCACGGACCCAGGCCACCTCGACGGCCGCGCGAAGCGTCCGCCGACCTTCCTTCATCTCATCACGAATACGTTCGAAGTACACGATGAAGGAGTCGGCGGTAATACCGATTGATACCACCAAGCCGATGATGTGCGGCAGCGAGAGGGCGAAGCCTCCGTTGGCGCCGAGGACCACCACCGACTCGTACGTCAGCACCGTGGCGATCACCAGGCTCAGCACCGCGACCAGACCGAGGCCCCGGTAGTAGAACAGGCAGTAGAGGACCACGAGGGCCAGGCCGATGCCACCGGCGATCAGACCGCCCCTGAGCTGGTCGGAGCCGAGCGTCGAGGAGATCGTCTCCACCGAGCTGCGGTTGAACTTCAGCGGCAGCGCGCCGTACTTGAGCTGGTCGGCCAGGTCGGTCGAGGTCTTCTGGTTGAAGCCGCCGGTGATCTCGGCGCGGCCGCCGGGGATCGGGCCCTGGATGACCGGCGCGGTGATGACCAGGCCGTCGAGGACGACCGCCACCTGGTTGCGCGGGGCCTGCGAGTTGAACGCGACGGAGGTGAGCTTGCTCCACTCCGTGGCTCCGGCGCTCTTGAAGTCGAGCTGGACGACCCAGTCGGTGCTGCCCGGCCGCACGCCCGAGGACGCGGTGTCGATGTCGGTGCCGACGACCTTGGCCACGTCCAGGATGTACTTGGCGGAGCCGTCGTCGGAACAGGCCGCGAACTGCTTCTTCGGGTCGTCCTGCACGCCCTGGCCGCGGGTCTTGGGGTCGGTGCAGTTGAGCGCCTGGTACTGCTTCAGCACGGCCGGGTCGACGCCGCTCGTGTCGATCTGCGGCTGCTGTTCCTGCTGCGGCTGCGAAGGCTGGGCGGAGGGCGAGCCCGACGGGGTCGGGGTGGCCTTCGGGTCCTTCTTCTTGTCGTCCTTGGCCGAGGGGGTCGGCGTCGTGGGCGAGGTCAGCGCCGAGGACAGGGCCTTGCCGGTCGGCGAGGCCTTGGGGGTCTCCTGCGGGGCGTTCGCCGACGGCTTCGCGCTCGGCTCCTTGGCCGACGGCGAGCCACTCGGCTTCGCGGTGCCGCTCGGGCTGGTGCTCGGCTTGGGCGCCTCGGTGCTGAGCTGCTCCGGGGCGGCGGCCTCGACCGCGAGCACCTGGCGGAAGCGCAGCTCCGCCGTGGTGCCGACCAGCTTGATGACCTCCTCCTGGCCCTTGCCGGGAACGGAGATGATGATGTTGTCGCCGGACTTGGCGACCTCCGCGTCGGAGATGCCTGTGCCGTTCACCCGGTCACGGATGATGCTGACGGCACGGTCGAGCGACTCCTGGGAGGGAGCCGCGCCGCTGAGCGTGACGGGTGACAGGGTCACCGTCGTTCCGCCGGCGAGGTCGAGGCCCAGCTTGGGCGTGAACGCCTTCTGCAGGAGCATCGTCCCGCCCAGGGCGAGGATGAGCGCCAGGAGAATCAGGAGCGTGCGCCCCGGATTGCTGTGGCGGCTGGTCGGTCGGGCCACGGGTCGTCAGTTTCTTTCGGAGTAGAGGAGTCTGTCGCAGCCTAGTCAGGACTGCTTCGTGCTCGAGTCGCCGTTCTTCGTTTCGTCCTTGACGTCCTCGGTCTTGACCTCGTCGTCGGCGACGGGCTCGTCCTCGACGGGAGCGTCACCCGGGGTCACGACGCGGCCGATGGCCGCCTTGACCCAGCGGGTCTCGATTCCGGGCGCCACCTCAAGGATCACGTCCTCATTGTCGACCGTCACCACGGTGGCGAACAGCCCCGTCGTGGTCATCACTCGCGTACCGGGGGTGAGCGAGTTCTGCATTTTGACGGCTTCCTGCTGCCGCTTGCGCTGCGGGCGGATGAGCAGGAAATAGAACACCACCACCAGAAGTACCAGCGGCAGGATGCTTCCGAGTGATCCCATGTCCATAAGGGGCGACCTTCCATTGTCGTACAAGAAGTTGACACCGGCCTCGCGCCGGAAATTCCGTGCGTTGCGTTCGGGCCGCGCCGCTCAGCCCGTCAGCCTACACAGCCAGCCAAGCCACGGAGTGTAGGCGGTTGTTGCGAAACGCGGCAACGAGGCAGCGATTCGGCGCGCGGGGAAGTTCCCAATTTGCAATGGTTGCAACCGTTCTGTGACCCCGTGGGTTTGGCGGGGCGCGTGCCGTTCCGTGTCATAGGTCCGCGGGGCCGAACAGCGGGGCGCCGAACGCGTCCGGCGGCGGGGTCAGGCCCAGATGGGTCCAGGCCGCGGCGGTCGCGACGCGGCCGCGCGGGGTGCGGGCCAGCAGACCCTGGCGCACCAGGAACGGCTCCGCCACCACCTCGACCGTCTCCGGCTCCTCCCCCACCGCCACGGCCAGCGTGGACAGCCCGACCGGGCCGCCGCCGAACTTGCGCAGCAGTACCCCGAGCACCGCCCGGTCGAGCCGGTCGAGCCCCCACGCGTCGACCTCGTAGAGGTTGAGCGCGGCGGCGGCCAGGTCGCGGGTGACGACGCCGTCGGCGCGCACCTCGGCGAAGTCACGCACCCGGCGCAGCAGCCGGTTGGCGATGCGGGGCGTGCCGCGCGAACGGCGGGCGATCTCGTGCGCGGCGTCGTCCGGCAGGTGCACGCCGAGCAGGCGGGAGGAGCGGGCCAGCACCTGTTCGAGCTCGGCGACCTCGTAGAAGTCCATGTGGGCGGTGAAGCCGAAGCGGTCGCGCAGCGGCGCGGGCAGCAGTCCGGCCCTGGTCGTGGCGCCGACCAGCGTGAACGTCGCGATGTCCAGCGGGATCGCGGTCGCCCCCGGGCCCTTGCCGACGACGATGTCGACCCGGAAGTCCTCCATCGCGAGGTAGAGCATCTCCTCGGCGGGGCGGGCCATCCGGTGGATCTCGTCGATGAACAGCACCTCGCCCTCGGCCAGCGTCGACAGGATCGCCGCGAGGTCGCCGGCGCGTTCGAGCGCGGGGCCTGAGGTGATGCGCAGCGGCGCGCCCAGCTCCGCTGCGATGATCATCGCCAGCGTGGTCTTGCCGAGGCCCGGCGAGCCGCTCATCAGCACGTGGTCCGGCGGGCGTTGCCGTCTGAGCGCGCTTTCGAGCACCAGCGAGAGCTGCTCGCGCACCCGCCCCTGGCCGATGAACTCCGCCAGCCGCTTGGGCCGCAGCGCCGCCTCGATCTGCTGCTCGTCGCCGCCGGCCTCCGGCGCGACCAGCTCGCGCTCCAGATCGCCCAGGTCGTCCCAGTCGCTCATCGCACGCTCAACGCCCTCAGCGCCGCCTTGAGCAGCGCGGCCACCTGCGGCTGCCGTCCCTCGGCCAGCGCGACGTCGGCCTCGGGCGCCACGACGGCGATCGCCTCGTCGGCGTCCTTGCTGGAGTAGCCGAGCCCGACCAGGCCGGAGTGGACCTGCTCACGCCAGGCGGGCCTGCCCGCGTTGCCGCCGATCGCGGCGTTGACGGCCTCCTCGGGGGTGCCGAGCCGGTCCTTGAGCTCCAGGACGATGCGCTGGGCGCCCTTCTGCCCGATGCCCGGCACCTGGGTCAGCGCCTTGAGGTCCGCGCTCGCGACCGCCACGCGCAGCGCGTTGGGCGTGTGCACGGCCAGCATCGCCAGCGCCAGCTTCGGCCCGACGCCGCTGGCCGTCTGGAGCATCTCGAACACGGTCCGCTCGTCCTCGCTCCCGAACCCGAACAGGGTCAGCGACTCCTCCCGCACCACCAGCGAGGTCGCCAGCCTGGCCGCCTCCCCGACCCGCAGCCCTGCCAGGGTGCCGGGAGTGCAGTGCACCAGAATCCCCACCCCGCCGACCTCGACGACGGCGCCGTCTGGGGCGAGCGCCGCCACCTTCCCCGCCACGGACGCGATCACAACCCCACACCCTTTCCGGTGGTACGGCCGGCAGCACCGGCCTCGTCTGCTCGGGGACCGCCACTCGCACCGGAGCCCGATCCAGCGCCGGACCCCGCCTCGGAGCCCAGGCCCTGACCGGTGCCCGGGTGTGGCGGCTGTCCGGAAGGCGAGCCTAGAGCCTGGCCAGGTCGCCGGGGCGCTGCCGTGCCGCGCGAAGTCCGGCCGAGGGCACCGGCAGCGGCGGGCACGGCGGCCGAGCTTGTGGGGCTCCCGCTGCCGGCGGCACCCGAGGTGGCGGGTGCCCCGGTGGAGCCGCTGGGCCCATCAGGGGGACCAGGCGTTCCGGCGGAGCCGTGCGAGGGACCAGCGGCGGTGTCACGTGACCTGCGGGGGGCGGCTGCCGAACCGGCCGAGGTGGCGGGTGCCCCGGTGGGCGTGGCAGGCGGGCTGGCCGGAGCGGGGCGCGTGCCCGTGGGCGTGCCGGGCGCGGCGGAGCGCGTGCTGCCGGGCGCGGCAGGCGGGGCGGAGCGGGTGTCGGTGGGTGGGGCAGGAGGGTTGGGTGGGCTGGGAAGGGGTTGGGGGGAGGGGGTGCGGTTGGGTTGCCGGGGGATGGAGGTGCGGGGGTGGGGGGTACGGCGTTGGGATTGGGCTCGGGCGACGGCCTGGGCGAGGCGCTGCTGGTTGCCGCCGCGCCAGACGTGGCAGATGGCCAGGGCGAGGGCGTCGGCGGCGTCGGCGGGCTTGGGCATCTCGGACAGCCGCAGCAGGCGGGTGACCATCGCGCCGATCTGCTTCTTGTCGGCGGTGCCGCTGCCGGTGATGGCGGCCTTGACCTCGGACGGAGTGTGCAGCGCCACCGGCAGGCCACGGCGGGCGGCGCACAGGACGGCGATGCCCGCCGCCTGGGCGGTGCCCATCACGGTGCGGACGTTGTGCTGGCTGAAGACGCGCTCCACGGCCACGGCGTCGGGGCGGACGTCGTCGAGCCACCGCTCGATGCCCTCCTCGATCCCCACCAGGCGGGTGCCCAGGTCGTCGTCGGGTGAGGTGCGCACCACGCCCACCGCCACCAGGGAGAGCGCGGTGCCCGGCCGTCCCTCGACGGCCCCGAGGCCGCATCTGGTCAACCCGGGATCGACGCCCATCACCCGCACCCGCACGCCCCCTCAACCGCCGAACACCTGTTCGGCACGGAACTCTACCCGTGTTCCCCCGCCCGCGCACCGCGAACACGCCCCCTTCCACCCCGGGGGACCCGGCCCAGGAAGTACCGGCGTCTCAGGGCCTCCGGAGGGACGTGACGCGGTGTCTCGGAGGTAGGCGCCGGGGCACGCATCCGGCCCGTGGGAACCCTGGGCGGCATCCGGGTCCGAGAACCGGGGAGAGTGCGGAGAAGCCTGGGAGCGTGGGGAACCACGGGGGTGCGGGTCGTGCTTGGGGAGGGGTTAGAAGTAGTCCAGCATGTACGGCCGAGCCGCGAACACCGCGTCCAGGGCATCGTCCGAGGTGTCCGGCCCGGTCATCAGCCCGGAGCGGCGGAGAGTGGCCGTGGGCACACCGGCGTACAGGGCGGCCATGCCGTTGGCCGTCAGGTGGGGGCCGGCGGCGGAGGTGGTGGCGGTAGCCGTACCGGATCCTGAGGAGACGTCGAGGCGCCACGCGCCCGCGTTGTCCGGGCGCTGGGGGTCGGTGACCTCGACGACGGCGGAGGCGGACACCGCGGCAGGGTAGCCGCGGCGGGACACGGCGAGGGGCAGGTCGATGAGGCGGTGCATCCAGCGGACCTGCTTGACCGTCTCCTTGGCGCGCTCGCCCACCAGCCACAACACCGGGTCGTCGGGGGCGACGGCGGCGGTGACGTGGGCGGCGATGGAGGAGGAACTGCCGATGAGGGACCACAGCGCCCTGCTGGTCTCCGCGGAGCCGGCGACCACGGCGTCGACCTCGATGCCGCCGTCCGACCAGCGGTAGATGGCGTAGCCGTCGTCGGCGAGGTAGAGGAAGTCGTTCTCCTCGGCCAGCCATACGCGCCAGGTGCGTTCGTCCCAGGTGATGGGGCCGCTGGCGCGGGCGGCGGCGTGGGCGCGGCCGATGACGGACAGGAGTTCGGGGGCGTCGCCTGGGCCCATGCGGCGCAGCTTCACCTGGCCGGAGTGGCGGAGGCGGCGCAGCGACTCGGTGGGGAGCGTGATGAGGTTCTGGGCGCCGGCGTGCTCGTAGCCGAGCGAGCGGTAGATGGGGGTGGTGGCCGGGTACAGGGCGGAGACGGCTTCGCCCAGCTCGGCGGCGCGGGAGATCAGCGCGGTCATGAGGAGGGTGCCCACGCCGCGGCCCCGGTCCTCGGGGTTGACGGTGACGCCGGCGACGCCGGCCATCGGCTGGGGCCGTCCGTGCCACCACTGGGTGAAGGAGCGGATGCGGCCTGCCGCCGACAGGCGTTCGCCGTCGAAGACGCCCAGATAGCGGCCCGCGGCCATGACCGGCGGCATGGCCTTGAGCCACTGCTCGCGCTCGCCGGGCGACAGTACGCCGAAGGAGCGTTTGCGGATGTCGAGCACGGCGTCGAGGTCGTCCAGGGTCAGCTCACGTGTGTCCACCGGACAAACCTACGCGGTCCTCCCCATCGTGATCGCCAGCCGGTCGAGGTAGAGGAGCTGAGCGGCGACCACGGCGGCGAGGGCGAGCAGCATGACGGGCAGCGGCGTCGTCACGCCGACGTCGACGGTGGCGCCGCGGTAGGAGTTGAGGCTCTGGCTCAGCAGCATCGTGGCGGGGCCGCTGGACGGCCGCTGGGAGACCATGAGCGGCCACAGGCCGTCCTGGGCGTTCACGAGCGTGATGCCGCCGGCGAGGATGCCGGCCATGGGCAGCGAGGGCAGCACGACGCCGCGCAGGAATCCGGTACGGGCACGTTCGGCCAGGCCGCGGCAGAGCAGCGTGAGCACGACGAGGGCGGGCACGCTGACGAGCATGGGCGGCACGAGGGCGATGATCGTGTCCATCAGGCCGAGGTCGCGGACGTAGGTCCAGGTGGCCAGGCTGAACGGGCCGGCCGCCGCCAGCGCCCACGGCGCGAACGGCAGCAGCAGCCACTCGCTGTGGCGCCCCAGCGGCCGCAGTCCGCCGATGCCGAGCGCGGCCGCGTAGGCGACGGCCACGGACACCAGCGCGCCGGCGAGGGCGGGCAGCCACGTCCGCACATAGGTGCCGAACGTCACGGGCGGCGTCTCCTCCGCGCCGAACAGCGCGGTGATCCACGGCCAGGCGAGCACCAGCCCGGCGGCGCTCACCACGATCAGGGCGAGCACGCCGATGAGGGGCTGCCCGTTCCCGGTCGTCCGTGGCGACAGGTGCAGGCGCATCCCGCCCAGCACCACCAGGAGCACCGCGACGATGCCGAGCCCGCCGAGCAGCAGGCCGGTCAGCGTCGCCGCCGCCGCTGCCGGGCCCAGCCGCCCCGCGGCCAGCCCCTCGAACAGCATGTACGCGCCCAGCGTCCGCGTACCCCTGGACCCGCCCCGTGACAGCGCCGAGCTGAAGGTGAACGCCTGCAGCCCCACGGCGAGCAGGGTGAGCACGACCAGGGCGGCCACGGCGAACATCGCGGGCGTCACGGTGCCGCCGCGCAAAGCGGGCAGGAAGGCCAGCGTGGCCAGCGCGCACACCACGCCGAACGTCATCGCCGCCACGACGAGCGGGAACGTCACGGCGGCCCCCTCCCCCGCCACCCCGCGGACCAGCGTGGCCAGGCCCGTGGCGTCGGGACGCAGGCCGCGCGTCCAGGCGGCGACCACCGCGACCGGGGAGAACGTGATGACCGCCAGCGAGAGCACGACCCTCCCACCGCGCCGGGCCACGCTGCCGCCGCGGTCGAGCGCGAGCGCCAGCAGGGGCGCCACGACCACGGCCACCAGGAGCGGCACCAGGGTCACGAGCAGCGAGAACGCCAGCGCCCGCCAGAACCCCTCGTCCCCGAGCACGGTGGCGTAGTTGGCGAGGCCGACGGGCTCGTCCCGCCGCGCCAGCAGGCGCACCGATCGTGTGCTCATCACGGCGGTGTGCACGCTGGGCACGACCAGGCAGGCGAGCGCCGCGAACGCCGCGGGCGCCAGGAGCAACCAGCCGAGCGCGGCGGGCGGGCGTGGAGCGGGCGGGGCCGGGATCATGGCCCACCACCCTAGCGAGGGGCGAGTCCTCCGAAGAAGTCCCGGATGTCGGCCGCCAGCGGGCCGGGCGCGGCCATGGCGAGCATGTGGCTGGGGTGGTCGAGATCGTTCCAGTGGACGATCGTGTTCTTGCGCTCGGCGATGCGGCGGAAGGGCTCGGGTCCGCCGTGGGAGACGCCGGTGGGGACGGCGTCCTGGTCGATCGGCAGTCCGGCCGCGCCCTCGTAGTACGTCCACGACGACGAGCCGCCGGTGCCGGTCAGCCAGTAGAGGCTGGCGTTGGTGAGGATGAGGTCGCGCTCGACGGGGTCGGTGGAGCCCGCCTGGTCCCAGCCGTCGAACTCCTTGAAGCGCTCGACCAGGTACGCGAGCTGGGCGACGGGCGAGTCGCTGAAGCCGTAGGAGAGCGTCTGGGGCCGGGCGGCCAGGTAGGGGGCGTACCCGCTGCCCGCGGCGCCGCTGAGCATGTCGAGGACCCAGGCGTCCACGCCCTCCTGGTCCTCCGGCTCGGTGGGCAGGCCGAGCCCGCCGGTGATGTGCACGCCGACGACGTGCTCGGGGAAGAGGGCGGCCAGTTGCGGGGAGACCAGCGCGCCCGCGTCGTTGCCGTGGGCGCCGTAGCGCTCGTACCCCAGGCGGCTCATCAGCTCGGCCCAGGTACGCGCCACGCGCTCGACGCTCCACGGCCGCTCGTCGGCGGGCTCGGGGAACGGCGAGAAGCCGAACCCGGGCAGCGAGGGCGCGACCACGTGGAAGTGCTCCGACAGCGGCCCCAGCAGCTCGGTGAACTCGGCGACGGAGTTCGGCCAGCTGTGGGTGAGGATCAGCGGCAGCGCGCCGGGGTCGCCGGAGCGCACGTGGAAGAAGTGGATCTGCTGGCCGTCGATCTCGGTGGTGAACTGCGGGAACGCGTTCATCTTCGCCTCCCACGCACGCCAGTCGTAGCCGTCGGCCCAGTGGCCGGCGAGCTCACGCAGGTAGGCGACGGGCACGCCGCGGCTCCACTCGGCTCCGGGGAGCCGAGCGGGCCAGCGGGTGCGGGCCAGGCGCTCGCGGAGGTCGTCGAGGTCGGCCTGCGGGACGTCGATGGTGAAAGGCTTGATCATGCCTTCCACGCTACGAGGCAATGCGGAAAGGTTCGTTCCGCGTTAGGCGTCGAGCTTCTCCATGATCTCGTCGGAGACGTCGAAGTTGGCGAAGACGTTCTGCACGTCGTCGCTGTCCTCCAGCGCGTCGATGAGGCGGAAGACCTTGCGCGCGCCGTCCTCGTCGAGCTGCACGCTCATGGTCGGCAGGAACCCGGACTCGGCCGAGTCGTAGTCGATGCCCGCCTCCTGCAGCGCCTTGCGCACCGGGACCAGGTCGCCGGCCTCGGAGACGACCTCGAAGGACTCGCCCAGGTCGTTGACCTCCTCGGCGCCCGCGTCCAGGACCGCGGTCAGCACGTCGTCCTCGTCGAGACCGTTCTTGGGGACGAGCACGACGCCCTTGCGGTTGAACATGTACGACACCGAGCCGGGGTCGGCCAGCGAGCCGCCGTTGCGGGTCAGCGCGACGCGTACCTCGGAGGCGGCGCGGTTGCGGTTGTCGGTGAGGCACTCGATGAGCACCGCGACGCCGCCGGGCGCGTAGCCCTCGTACATGATGGTCTGCCAGTCGGCGCCGCCGGCCTCCAGGCCGCCGCCGCGCTTGCGGGCCCGCTCGATGTTGTCGTTGGGCACCGAGTTCTTCTTCGCCTTGAAGATGGCGTCGAAGAGGGTGGGGTTGGCGTCCGGGTCAGGGCCACCGGTCCGTGCCGCCACCTCGATGTTCTTGATGAGCTTCGCGAAAAGCTTGCCGCGCTTGGCGTCGAGCGCGGCCTTCTTGTGCTTCGTCGTCGCCCATTTGGAGTGGCCGGACATTACCTAGAGCTCCCTCACCATGTTTACGAAGTATTCGTGCACGCGAGTGTCCCCGGTCAGCTCGGGATGGAACGATGTCGCGAGCAGAGGCCCTTGGCGGACCGCGACGATCCTATCCCCAGGCGGCGCGGTAGCCAGCACTTCGACCTCCGAACCCACCGATTCCACCCATGGCGCGCGGATGAACACGGCGTGCACGGGACCGCCGGCGAAGGTCAGGTCGGCCTCGAAGGAGTCGACCTGGCGGCCGAAGGCGTTGCGCCGCACGACCATGTCGAGACCGCCGATGGTCTGCTGGCCGTCGACGCCGTCCTCGATCCGGTCGGCCAGCATGATCATGCCGGCGCAGGAGCCGTAGGCGGGCAGGCCGTCCTTGATCCGCAGGCGCAGGGGTTCGAGCATCTCGAAGATCTCGGCCAGCTTCCACATCGTGGTGGACTCCCCGCCGGGGATCACGAGCCCGTCGACCGCCTCAAGCTCCGCGGGGCGGCGCACGGGGGTCGCGCCGGCGCCGGCCGCCTCCAGCATCGCGACGTGTTCGCGCACGTCTCCCTGGAGGGCGAGTACACCGATCGTGGGCACGCTGGTCCTTCCGTCATGGTCTGGAGTTCGCATCATTCAACACCACGAGGGCCCGCCGTCTTCCTACAGGGCGGCACGGAGATGGAGCGGCTGGTGGTCGGAGACGGTGGTGCGGGTGTCCACGCGGCAGCCGAGTACCCGCGTGGTGAACAGGTAGTCGAGCTTCTTGGCCCGCATGGTCGGCCGCCGCCGCGGGTCGCACTCCTGGTAGCGGGCGTAGACGGGGGCGAGCGCGCGGCTGCCCGGCCGCAGGTTGAGGTCGCCGCCGAAGACGGGCGTGCGGCCCGGCGCGGTGAGCGCGAAGAGCTCGCGCACCTGTTTCGTCCGGTACGGCGCGCCCGGCCCGCGATCGTCGTAGGGCAGTCCCACGGACAGGTGGCTGGTGCAGGCTCGCACCCGCTGCCGCGGCAGGTCGGCGCAGAGCGCGGCCCGTTTCACCGACCAGGGCGGCGAGCTCAGGGCGTGGGTCTCGAAGGCGGCCGGGCCGGCGACGGCGATGGTGACGCTCTGGGTTCCGCGCGGGCGGCCGAGCAGGTCGGGATGGCAGGCGTACGGCGTGCCGTGCTGCGACACCAGTCCCCACGAGCGCACGGTCCAGGCGCGGCCGGTGGCGTTCTCGAGCCAGCCTTCCAGGGCCGCGTCCGCGCCCGTGCAGAACTCCTGCAGGAACAGCACGTCGGTGCCGCGCCCGGCCTGCGTGCCGACGGCGCGGGCGATCTCGGGGGCGGTGCGGCGGTACAGGGAGCAGGAGGCGTTCGTGCCCGCGCAGACGTTCCACGTCATGACCGATATTTCCGGGCGTAACGCGACGGCGGGGCCGACCGCCAGCCCCGCCGCCACAAGGGCGTGTCCGATCATGCCTGCTATGCAACCACGGCGTCCTCCAGGGCGTGGTCGGTGTCGACGCGCCGCAGGGCGAGAAGGTGGTGGCGCCGGCCGTACAGGATGGCCATGGCGATGACGCAGCAGGCCGCGCCGACGAGGTACGGCACCGCGATCCCGAGCTCCTCGCCCATCTTGGTGGCCAGGAACGGGGCCAGCGCGCCGCCCATCCAGCGCACGAAGTTGTAGCCGGCGGAGGCGACCGGCCGGGGCGCGTCGGAGACCTCCATGGCCGACTCGGTGAAGACGGTGTTGCAGAGCCCGATCGGGATGCCCGACAGGATCGTGAACACGATGATGCCCGCGTGGCCGGACAGGGCGATGCCGATCTGGCACAGCGCGAGCAGGGCCAGCGCCAGGTGCAGCACGTTGACCGAGCCGAGCCTGCGCTGCAGCGGCGGCGCCCCGAACACTGAGGCCAGCGCCACGCACACGCCCCAGCCGAAGAAGACGGCGCCGATGCCGTAGGCCGTCATGTGCAGGATGAACGGCGTGAACGCCAGCACGGTGAAGAAGGCGAAGTTGTAGAACAGGGCGGTGAAGGCCGTGGTGGACAGCCCGCCGTGGGCCAGGGCGCGGATGGGGGCGCTGAGCCGGGTTCCGGCCTCGGGCCTGGGCGTGTTCTTCAGGAGCGTGGCGATGAGCACGAATCCCACGGCCATCAGCGTGGCGGTGCCGAAGAACGGCGCCCGCCAGTTCCAGTCGCCGAGCAGCGCGCCGGCCAGCGGGCCGAGCGAGATGCCGAGGCCGAGCGCCGCCTCGTAGAGGATGATCGCGGCCTCGGCGCCGCCGCTGGCCGCGCCCACGATGACCGCGAGCGCGGTGGCGACGAACAACGCGTTGCCCAGGCCCCATCCGGCGCGGAAGCCGATCAGCTCGCCCACGCTGCCGGACGTCCCGGCCAGCGCGGCGAACACGACGACCAGCGCGAGGCCGGCCATCAGCGTCTTCTTGCCGCCGATCCGGCTGGAGACCCAGCCGGTGACCAGCATCGCCACGGCGGTGACCAGGAAGTAGCTGGTGAACAGCAGGGACACCTGGCTGGGGCCGGCGTTCAGCCCCTGGGCGATGGAGGGCAGGATCGGATCGACGAGCCCGATGCCCATGAAGGCGACGACCGCGGCGAACGCGGTGGCCCAGACGGACATCGGCTGGCGCAGTATGCCGCCACCGGATGACATGGCACTCCTTCGTGCGTCTCAGCCGAGCTTGGCCAGCACCGGGAGCGCCGCCGCGAGGGCGGCGCGCTCGTCCGGCGTGAGCGCGGCCAGTTCGTGGGCGAGGTGCGCGATCCTGGCACGCTGTACGGCCAGCAGCCGCGTACGGCCCTCGCCGGTCAGCTCGACCGTCCTGACCCTGGCGTCGGCCGGGTCGCTGCCCCTGGCCACCAGGCCCGCCTCTTCGAGCCGGTTGATCTGGACCGTCATGGTCGGCAGCTGGACGGCGTGCTCCTCGGCCAGCTCGGTCATCCGGCGCGGCCCGTGCTTGAGCGAGCCGAGGACGGCGTACTGCTGGCTGGTGACGGGCTGGCCGGCGACGGTACGGCGCAGCAGCAGAACCAGGTGGCGCAGCACCACGGACATCTGCTCGGCCAGCGCGTCAGGATCGTCCCTCATACTTAGCCAGACTAACTTAGTTGGGCTAAGTATCCAACCGAAGGAGGCCGGCCGCCCCGGTCTTTGCGGCTTGGGACCGGGGCGGCCGACGGCTAGGGGC
Source organism: Nonomuraea sp. NPDC059007 (assembly GCF_042740555.1). Lineage (NCBI taxonomy): Bacteria > Bacillati > Actinomycetota > Actinomycetes > Streptosporangiales > Streptosporangiaceae > Nonomuraea > Nonomuraea sp. NPDC059007. The sequence goes on along the minus strand of NZ_JBHYJD010000022.1, from coordinate 112,412 downwards.
GCTCGGTCTCCAGGCGGACCGTCTCCTCGATGGTCGTCTCGCCCAGCGCCTTGAGCGCCGGGTCGACCGGGCGCAAGTAGGTCTGCTTCACGCCCGGGACGCGGTCCTCGATGACGAACGTGGCCTTGGTGTGGACGCCCGAGCCCGGCGCCTGCACCTTCGGCACCACCCGGAAGTCGGCGGTCATGAGGTCGCGCTCGATCGTGGTCAGCACGTAGCCGCGCTGGTTGTTGTAGAACTTCAGGTGCGGGTTGATCTTCAGGAACGGCTGCGTCTGCGGGTCGGAGTCCTTGCCGTCGCCGCCGGTGCTGATGGAGGTGGCCACCAGCTCCGAGCCGACCGACGGGCCCGTCGGGTCGTCGTAGTCGAGCTTCAGGTCGCTGGCCCAGTGCGCGTGCACGTCGCCGGTGAGCACGACGGGGTTGCGGACGCGGGCGTCGAGCCAGCCCTGGGTGATGCGGTTGCGCGAGGCGACGTAGCCGTCCCAGGCGTCCTGCGAGGTGATCTTCTGGGGTCCGGCGTTGTTGTCGCGCTGGGCGAAGAAGACCTGCTGGCCGAGGATGTCCCACTGGGCGCGGGAGTGGCGGAAGCCGTCCAGCAGCCAGGCCTCCTGCTCGCTGCCCGTGATCGAGCGGGCCGGGTCGATAGCCGCCGGGCAGTCGCGGTAGCCGTCGCCGCAGCCCTGGTCGTCGCGGTACTGCCGGGTGTCGAGCATGTGGAAGGTGGCCAGGCGGCCCCAGCGCACGCGCCGGTAGAGCTGCATGTCGATGCCGCGCGGGACAGAGGAACGGCGCAGCGGCATGTTCTCGTAGTAGGCGCGGAAGGCGGCCTCGCGGCGCTGACGGAAGTTCGGCTGCGGGATCTCGGGCTTCTCCGGGATCTCGTCGGCCCAGTTGTTGTCCAGCTCGTGGTCGTCCCACACCACCAGCCAGGGGGCCGCGGCGTGGGCGGCCTGCAGGTCGGCGTCGGCCTTGTACTGGGCGTGGCGCTGGCGGTAGTTGGCCAGCGTCTCGGTCTCCGGGCCGTCGTGGTGGCGGACGTTCCCGCCGGGGATGACGTAGGTGTTCTTGGTGTACTCGTACTGGTAGTCGCCCAGGTGCAGGACGAGGTCGGGGTTCTCCTCGGCCAGGCGGCGGTAGCTGGTGAAGTAGCCGTGCTCGTACTGGGCGCAGGAGACGAAGGCCATCGACAGGGCGCCGCCGTACTGGAAGGGGTGGGGGGCGGTGCGGGCGCGGCCGAGCGGGGAGACGTGGCGGCCGCTCTTGAAGCGGTACCAGTACTCGCGGCCGGGGGCCAGTCCGGCGACCTCGACGTGCACGCTGTGGCCCCACTCGGGGACCGCGCGGGTGACGCCCGCGCGGACGGTGCGCCTGGCGCGCTCGTCGGCGTAGATCTGCCACTGGACGGTGATCGGGCGCGCGGGCATGCCGCCCATGCCGTCCTCGGCCATGGGGTTGAGCGCGAGCCTGGTCCAGATGACGAAGCCGTGGTGGTCGGGGTCGCCGCTGGCGACGCCGAGGGTGAAGGGGTTGGCGGCCGGTTCCCTGCCGCGGGTGGCGGCCTCGGCCCCGGCAGGCAGCCCTGCGGCGGCTCCCGCGGCCAGGCCGGTGACAAGGAAGTGGCGGCGGTTGAGGTTGCGCACGGGGGTGGCTCCCTGTCGATCAAGGGTGAGGGACGCCCGTAGCCTGACTGAGGCTCATGACTCACGGGTGAACGCCACCTAACACGAAAAAGACGACATCCAGCTGGATGTCGTCCCTTTCGGCATATCTTGCTGCGCTGAGCATGGTTTTGCGCTAAAGAGGATCTTCTCTAGCGTTATCTGGGCACTCGGGGTGCTTTCCCCCGATCGGGAGGTCGCGCCCGCGGATTCCGGCGCAGCCCGCGGCGATCGGCGCCGCCGCCATCGCGGTCAGCACCGCCGGCGGGAGCACGTTCAGCGGTTCGGCGGGCAGCTTCGGGATGGGGAGACCGGCACGCTGCCGATCAGGACCGAGAGCGGCCCGCGCCGTTGGACCCGAGGAAGCCGTGGACCTCCCCGGTCTCGTCGAGGCGCGCCTGCAGCGCGGCGCCCTCCTCCGGGGTGAGCCAGGAGTGGGAGTAGAGGTCGAGCAGCACCCGGGCGAGCAGTTCGTCCCCGGCGGGGCTGAAGACCCGCACGCCGAGCCGCCGGGAGATGTGCTCCTGCAGCACGGAGACGGCCAGCGCCATCGCGGTGCCGACGGTGGCGCGCGCCCTGACCGGGACCGTGGGCGGGTCGGGGCGGCTCTTGTCGGCCTCGGCCAGCCATTGCTCGCCGAGCTCGGCGATCGCGTCGAAGACCTCGGCGGCCGAGCCCTCCGCCAGCGCGCGGGACATGTAGCGCTGGTAGGGGCCGAAGACGGCGCTCGCGACGGCGACGTAGTTGTGCCCGGCGTCGGCGCGGACCTCGTCGTTGAGCGTGCGGATCGCCTTGACCAGGTACGCGTCGCAGGCCTCGCGCAGGCCCTGCTTGGAGCCGAAGTGGTGGCGCACGAGCCCGGAGGAGACGCCCGCGCCGTCGGCGATCCCCCGGATGGTGGCCCGCTCGAAGCCGTGCTCGCCGAACTGGCGCATCGCGGCGTCCCTGATGCGGGCGCGCGCGGTGAGGTCTTCCGGGTCGGGTGCGGTCATGCAACTGACTATACGCGTGTGTATTTTACGACACATACGTGTAGCAGCGTTCAGCGGATGCGCAGCGCCAGCAGGCAGACGTCGTCGTGGGTGTCCAGGCCGATGCGGTCCAGGACGCAGCCGATGGCCGCCTCGGGATCCTCGAGCGGGCAGTCGTCGGCCGCCTCCAGCAGGGACTTCAGGCCGGCGTCGAGATCCTGGTCGCGGCGCTCGATGACGCCGTCGGTGTAGAGGAACAGCATGTCGCCGGGGTGGAGCTGCGTGGTGGTCAGCTCGTAGGCGACCGACTCCAGGGCGCCGAGCATCGGTCCCGGCGGCGGCTCCAGCAGCGCCGCGACCCCGTCGCGCACCAGCAGCGGCGGCGGGTGGCCAGCGCTGGTCCAGGTCAGGAGCCTGCTGCCGGGGTCGAAGTGGCCGATGACGGCGGTGCCCGTCGCGGCCACGGTCTCGCTGTTGTGGTAGATGAGATCGTTCAGCCAGGTGGCCAGCTGGGCGGCGTCGGCCTTGGTGTAGGCGAGCCCGGCCAGGCCGAAGCGCATCTGCGCCATCAGGCCGACGGCGGCCAGGCCGTGGCCCATCGCGTCACCGATGGCGACCAGAACCCGTCCGTCGGGCAGGCTTCTGGCCTTGAACCAGTCGCCGCCGAGCCGGCCGACGTCCTCCGCGGGCAGGTAGCGTACGGCGATCCGGACGCCGGGCACGTCGAGGACGCCGCTGTGGCCGGGCTGGATGGCGTCCTGGAGGCGGTGGGCGACGCGCTGCTCCTCCTCGGCCCGGCGGCGCTGCCTGATCGCCTGCGCGTGGGCCGCCGACAGGGCGCGTTCGCGGCGGCGGCCGCGGGTGATGTCCTGGACGAGCATCCTGACCAGCACCGGGGTGCCGCTGTCGTCGAGGACGGGCTCGCTGACCGTACGCACCTGCCGTACGCCGTGGCGCTGCCTGATCCTGAACTCGCTGTCGGCCGCCTCGCCGTGTTCGAGCAGGGTGGACATGAGCTCGTCCACCAGCGGCACGTCCGCCTCGACGACGGCGCCGGGCAGCTCCTCCAGCGGTATCGGGCCGTCGGCGGGGTCGCGGCCGAAGATCCCGTACATCTGGGCGGTCCAGTAGGTGCGGCCGGTGGTGAGCGTCCACTCGGCCCAGCCGAGCTCGGCCTCGCGCTGGGCGCGGTCCCACCGGCTGATCAGCCGCTCGTCCTCGTCGAGCGCGCGCCAGCTCGCCAGGACGCCCTCGTGCAGCGGTACGGCACGCACGGTCAGCGACGCCGGCCAGAGCTTGTGCTCGCGCGCCTCGACGTACTCCACCGGGTCGAGCTTGAGCGGCCGGCCTTCGGCGAGCACCCGGAAGTACGCCTCCAGCAGCCCGGACTTCACCACCCCCGGGCAGGCCTGGACGAGGCGCTCGCCGACGAGTTCACCGGCGCCGCGGCCGGTCACGTCGCGGGCCTGCTCGTTCGCCGCGGCGATCACGAAGTCGACCGGCCGGTCGCCGTCGTCGACGACCGGCACCAGGTAGGCGGCCGAGACGTGCACGGCCTGGAGCACCGCCAGCACCCACCCGGGCACCGGCGGCAGCGTGGCCGGGCGCGGCGCGGGCTCGATGGTGGCGGCCAGGTCCGGGAGCTCCACGCCGGAGGCGTCGGCGAGCCGGCTGAGGTGGCGCGCCGCCTCCTCGGGGCGGATGTTCTGGCGCGCGGCGGTGCGGCTGACGGCCTCGTCGAGGACGGCTTCGCGGCGCATGCGGGCACGCAGGGCGCTCAGCCGGTCCCTGATCCGGGCCGTGACGTCGTCGCTCTCCCGGCTCACAGGGGTTGAGCTGCCCCGAGGCAGGCAAAGGCACCGGCATGGGGGTAAAGATCAAGCTAGGTGAAGTCGAGGCCGGCGAAGTCGCCTGACGTACGCCATTGCTCCAGATAGGCGAAATAGGCGGTGGCCCCGAGCGGATAGCCGAGGCTCAGCCAGCCCTTCCCGCCCGGGTCCTGACCTTCGTTGTTGTAGTAGCCGGGCGTGCAGTCGGCGCCGCCCAGCAGCGTGCCGGGACCGGACATGAGCAGCTCCAGCCACGCGTCCTCGGCCCGCTTGCTCGCCTCCACCCGGACGTGGCCGCGGTCGAGTGCGTGCCTGACGATCATCGCGATCGTCCGGCCCGACTCGGTCAGGTTGTGCGGGATGTTCGAGATGAGGTTGGCGCCCTGGGTCGGCTGGACGATGAAGACGTTCGGGAAGCCGTGCACGTGGGTGCCGTGCAGCGTGCGCATCCCCTCCTCCCAGTACGCCGACAGCCTGACCCCGCCCCGCCCGGTCACGTCGTATCCGGCGCGCCGCGTGTAGTCGGTGCCCACCTCGAAGCCGGAGGCGTAGATCACGCAGTCCACCCCGTACTCCCGGCCCGCGACCACCACGCCCGTCTCCGTGACGCGCTCGACGCCCTTGCCGTCGGTGTCGACCAGGTGGACGCCCGGCAGATTGAACGCCTGCAGGTACTGGTCGTGGAAGCACGGCCGCTTGCACAGCTGCCGGTACCAGGCCTTGAGCCGGTCGGCGGTCCGCGGATCGCGCACGACGGCGTCGACGCGGGCGCGGATCTCCTCCATCTTCTCGAAGTCGGAGTCCTCGAACGCCTCCAGCATCCGCTCGATCGTCCGGGCGTCCTGCGGCAGGGCGGCGATCCGGTCGCGCACGCGGCGGGCGATGTCGGTCCAGCCGTCCATCACCAGGTCCTCCTCGGCGCCGCCGCCGGCCTGGTTGGCGGTGAAGTTCTCCAGCCAGCGCCGCTGCCAGCCGGGCGTGGCGATCCGCGCGAACCACTCGGGGTCGGTCGGCCGGTTGTCACGCACGTCCACCGAGGACGGCGTGCGCTGGAACACGTACAGCTCGGCGCAGGCCCGCGCCAGGTGCGGCACGCACTGCACCGCCGTCGCGCCGGTGCCGATGACCGCCACCCGCTTGCCGGCCAGCCGGTCCATGGGCGCGCCCGCCGGGTCGCCGCCGGTGTAGTCGTAGTCCCAGCGGCTGGTGTGGAAGGAGTGCCCGCCGAAGGTGTCGATCCCGGGGATGCCGGGCAGCTTGGGCACGTGCAGCGGCCCGACGCCCATGGCCACGAACCGCGCGGTGAACCGGTCGCCCCGGTCGGTGGTGACGGTCCACAGCGCGCGCTCGTCGTCCCATTCCATGCCGGTGACCTCGGTGTGGAAGAGCGCGTTGTCGTAGAGGCCGTAGTGCTTGCCGATGCGCCGGCAGTGCTCCAGGATCTCGGGCGCGTGGGCGTACTTCTCCGTCGGCATGTGGCCGAGCTCTTCGAGCAGCGGCATGTAGACGAAGGAGGCGGTGTCGCACTGGGCTCCGGGGTAGCGGTTCCAGTACCAGGTGCCGCCGAAGTCGCCGCCCTTCTCCACGATCCTGACGTCGGCCACCCCGGCCTCCTTCAGCCGCGCCCCGGTGACCAGCCCGGCGAACCCGCCGCCGACGAACGCCACGGTGACGTGGTCGTTCTTCGGCTCCCGCGGGGCTCTGGGGGTGTACGGGTCGTCGGCGTAGGAGGCGAAACGGCCGGTCAGGCGCAGGTACTGGTCGTTGCCGTCGGGGCGGAGGCGCTTGTCGCGTTCCTGGCGGTATCGGGCGCGGAGGGCGTGCTTGTCGACGGTCATGGAACCAGAATGACATTCTGGAATCTTGTTCTTCAATGGCTCACGACGGCGACGGCCGGCCCGCCCGTACCGGCACCCGGATGGTGACCGTCCCCGCCGTGGGGAAGCGGAAGGTCACGGGGATCGTGGTGTTGCCGAGCTGCCGGTTCGTGCCCACCAGTTCCAGGTACGGCCGGCCGTCCCCCTTCTGCAGGGACAGCTCCCCCTTCGGCGGGACGACCACCCGCATGCGCTCCATGGGCGCGCCCGAGCCCGCACGGTAGACGACCTTCTTCGCCTCCACGGTGCTCACCGCGTCCAAGACCTGCTCGACGGCCGCGTCGTTGAACAGCGTCAGGTAGAGCGGCAGCGTGCCGCCGGGCTTCTGCTCGTCCATGGGCGGCGCCTCGATGTTGACGTGCACGAGCCGGACCGGGCCGACCTGGCCGTCGGTCTGGTTGGTACGCCACCAGTCGGGCTGGTTGCCCGAGGAGCAGGCGGTGGCCAGCAGCAAGGTGGCGCAGATCAGGACGATTCTCATGGCTTTCCTCCCGGGGGGAGGTTCAGACGGCGTCGCGTTCGATCGGGCAGGTCATGCAGTGGGCGCCACCGCGGCCCTTGCCGAGTTCGAAGCCCTCGATCTCGATGACGTCGACCCCGTGCTCGCGCAGCTTGCGGTTGGTGAACTGGTTCTTGTGGTAGCCGACCACGACCCCGGGCGCGAGGGCGAAGAAGTTGTTGCCGGAGTCCCACTGCTCGCGGGCCTGCTGGTAGTCGTCGCCGCCGGTCGGGATCACCTCCAGCCGGCCGATCCCGAGCGACTCCTCCAGGGCGCCGACGAAGGAGGCGTCGCGGCGCACGTCCAGCGTGGCCGGCTTGTCGCCGGGGCGCAGCGAGTACGTGGTGGCGGTCTCCAGGAACGGCGGATAGGCGGTGGCCTTGTCGGCGTCCAGGAAGGTGAAGACGGTGTCGAGGTGCATGTAGGAGCGGCGTTTGGGGATGTTGACCGCGATCACCCGCTCGGCGGCGCCCGCGGCGAAGAGCGACAGCGCGATGTGCTCGACGGTGCGGGCGGTGGTGCGCTCGGACAGGCCGATGGCGACGGTCTTGTTGCCGATGGGCATCATGTCGCCGCCCTCCATGGCGGCGGTGCCGTAGTCCTCCTCGTGGAAGCGGTCGTCCTCGCCCGCGTCGGGGTACCAGAAGGCGAAGCGCTCCTCGGTGAACATCGGGTGGTAGTGGTAGATGGTCGACTGGTTCATGGTCTCCAGGAGGCGGGCGTGGTAGTACATCGGGTTCAGCGAGACGCCTCCGTACAGCCAGGCCGAGGGGTCGCGCTGGTACAACGAGTTCGGCAGCGGCGGCAGGATGAACTCCCCCGGCCGCGCCGCGGCGGCCACCAGTGACTTCTCGTCCAGGGCGGCGGTGCCGTACTCCTGCTTGGTGAGGCCGCCGATGAGATGGGTGGCCAGCTTCTCGCCGCTCCACCCGGCCAGCGTCTCGCGGATGGTGTCGACCAGGGCGGGACCGACGGTCAGGTGGGTGACGGCCTGGTCGATGGCGTGCTGCTTGGCGTCGAAGCGCGACTCCAGCGCCTCGGCCAGCAACCGCTGGTGGTCGAAGACCTCGATGCCGCGCCCGCGCATCATCGCCACGAAGGCGTCGTGCTCGCGCTGTGCCTGCTCGACCCAGAGGATGTCGTCGAACAGCAGCCGGTCGTTGTTGGCAGGGGTGAGGCGTCTCATGCTCAGCTCCGGCCGGTGCACGATGACCTTGCGCAGCATCCCGACCTCGGAATGCACACCCAGCGTCATGGCTTCCTCCTTCTCAGATGGTGATCCAGCCCGCGGCCAGGCCGACGACGCCGACGACCGCCCCGGCGGCGACCAGGACGAACAGGATCAGCTCCGGCGGCGTGAACGCGCGCCGGCCCCGCTCGCGCCTGGTCATGACGAACAGGATCGTGCCGGGCGCGTAGATGATGCACGACAGCAGCAGGAACTCCAGCCCCGCGGCGAAGATCAGGAAGGCGGTGTAGACGACGGCCAGCGCCGCCACGGTCACCTGCCCGGCGGTGCCGCGCAGTTTGAGCGCGTAGCCCGCGGCGAGCAGGTACGGCACCAGCGAGAGCGAACTGCACAGCTTCAGCGTGAACGTGAACGCGTCATCCGACCACAGGGTGACGGCCAGCACCGCGGTGATCAGGATGCCGGTCATGACCAGCGCTGCCACCGGGGCGCCCTGCCGGTTCTCCCGCCGCAGGAAGCGCGGCATGTCGTCGTCCCCGGCCGCCACGAACAGCACCTCGGCGGCCATCAGCGTCCAGGCCAGGTACGCGCCGAGCACCGAGACGATCAGGCCGGCGCTGATGAACACCGAGCCCCAGGGGCCCACGACCGACTCCATCACCCCGGCCACGGACGGCTGGCGGATCTGGGCCAGTTCGCCTTGGGGCAGCACGCCGTACGAGAAGATCGACACCGCGGCGAACAGCGCGAGCACGCTGACGAAGCCCAGCACCGTGGCACGGCCGACGTCCTCGCGGCGGCGCGCGTAACGGGAGTAGACGCTGGCGCCCTCGACGCCGAGGAAGACGAAGACGGTCACCAGCATCGTCGCCTTGACCTGGTCGAACAGGCCGCCCGTCGTGCCGAGGAAGTTCGCGGAGAAGGTGGCCGACTTGAGGGCGATGGCGACGATCACGATGAACAGCACGATCGGCACGAGCTTGGCGACGGTGACGATCCGGTTGATCGCCGCCGCCTCGCGCACCCCGCGCACGATCATGAAGTGGAACGCCCACACGCCCACCGCGCTGATGACCACGGCCAGGATCGTGTCGCCCTCGCCGAAACCGGGGATGGTCGCGCCCAGCGTGGACTTGATCAGCACCCAGTAGGTGACGTTGCCCACGCAGGCGCTGGCCCAGTAGCCGAACGCCGACAGGAATCCCGGGAACTCGCCGAACCCGGCCTTGGCGTAGGCGTACACGCCGGCGTTCAGGTCAGGCTTGCGTACGGCCAGCGTCTGGAAGACGAAGGCCAGCATGAGCATCCCGGCCCCGGCCACCGCCCACGCGATCAGCGCCCCGAGCACCCCGGTGGCCTGCGCGAAGTTGCGCGGCAGCGAGAAGACCCCGGCGCCGACCATCGACCCGACCACCATCGCGGTCAGCGTCGGCAGCGACAGCTTCCGGGCCGCCGCCTGTGCCTCCCCGGCCGTCATCGCCCACCCCCGTCCACCTGGGTGGTCATTCCTCCACATCAGTCGACGTAGTCCGACAAATCCCTGTCTTTGCCCAAAGCTTGCCGGTCAGCGGGTGATCTTGAGCGTGAGGTAGTCGTACTCGCCCTCACCCGCCCGCTTGAACGCCTTGTCGCCGTTCAGGTCGATGAAGGCGGCCAGGTACAGCGTCCCGGCGAAGCCGGCCAGCGGCGTGTCCGCCCCGTCGCGGAAGATCTTGGAGACGAACACCTTGTCCTGGGTGGGCGACTGCGCGGCGACCCGGTTGCCGGCCAGGTAGTTGTGGCCGTCGTTGTCGTTCAGGTACAGCGTGCCCGAGCCGTACTCGTAGTCGGCGACGCCGGTTCCGGGGCGGAAGCACGGGTGGCTGTCGACCTTGGCCCCGTCCTCGATGGAGAAGACCGACTTGCCGGTCCACGCGCAGACCTGCAGCGCCCGCCCTTCGGCGAGCTTCGGGAAGCGCAGCTCGAACGGCGCCGCCTTGAGCTGGGCCACGGTCACCGGGGAGTCGAGGTCGTCGAGCGACAGGGCCACCGGCTTGTCGTCCTGCCAGACCTCCAGGCCCAGCCGGGGCGAACGGGTCACGTCGCCGACGGGCGTACCGGTGTCCTGGCTCGTACTGGGGCTCGTACTGGGGCTCGGGCTCGCGACCGGGGTGGTGGTCGTGGTCACCCGGATGCCCGTGGTGTCCGGCCTGGTGGCGACGTAGACCGCCGTCGCCGACCCCAGCACGAGCACCGCCGCCACCGCCGCGCCCACCGTCACCCTGGCCGTCCTGCTGCCCGGCCGGGTCTGGCCGGGCGGCCGCGGCGGCAGCGACGGCGGCCCGTGCACCGGCCTCGGCGGCGGCGAGGACCCGAACCCCGGCCTGGGCGGGGGCGGTCCGCCCGCGATCGGCTGGGCGCGGGGCGGCGGGGGCGGGAGCGTCCCCCTCGGCGCCTGCTCCATCAGCCCGAGCAGCACCTGCCTGGCCGACGGCCGCCGCGCGGGGTCCTTCTCCAGGCACGCGGCCACGAACCCGCGCAGCCGCCCGTCCATCCGCCCCAGGTCGGGCTGGGCGTTGAGGATCCGGTTGATGACCAGGGGCAGCGTCTCGTCACCGAACGGCGGGCGGCCGTTGGCCGCGTACGCCATCGTGCACGCCCACGCGAACATGTCCATCGGCGGCCCGGCCGGATGCCCGGACAACTGCTCGGGCGCCATGTACGCCGGGGTGCCGACGGCGGAGCTGACGGTGGCGGCGGTGGCGTCCATGGGCCGGGCGATGCCGAAGTCGATGACACGCGGGCCGTCGGCGGCCAGCAGCACGTTCGCCGGTTTGAAGTCGCGGTGCACGACGCCCGCCGCGTGGATGGCGCCGAGCGCGGTGGCGGTCGCGACGGCCAGCCGGTCGAGCTCGGCCCCCGCCATGACGCCGCGCCCGCGGATCACCTCCTGCAGGGAGGGCCCGTCGATGTACTCGCTGATCACGTACGGCGGATCCGCGTCGGGGTCGGCCGCCAGCACGCGCGCCGTGCAGAAGGAGGCGACCCGCCGCAGGGCGTTCAGCTCGCGGTGCAGGTAGCGCCTGGCCTCGCCGTCCTCGGTGAGGCGGGCGTGCAGCACCTTGACCGCTGCCAGTGAGCCGTCCGCGGCGGCGCCGAGGTATACGGTGCCCTGGCCGCCCTCGCCCAGCCTGCCGCGCAGCGCGTACCCGTGTACTTCTCGAGGATCGGACGAGCGAAGCGGACGTACCTGCATCAAGCACCCTCAGGATCTCGGTGGCCGCACCACCCCCGACGATACTGGCTCAATCTGTACGGCTTGTCCGGATAACTCAGGACGCCTTCCCCCGCAGCCGGAGCCTCGCCGATCGTCGGACCGACGAAGGGAGCGCAACGTGCCGGCAACCGCCCGTACACGACGGTGGACCGCGGTGATCGCCGCGGCGCTGGCACTGGATCTGGCGCGGGGCCTTGAGCCAGTTCGCGCGCCAGAGCTCGTAGGCACGGCGCGGCCCCGCTCCCCGGCCGGGGAGCGGGGCCGCGTTCGACGCTCTACCAGCCGCGCTCGGCCAGGCGGTGGGGCTGCGGGATCTCGTCGACGTTGATGCCGACCATGGCCTCGCCCAGCCCGCGCGAGACCTTGGCCACGACGTCGGGGTCGTCGAAGAAGGTGGTGGCCTTGACGATGGCGGCGGCGCGCTTGGCCGGGTCGCCGGACTTGAAGATGCCCGAGCCCACGAAGACGCCCTCGGCGCCGAGCTGCATCATCATGGCCGCGTCCGCCGGGGTCGCGATGCCGCCCGCGGTGAACAGCACGACGGGCAGCTTGCCGGTCTTGGCGACCTCGGCGACGAGCTCGTACGGGGCCTGCAGTTCCTTGGCCGCCACGTACAGCTCGTCCTCGGGCAGCGTGGTCAGCCGCTTGAGCTCGCCCCGGATGGTGCGCATGTGGGTGACGGCGTTGGAGACGTCGCCGGTGCCGGCCTCGCCCTTGGAGCGGATCATGGCCGCGCCCTCGGTGATGCGGCGCATGGCCTCGCCGAGGTTGGTGGCGCCGCAGACGAAGGGCACCGTGAAGCGGAACTTGTCGATGTGGTTGGCGTAGTCGGCCGGGGTCAGGACCTCCGACTCGTCGACGTAGTCCACGCCGAGCGCCTGGAGGAGCTGCGCCTCCACGAAGTGGCCGATGCGGGCCTTGGCCATCACGGGGATCGAGACGGCGCTGATGATGCCCTCGATCATGTCGGGGTCGCTCATCCGGGAGACGCCGCCCTGGGCGCGGATGTCGGCGGGCACGCGCTCAAGGGCCATCACGGCGACGGCGCCGGCGTCCTCAGCGATCTTCGCCTGCTCAGGGGTGACGACGTCCATGATGACGCCGCCCTTGAGCATCTCGGCCATGCCGCGCTTGACGCGGGCGGTTCCGGTGACGGCAGTGGTTTCTGGCGTGCTGCTGGACACGGTCTTCCTCACGGGCTCTCTCGGCTGGTCCGCCTGCGCGAACACATACGGGCTCTCGGACGGCTTTCGCCCCGGCGCACCCGCCTGGGCGAACGGTAAGCTATCAAGCCCATCGTAGGTCCTGGAGCGCCCCTCCCCCGACATGCCACCATGTCAGGATTTGTCCGCTCTTTTGTACGGCCCGCCCAAACGTCGGCAGGCGGTCAGGGAGTGACGGGCTTGCGGCTGGCCAGCGCGATCCACACCTGACCCGGCGCGAAGTTCATCGGCTCACCCTCCGCAGTGGTGAACGTCGTGCCCGACTCCTCCGATTCCCGCTCCCACTTGGCCTTGTACGCCTTGCCGTCCCGCAGCACGATCGCCGAGCCCTTGCCGGTGCTGTGCACGAGCGGCGTGTAGCTCTGGTTCTTGTCGTGGAACTGCGACCGGACCGTCTTGGTGTACTGGATCACGATGGTCGGCGCGCTCAGCTGCCCGCCCTCGGCCGCCATGTTCTTCTTGCCGTCCTGCCAGATCATCCACTGCTTCTTGGCGTCGGACCAGTTGAAGGTGAGGCGCGCCGCCGGCCAGCGCACCGTCCACGACTTCTTGTCCACGCCGCCCTCGGCCGGGGCGTCGCCGAAGGTGAGGCCGATGTCCTTGGCCTTGGACGCCTTGGGCGCGGCCGACAGCAGCTTCTTGGTGTTGGCGAACAGGTTGTAGGGCGCGAAGCGGCCGGGCTGGCGGAAGTAGGCGGCGCCGTTCCTGGTGTCGCCGACGTCGAACAGCGACGCCTCGGCGATCAGCGGCAGCATCTTGGTCTGCGCGCCGGAGTAGGCGAAGGCGGGCTTGCCGAACTGCGGCGCGATGTGCAGGTCGGAGATGCGGGCGCTGCGCACGGGGCCCACCTTGGCCGGGATCTTCGAGGAGAAGATGGCCATGAGCCGGGTCAGCCCCGCCTCGACCTGCTCGACGTAGACGATGTCCGCGCTCTTCAGGCCCATCTGCGGCTTTCCGGCCGCGGTGTTCTCGATCTTCACCGCCAGTACGGGCTTGCGCGCCTCGTCCGGCAGCCCGGTGAACGGATGGCCGGGACCGGCGTCCGGTGTGTCACTGGGGGCGGTCGTGGCGGCCTGGGGCGCCGCGGGAGGGGCGGGCTTTTCCGACGAGCACGCCGCGACCGGCAGCAAGACCGCCGTTCCCGCCAGCGTCACGGTGATCATCCGCGGTAGCCGCACCTGTCCACTCCTCCGCCTTTAGCTCCTAGAACGGACGAAGCTTACCGGCGATGAACAAATTCGGTCATTCAGTTGCCATACTCTTCGGCGGATCATCATCAATCTCGAAAAATCGGGGAAAATCGGTGTGACCCGCGAGGCGCAGGGTCTTGGCCAGCCAGCGCTGCTGGGCCGTACGCGTGACACCGACCGCGTTGTTGTGGAAGCGGCGCGAGTAGACCACCTTGGTCACCACCGCGTCGAGCTCCTCCAGCAGGTCCGCGCCGCCCGGCGCCTCGGCCAGCTTCTCCCGGAAACGGTCCTGGTCCACCACCGCGCGGATCGTGCGCGACAGGTCGCTCTCGGCCCGCTCCCGCTCCTCGGGACCGGCGATCCTGGCCTCCTGGGCCGCGGTGGCCAGCATGAGCGAGGTGGCCGGGTCGAGGATGCGTGAACCGGCCATCAGCAGCACCGTCGAGCGGCGCTGCAGCAGCGCCGCGTCCAGCGCCTGCCCCGCCAGCTCCAGCCGGATGTGCAGGCGGTCCAGCCGACCGGCCCGCCAGGAGATGTAGACGGCCGTGAGCACCACGACGATGCCCACGATCAGGATGATCACCGTGGAGGTCACGACGCGTCCTCCTCCACCCGGCCGGCGCCGCCCGCCGTCACCGTCTCGTACACCCGCACCACGTCCCGTGCCACCGTCGACCAGTCGTACTTGCGCACCGCCACCAGCGCCTCGGCGGCCAGCTTGGCCCGCCGTTCCGGCGCCGCCAGCAGCGCCCGCGCCTCCTCGGCCAGCGAGGCGGGGTCGCCGTTCCTGAACAGCGCGCCCGCCTGCCCCTCGCCCAGTACCCGGCGGAAGGCCGGGATGTCGCTGGCCAGCACGGTCGCCCCCGAGGCCATCGCCTCGGCCAGCACGATGCCGAAGCTCTCCCCGCGCGTGTTCGGCGCGCAGAAGACGTCCACCGAGTGGTACGCGCGGATCTTGTCCGCCTCGCTCACCATGCCCAGCACCGTCACCCGGTCACGCAGCTCCTTGGGCACCTTCACCTCGCCGGGCCCGGCGATGAGCAGCTTGGCGTCCGGGATCGACTTCAGCGCCTCCATCAGGATCGGCAGGCCCTTGCGCTCCTCGTCCACCCGCCCGAGAAAGCCGATCGTCGAGCCGTCGGGACCCCAGCCGTCCAGCGGCTCCGCCTCCGTGTAGCGCGCGACCGTCACCCCGTTGGGAATCAGCACCGTGTCCCCGCCGAACTGCTCCACCAGGCTCTTGCGTGCCGCGTCGGAGACCGCGATGCGCCCGTGGAGCTTCTCCAGCGCGCTGCGCAGCAGCGGCTCGGCCACCGCGATCGCCCGCGAGCGGGTGAAGGAGGCGTGGAACGTGGCCACGATCGGCCCCTTGGCCGCCCAGCAGGCCAGCACCCCGAGGCTCGGGATCAGCGGCTCGTGGATGTGCAGCACGTCGAACCCGCCGTCGCGCACCCACCTGCGCACCCGCGCCGCCGAGATGAACCCGAACGACATCCGCGCCACCGACCCGTTGTACGGCACCGGGATCGCCCGGCCCGCCCCGGTCACGTACGGCGGCAGCTCGTCGTCGTCGGCGGCCGGCGCGATCACCGACACCTCGTGGTCCTGCGCGATCAGCGCCTGCGCCAGGTCGTCGATGTGCTGTTTGACGCCACCCGGCATGTCCCACGAATAGGGGCAGACGATGCCGATTCTCATCGCGTCAGGTCCTCCAGCCACAGTCGCTGCAGCATGTGCCAGTCTTCCGGGTGCTGCGCGATCCCCTTCTCGAACACGTCCGCCAGCCCCTGCGCGACCGAGGCCACCTTCTCCTGGCGGGTGCCCTCGCCGGGCACCGGCACCTCGGGGTGGATGTCGATCCCCCAGTCGTCGCCGTGGAAGTAGACGATGGCGGGCAGCAGGGCGCATCCGGTCTGCACGGCCAGCAGCGGCGGCCCGGCGGGCACCTTCGTGGTGGCCCCGAAGAAGCGCACCTCGACGCCGCTCTTGGTCAGGTCGCGCTCGGCGGGCAGGCAGACGACCCCGCCCCGCCGTACCCGCGTCGCCAGGGTTCCGAAGTTGTGGCCGTCACCGCCCGTGAGCGGCAGCACCTCCATGCCGAGACCCTCGCGGAAGGCTACATAACGGCGGAACAGCGACTCGGGCTTGAGGCGCTCGGCCACGGTCGTGAACGGATGCCCGACCCCGACCAGCCACGCGCCCGCCTGGTCCCAGTTGCCCATGTGCGGCAGCGCGAGCACCACGCCGCGGCCGGCGGCCACGTTGTCGTGGACGTGCTCGGCGCCGGTCACGTGGGTACGCCTGACCACCTCGGCACGGTCCATGGACGGCAGCCGGAAGATCTCGTGGAAGTAGCGGAAGTAGGAGCGCATGCCCTGACGGGTGAGCTCGCCCAGCTCCGCGCCGCCGACCGGCAGGCCGGTGACCCGGCTCAGGTTCGACTCCAGGCGGCGCACCGACTTGCCCCGCTTGCGCCAGACCCGGTCGGCCATGAAGCGGAAGGCCGCCGCCGTCGGCTTCTTCGGCAGGTACGGCACCAGCGTCCACCCCGCGGCGAACCCGGCGGCCACCGCCCGGTCGGCGACGGACGTCTTCTCGCTCATGACACCCCCGACTGTCGGTAGACGTGCACGACCCGCTGCACCACGGTGATCGCGCTGGCCACGGCCAGCACCCACATGCCGATCGCCAGCACGTAGGGGACGAACCAGAAGCACGCCGCCACCAGCCCGACGACCAGCCGCTCCGGCCGCTCAGCGAGGCCGACGTCGCACTCGATGCCGAGCCCCTCGGCCCGCGCCTTGGCATAGGACACCAGCACGCCGGCGACCACGTTGAACAACGTGACCGCCACCATGGTGATATTGCCCTCAATCGCGAAATAGAGGGTCAAACCACCAAAAATGGCCGCGTCGGCCACCCGGTCGAGCGTGGAGTCGAGGAAGGCCCCCCACTTCGTGCCGCCGCTGCCGCCCAGGCGCGCCACCACGCCGTCGAGCAGGTCGAACAGCACGAACACGGTGATCACCAGGGCGCCCGCGGTGAGCATGCCCATCGGGAAGAAGAACAGGGCCGACACCACGGTGCCGAGCGTGCCGATCGCGGTGACGGCGTCAGGGCCGATCCCGCGGCGGACGAGGGCCCTGCCCAGCGGGGTGAGGATCCGGGTCATGGCCGGGCGCAGGAGTTTCAGCATCGCGCTCCGATCGTAGGCCATAAGAGCCCGCTGGACTTTCTTTGCCTCACCCCCCTTGTGATATTCGCCACAGGGGTATTTGGTGAACACACCGCGTCCATGCGGTTTCTGAACCCTTCCGCGCGGGCGCGGCGTTGGAACCCCCACCCAACGACGCGGGAGGCAATGTGGCAGAAAAGAATCCCGGCGGCCATGCGGGAGCCGCGGGCAGGGCACCCACGGCCGACAGTGCGGACGCCATACGCAATGTCGTGCTGGTCGGCCATTCAGGAGCGGGCAAGACGACCCTGGTCGAGCACTTGCTGGCGGCGACGGGCACCATCCAGCGCACCGGCCGGGTCGAGGACGGCAACACGGTCACCGACTTCGACGAGGTCGAGGTACGCCAGCAACGTTCGGTGAACCTCGCACTGGCGCCCCTGGTCTACAACGACATCAAGATCAACCTTCTGGACACCCCCGGATACGCCGACTTCGTCGGGGACCTGCGCGCCGGGCTGCGCGCCGCGGACGCCGCCCTGTTCGTGGTCTCGGCCTCCGAGGGCGTCGACGGCCTGACGCAGATGCTCTGGGAGGAGTGCGCCCAGGTCGGGATGCCGAGAGCGGTGGTCATCACCAAGATCGACCATCAACGGGCCGACTTCGACGAGGTCCTGGCCACCTGCCAGGACGTCTTCGGCGACGGCGTGGCCCCCCTCTACCTGCCCGTCATCACCAACGGGCACGTCAACGGACTCATCGGGCTGCTGTCGCAGAAATTCTTCAACTACGCCACCGGCAACCGCTCGGAGAAGGAACCGGGCCCGGAGTACGAGGCGCAGATCGCCGAGCACCGGGACTCGCTCATCGAGGGCATCATCCAGGAGAGCGAAGACGAGTCGCTCATGGAGCGCTACCTCGAAGGCGAGCCGATCGACACCAAGGTCCTCATCGAGGACCTGGAGAAGGCGGTCGCCCGCGGCAGCTTCTACCCGGTCCTGTGCTCGGGGACCGGCATCGGCGCGATCGAGCTCCTGGAGATCATCACCCAGGGCTTCCCCGCCCCGGCCGAGCACCCGATGCCCGAGATCACCACCCTCGACGGCAAACAGGTCAACGGCATCACCTGCGACGCCGACGGCCCGCTCGTGGCCGAAGTGGTCAAAACCACCTCCGACCCCTACGTGGGCCGCATCAGCCTCGTCCGCGTCTTCTCCGGCACCCTGCGCCCGGACATGACCGTCCACGTCTCCGGCCACGGCCTGGCCGACCGCGGGCACGAGGATCACGACGTCGACGAGCGCATCGGCACGCTCACCTCGCCGCTGGGCAAGCAGCAGCGCGGCGTGGCCAAGGGCGTGGCCGGCGACATCGTCGCGGTCGCCAAGCTGTCGCGCGCCGAGACCGGGGACACGCTCTCCGAGGTCGACAACCCGCTGCTCATGACGTCCTGGACGATGCCCGACCCGCTCCTGCCCGTCGCCATCCAGGCCAAGTCCAAGGCCGACGAGGACAAGCTCTCGCAGGCCCTGGGCCGCCTGGTCGCCGAGGACCCGACGCTGAGACTGGAGAACAACGCCGAGACCCGCCAGCTCGTCCTGTGGTGCATGGGAGAGGCCCACACCGACGTGCTGCTCGACCGCCTGGCCAAACGGCACGGCGTCGAGGTCGAACGGATAGAACTACGCGTGCCGCTGCGCGAGACCTTCGGCGGACAATGCAAGGCCATGGGCCGCAACGTCAAGCAGACCGGCGGCCACGGCCAGTACGCGATCTGCCATCTGCAGGTCGAGCCCCTGCCCTCCGGCGGGGGTTTCGAGTTCGTGGACAAGATCGTGGGCGGCGTGGTGCCCCGGCAGTTCATCCCCTCCGTCGAAAAGGGCGTGCGGGCCCAGATGGAGCGGGGCGTCGTGGCCGGGTACCCGATGGTCGACGTCCGCGTCACCCTCTACGACGGCAAGGCGCACTCGGTCGACTCCTCCGACATGGCCTTCCAGATCGCCGGGCAGCTGGCGCTCAAGGAGGCCGCGACGAAGGTGCCGACCCTCCTGCTCGAACCCGTCGACGAGCTCGCGGTCCTGGTGGCCGACGACTACGTCGGCTCCGTCATGTCCGATCTGTCGTCGCGGCGCGGCAGGGTACTCGGCACCGAACCCGTGGGCACCGGCCGCACCCTCGTCAAGGCGGAGGTCCCCGAACTGGAGCTCGTCCGCTACGCCATCGACCTGCGGTCGATGTCGCACGGCACCGGCATGTTCACGCGCACCTTCCTGCGCTACGAGCCGCTGCCGTCGCACCTGGCGGGCAAACTGGCCGCCGCCGAGTGAGGCTCGGTGTGTCTGTTGGTACGGCCGGCCGCCGTCACACGCGGCACGGCCGTACCAACAGTCACACAATCATCACGAATCCATTTCGTTTTTTGGGCCAAAGCACGTCAGTGGCGATGCCAGACTGAGGAACCATGCGAACCGGACGACCTCTGTTTGCCGCCGTCACGATCGCCGTCGTCACCGCCGGCGCCGCCTACGCCCTTGGGCCGGGGACCGCGGAGAAGACCGCCAGTGGCGCGGCGAAGAAGGCCACCACGGCCGCCGCACCCGCCGCCTGCACGCCCGACGCGCGCTATCCCAAGCGGCAGCTGCGGGGCGTCTGGATCGCCACCGTGCGCAACATCGACTGGCCCTCGCGCACCGGGCTGAGCCCGGACCGGCAGAAGGCCGAGTACGTGAAGATCCTCGACGCCGCGGCCAAGCGGCGGCTCAACGCGGTCTTCGTCCAGGTCCGCCCGGCCTCCGACGCGCTGTACAAGTCCTCGCTCGAGCCCTGGTCGCAGTACCTGACCGGCACCGCGGGCAAGGACCCCGGCTGGGACCCGCTGCCGTTCCTCATCGACGAGGCGCGCAAGCGGGGCATGGAGTTCCACGCCTGGTTCAACCCCTACCGCGCCTCCTACGACGCCAACGCCGCCAAGCTGCCGGCCGGCCACCCGGCGCGCGTGCACCCCGACTGGATCGTCAAGTACGGCGACCGCCTCTACTACAACCCGGGCCTGCCCCAGGTGCGCGAGCACGTCACCAAGGTCATCACCGACGTGGTCAAGCGCTACGACGTGGACGGGGTCCACTTCGACGACTACTTCTACCCGTATCCGGGCGAGGGCGGCACGTTCAACGACAAGGCCGCCTTCGCGAAGTATCGTTCGGGCAAGAACCTCGCCGACTGGCGGCGTGACAACGTCAACAAGCTCATCGCCCAGGTCGACAAGGCGGTGCACGAGACCCGGTCGCCGGTGAAGTTCGGCATCAGCCCGTTCGGCATCTGGCGCAACAAGGCACAGGACCCGACCGGCTCCGCCACTTCCGGCATGTCGGCCTATGACTCGATTTATGCGGACGCGCGACACTGGATCAAGAACGGCACCGTCGACTACGTGATGCCGCAGCTGTACTGGCCGCGCGGGCTCAAGGTCGCCGACTACAAGGCGCTGGCCCCCTGGTGGGCCAAGGAGGTCAAGGGCACCGGCGTCGACCTCTACATCGGCCAGGCCCTCTACCGCGTCGGCGCCAAGGACGACAAGGCCTGGACCAGGCCCGGCGAGCTGTCGGCCCACCTCACGCTCAACCGCAGGCATCCCCAGATCGACGGCGACGTCTACTTCAGCGCCAAGCAGTTCCTGACCAACCCGCTGAAGGCCATCGACAAGGTCGCCGCCGACCACTACGCGCGCCCCGCCCTGCTGCCCCTCATCAAGGAGCGCGGCGGGCAGGCCCCGGCCAAGCCCGCCGGAGCCAAGGCGAGTGGCGGCACCCTGACCTGGACCGCCTCGCCCGGCGCCCGCGCGTACGCGGTCTACCGGGTCCCCGACAAGGGCGAGGCCTGCCAGGGCGCCGACGCCCGCAGCCTGGCCGCGGTCGTCACCGCCCCGTCCTTCGCGGCGGCGCGGCCGGGCACGTACCTGATCACCTCGCTGGACCGCCTCCACAACGAGTCGAAGCCAGTGAAGGTCACGGTCGCCCCGGTCTGACCTCGCCCGGCTCCTGCGGTGAGCCCGCGTGGTCCGGCGATGCGTGAGACTATGTCGTGCCACACACGGGCTCTACCGCGGGAGGACATACGGTGAGGCGGGCGCTGGTCATCGTGACCATGCTGATGGGTCAGCTGCTGCTGGCGGGGGCGTTCGCCCCCGCGGGACTGGCGGCCCCACCTCCCGCCGCGCGGGTGGCGCTGATCGGGATCCCCGGTCTGCACTGGAACGACATCACCCAGCAGGACACCCCCAACCTTTTCAAGCTCTCCCAGAACAGCGCGATCGGGTCGATGTCCGTCCGGACCGTGGGCAGCGTCACCTGTCCCTACGACGGCTGGCTGACCGTCTCGGCGGGCATCCGCTCCGCCTCCGGCGGCAGTTGCGGCGCCCCGCCGGTGCCGGAGCAGCGCGGCGCCGGCGCGGTCGTCCCCGGCTTCCGCTCCCTCATCGACGTGGGCAAGCAGAAGAACGCCGGCGCGCTGGGCGAGACGCTGAAGAAGGCGGGCACCTCCACGATCGCGATCGGCCCCGGAGCCGCGCTGGCGCTGGCCGACACCACCGGCGCGGTGCCCGTCTACCGCTCCTCGCCGCTGCAGGTGAAGACGGCCGACCTGCAGAGCGCCCAGCTCGTCGCCATGGACGTCGACGACCTGATCCGCCCCTACCTGCCCGGCGGCCGCATCGCGCGGGTGCCCGACCTGCTCAGCGCCGAGGACCGCCGCAACGCCCTGCACCTGGCCGACGCCAAGGCCGAAGCGCTCCTGTCGATCCTCCCGCCCGGCACCACGGTGATGCTGGCGGGCGTCTCCGACCACGGCAGCGTCCCGCACCTGCGGGCGGCGATGCTGAGCGAGCCGGACGCGGCGGGCCGCGAGCTGGGCGCCGCCTCCACCCGGCGCGACGACATCTCGATCCTGCCCGACCTGACCACCACCGTGCTGACCAAGCTGGGCGTGGCCGTACCGGCGACGATCATCGGGCAGCTGTGGGAGACGGGAGCCACGGGCGCGACCCCGCGGCACATGGCCGACGCCGACGAGAGCGCCCAGACCATGCGCTCGGTCAAGGGCCCCTACTTCACGGTCCTGGCCGTGCTCCAGGTCCTGTTCTACGTGCTCGCCTTCCTGCTGCTGCGCCGCCGCAAGGGCCTTTCCTGGGTACGGCTGGCCGCGGTCGCCCTGGCCGCGCTCCCGGTCACCTCGTTCCTGGTGAACCTGCTGCCGTGGTCGTCGCACGTGGAACTGTTCGGCGGGATGGCCGCCTTCTGGGCCGCGCTGACCGTGCTGGCGCTGGCCGGCCCGTGGCGGCGCCACCCGCTGGGCCCGCTGGCCGTGGTCGCCGGCGTCACCACGCTGACGCTCGCCGGTGACCTGCTGACCGGCACGACGCTGCAGCTCAACAGCTTCATGGGCTTCAGCGCCGAGCAGGGCGCCCGCTACTACGGCCTCGGCAACATCCCGTTCGCGCTGCTGGCCACCGGCACGCTGCTGACAACGACCGTGATCGCCCACCGCTTCCCCGGCAAGATCGGGGCCGCCGTCGTGGCGGTGCTGGGCGCGTTCGCCATGGTGCTGGGCGGCTCGGGGCTCGGCAGCGACTTCGGCGGCGTCATCGCCTTCGTGCCGGGCATCGCGGTGACCGCCCTGCTCATCCTGGGCAAGCGGATCTCGGTGCTGAAGCTGGCGCTGTTCTGCGTGGCGGGCGGGCTGGCGGTCACGGCCTTCGCGGTCGCCAACTACCTGAGGCCGCCCAGCGAGCAGTCACACCTCGGGCGTTTCGTCGGCCAGGTCCTGAACGGCGAGGCCGTCGAGGTGGTCTGGCGCAAGTTCGAGGCGATGATCAGCACGCTCATCAACCCCAACCTGGTGCCGATCGTGCTGGCCGCGCTGGGATTCCTGATCTACGCGATCCTGCGCCCCGAGAAGGCGTCCGCGGGTGTGGTGCCCGCCGCCTTCGCCTACTCGCCCGCGCTGAAGGCCGGGCTGATCGGAACGCTGGTGAGCGGCGTGGTGGGCATGCTGGTCAACGACTCGGGGGCGGCGATCCTGTCGATGGCGCTGGCCATGGCGATCCCGTTGCTGCTGTCGGTGGGCATCGCCGTACTGCCGGGGGTCCGCGAACCCGTGAAGGACCCCGACGAGCACCTGGCCACCAGCGGCACCTGAGGCCGGTTTTCAGGCGTCCCAGGCGCCGGCGAGCAGGTCGCGGGTGTCGCGCAGCATCTGCGGCAGGACCTTGGTCTGCGCCACGACGGGCATGAAGTTCGTGTCGCCGCCCCACCGGGGCACCACGTGCTGGTGCAGATGGGCGGCGATACCGGCCCCCGCGACGTGGCCGAGGTTCATGCCGACGTTGAAGCCCTGGGCGCCGCTGGCCTTGCGCAGCGCGCGCAGCGAACGCTGGGTGAAGTCACCGAGCTCCGCCATCTCGGCCGGGTCGAGCTCGTCGTAGTCGGAGACGTGCCGGAACGGCACCACCATCAGGTGGCCGGAGTTGTAGGGGTAGAGGTTCAGCACCGCGTACACGACGGTGCCGCGCGCCACGATCAGGCCGTCCTCGTCGCTCATCTTGGGGATCTCGCAGAACGGGCAGCCGTCGCCGGGACCGGAGCCGGACGGCTTGTTCTCGCCCTTGATGTAGGCCATGCGATGAGGGGTCCACAGCCGCTGGAAGTTGTCGGGCTCCCCGGCCCCTGCCTGATCGTGCATAGGTAGCAGCATAGGCCCCCGGCTTACCGGACAACTGGGGCACATATCCGTCACAATCCCCCCATGAGCGAAGTATTAGCGGAACAGACGGAACAGACGGAGCCCGCGCCCACGCCCGCCGTCGTGAAGGGCCGGATCAAGGTAGCCGACGAGGTCGTGGAAAAGGTCGCCGCCCTGGCCGCCCTGGAAGTCGCCGGAGTGGCCGACATGGGCGGCGACCTGGCCAGGGCCTTCGAGTCCGTACGCGACCGGATCGGCATCGGCTCCCGCCGCGGCAACCAGGGCGTCAGCGCCGAGATCCAGGACCGGCAGGTGGCGGTCAACCTCGTGATCGTCGTGGAGTACGGCCACGTGGTCATGGAGGTCGCCGCCGAGGTCAAGACCAACGTGGCCCGCACGGTCGGCCGCATGCTCGGCATGCGCGTCACCGAAGTCAACGTCACCGTCGACGACGTCCGCCTCCCCGGCGAGCCCCGCCCCACCCCCGAACCGGACATCTCTCCCATCTCCTGATTTTCCGGCTTTTCTCTCCTTGACGCCCGCACCCACAAGTCCCACCCGTCGCGGCCCTCTCCGTCCCATCCGTTACCGCCGACCACCGTAAGTCCCTCTGTCCCTCCCATCCGTTACGGCAAGCCGCCTTGGCGCCTCCCGCCGACCATGGCAGGGCTCTGCCGAACCACGCTCCTCCGGTGATGTCGCCGCGCCGCCGTAACGCGGCACGTCACCCCCGGCCGTGGCCAGTCGTCACTCAGAGCGCCGGACCGAGGACGGGAGACCGTTGATAGGCAGGGGTGCGCGGGAGTGGGGGGTGGGCGTCTAAGGTGTGGGCATGGTTGATCAGCTTGAGCCCATGCCCGAGGACTGGACTCGTGCGCTCGCGATCGTCGCGCACCCCGACGACCTCGAGTACGGGTGCGCGTCCGCCGTGGCCACCTGGACCGACCAGGGCCGCGAGGTCGCGTACGTGATCGTGTCCAGCGGCGAGGCCGGGATCGACTCGATCGAACCGGCCAAGTCGGGCCCGCTGCGTGAGCAGGAGGAACGGGCCAGCGCGGCCGTGGTCGGGGTGTCGAGCGTGGAGTTCCTGGGCTACCAGGACGGAGTGATCGAATACGGGCTCCCCCTGCGCCGGGACATCGCGGCGGCGATCCGCCGGCACCGTCCGGAACTGGTGATCACGCTCAACCCCGACGACACCTGGGGCGGCACGATCTGGAACACCCCCGACCACCGAGCCGTCGGCCGTGCCGTCCTGGACGCCGCCGGTGACGCCGGAAACCGATGGATCTTCCCGGACGCCGGCGAGCGCTGGGACGGCGTCCGCTGGGTAGCCATCAACGGCACCCCCGACCCCACCCACGCCGTCGACGTCACCACGGGCCTGGAGCGCGGAGTCGCCTCCCTCATGGAGCACCGCGCCTACATCGAAGCCCTGACAGACGAGGACGTGGAGTCCTACGCCCGCTCCATCGTCGAACGCTTCCCCAAGGAAAGCGCCCCCCAGTACGGCGACCGCCCCGCCGTAACCTTCCGCCTCTACCCCCGCTAACCACCTCCCTCACACTCCCACTCAGTCGGCCACAACCCAGGCCACATGTCGGGTATCCGCAGGCCCACACCTCACCCGACCGACCCCCGCACGCCAGGGCTCACCGCTATCACCCGAGGCATGTAGCGCCCACAGGCCGGGCGCCAACCGGGGGCCACTGCCCGGGACACGCGGCGAGACCATGGGTGAGC
Source organism: Nonomuraea sp. NPDC059007 (assembly GCF_042740555.1). Taxonomy (NCBI): domain Bacteria; kingdom Bacillati; phylum Actinomycetota; class Actinomycetes; order Streptosporangiales; family Streptosporangiaceae; genus Nonomuraea; species Nonomuraea sp. NPDC059007. The sequence continues at coordinate 87,065 of NZ_JBHYJD010000022.1, read as the reverse complement.
CTCACCGCGCAATACACGTGCCGCAGCCACCGGCCGGACGGCGCGCAGCGAGGCGGTGGTGGCGGGGGGAAATCGTGCAGTGGGGGATATTGGACGTGTTGTCTTACATATCTGGCGCTACTGCTGGCGGCCCCACACCCGGCTTGCTAGGGTTTCGGCCCTGCGGAGATCGTCTCGTCGATTCCGCCGCACCGGGCTGCCCATGCCATCGCGCCCCGTGCACGAAACATCCCCCACATCAGAAGGATCCATCATGACCAGGTCATGGCTCGTCGCCGTGCTGCTCTGCTTCTTCCTCGGCGTCTTAGGCGTCCACCGCTTCTACGTCGGCAAGATCGGCACCGGCATCCTCCAGCTCATCACCCTCGGCGGCTTCGGCATCTGGGTGCTGATCGACTTCATCATGATCCTGGTCGGCGCGTTCAAGGACAAGCAGGGGCAGCCGCTGGCCAAGTGAGCGCCTAAGCAGCGTGCTCAGGCCCTGACGGCCGCGCGGCAGCCTCTCCCCCAAGCCTCACGGCACCGAGGCTGCCGCCCCGCCGACCGCACAGAACCGGCCACCCAGAACGTGCCGCACAGAACGAGCCGCACAGAACCGGCCGCGAAACCCCACCGCCGCTACCCGCTCCACCACTCGATCTCCAGCCCGTCGGGCGCGCCGACCGCCCGCAGGCACGCGTAAGCCCCACCGGCCTCGACGTCCAGCACGTTCCAGGTGGTGGTGGGCAGCCACTCGACCACCGCGAGATCCTCCCAGGGCCCATCGGCCGCGGGCGCCCCCTGGAACCTGGTCCCGCGCACCGCGTCCAGCGCCTGCCACACCGGCTCCGGCCACTTCCCGCCCACGGCCCGCGCACCGGAGGGCACCGCGGGCCGGAACCGCACACGCCGGATGCGGGCAGGCACGGTCGCCGCAACAACAGGCCACCCCTCACCCACCGGCCGCACCCCACTGACCGGCCGCAGCTCGCCGACCGGCCGTAGCCGCGCGCTTCCCGGGTACGGCAGCGCGTCCACCACAGCCAGGTAGTCATCCACGTCGCCCAGCAGCGGCCCGCCCCACAACCGGTCGGCCAGGACGTCCAGCGGCCGGGTGGCGTACCAGTCGAAGTAGGCGTCGGTCTGTTCCTCGGCCCAGTCGGCCCACACGCACAGCTGGTAACCGGTGACCTGCGACGGTGTCCAGTCGTGGTAGAGGTGGCGCGGGTCGGCGGTGACGTAGTTGATGCCGGTGCGGTTGCCCGGGGCGGTGCGCGGGGTGACGTAGTGGCTGACGGCCGGGGCGGCGATCACGTCGTAGCCGTCGTCGGAGAAGGCGCGTACCTCGGCCTCGGTGTCCGGCCAGGCGGTGAGGCGGATGTCGCGGGCGGGGCTGATCCGGTGGGTGCCGCCGGAGGCGTACTCCCACCAGTTCCACATCTCCGGCCGTTTTCCATGATCCCGGACGACCTGGGCGAGCTCGTTGACGAAGGCGATGAGCGCGTCGCTGGGGCCGTGGTCCGGGTGGATCGAGCGGGCGTACGCCACCAGGGCGGGAGCGGCCGACAGGGCGGGCTCGACCGGCCATTCGTCGGCGCCGATGTGGATGGCCGGGGTGTCGAAGGCGGCGCAGAACGCGGCCAGCAAGCCCTTGATCCACTCGCGGTTGGCGGGCCGGGTGATGTCCATCGTCCAGGCGTCGGTGGCGTACCCGGTCCAGTGGGCGCCGTCGTTGAGGCTGTCGTCGGCCGGACGCAGCTCGGGACGGCGGGCGATGAGGTGGGAGGCGTGGGCGGGCAGGTCGATCTCCGGCACCACCTCGATCCGCAGCGAACGGGCGTAGCCGATCAGCTCGTCCAGCTCGTCGAGGCTGTACGCGGGCTCGGTGGCCAGATCCTCATAGCCGGGCAGGCGGACGCGGAAGCCGTTCCACTCGGTGAGGTGGAGCTGGAGGCGGTTGTAGCCGAGCCAGGCGATCCGGCGCACGAACCGGCGCAGGTAGGCGAGGTCCCAGTGGCGGCGGCCGAGGTCGAGCATGACGCCGCGGACGGCGACCGCCGGGCCGTCGGCGATCGTGACCTGGGGCAGGTCCCGGCCGGACAGCAGCTTCAGCACGGTCTGCAGGCCGTAGAAGGCGCCGGCGGGGTCGGCGGAACGCACCCGGACCCGCTCGGCGATCTCCAGGACGTAGGACTGCGGCGCGAGCGCGGGGTCGGCGGTGAGTTCGAGGTCGGCGCCGCGTTCGCGCTCGGGGAGGGGCAGCCCGGTCGCGGCGCGCAGTTCGGCGAGCAGCGGCCCGGCGCCGGGGCTGATCGTGGTGTGCGGGCCGAGGCGCAGGCGGGCGCCGCCGGAGCTCAGCCGGTGGGGGGTGGGGACGAGCGGGATCACACAGTCTCCGTAGATCGGGATGCCGTGCGACTGACCTTAACCTTCGTTTCCGGGCATCCGGCACTTCACCGGGAACATCATTTCGCGCACGATGGAAGTCCCTCTGACGTAAGGAGTGCCCCATGACCGTGCACCCGCTTGCGATGATCACCGCTGACGAGGTCCACGCCGCGCGCCGCATCCTGGGTACGGCGGGGCACCTCGGCCAGGACGTGCGCTTCGCCTACCTCGGCCCGGAAGAACCCGCCAAGGCCGATCTGCTGGCCCACAACCCGGGCGACCTCGTGGACCGCCGCCTGCGCGTGCTGCTGCTCGACCGGGCCACCGGCGCCGCCTCCTCCCTGCTCGTCTCGGTCACCCGCGGCGTCGTGGACCACGTCGAGAAGCTCGACCCGGCCGTGTCCGGCCAGCCGCCCATCATGGTCGAGGAGTTCGAGGCGGTGCAGCGCATCCTCGACACCGACCCGGCGTGGGGCAAGGCGCTGGCCAGGCGCGGCCTCACCCCGGACACCGTACGCGCCTGCCCGCTGTCGGCCGGCCACTACGGCTACCCGGAGGAGTCGGGCCGCCGTATCATCCGCAGCTTCGGCTTCCACCAGGACCACGAGCACGACCACCCGTGGGCCCACCCGGTCGACGGCCTGGTCGCCTACGTCGACCTCGTCGCGGGCACGGTCGTCAAGGTGATCGACGAGGAGCTGACCGAGGTGCCGCGCGAGCCCGGCAACTTCCAGGACCCCGACTACACCGGCCCGGCCCGCACCAGCCTTCGCCCCATCGAGATCACCCAGCCGGAGGGCCCCAGCTTCACCGTCGAGGACGGGCTCGTGCACTGGGAGAACTGGAGCCTGCGCATCGGCTTCAACGTGCGCGAGGGCCTCACGCTGCACCAGATCAGCTTCCGCGACCAGGGCCGCGACCGGCCGGTCGTGCACCGCGCCTCGATCGCCGAGATGGTCGTCCCCTACGCCGACCCGTCACCGGTGCGGTTCTGGCAGAACTACTTCGACCAGGGCGAGTACCTGTTCGGCCGCTTCACCAACTCCCTCGAACTGGGCTGCGACTGCCTCGGTGAGATCCACTACACCGACGTCGTCGTCGCCGACGAGCAGGGCGAGCCCGCCACGATCCGCAACGCGATCTGCATGCACGAGGAGGACTACGGCGTGCTGTGGAAGCACTCCGACATGTTCGCCGGCTCGAACGAGACCCGCCGCCAGCGCCGCCTGGTGATCTCCTTCTTCACCACCGTCGGCAACTACGACTACGGCTTCTACTGGTACCTCTACCTGGACGGCACCATCGGCTGTGAGTGCAAGGCCACCGGCGTGCTGTTCACCTCCGCCTACCCGCCCGAGGGCCGCGAGTACGCCGCCCAGGTCGCCCCCGGCCTGGCCGCCCCCTTCCACCAGCACCTGTTCTCCGCCCGCCTGGACATGGCGGTCGACGGCCACACCAACGCGGTGGACGAGATCGACGCCGTGAGCGTGCCGATCGGCGAGGGCAACCCGTACGGCAACGCCTTCGCCCGCCAGGTCACCCGCCTGGCCACGGAGAGCCAGGCCCAGCGCCTGGCCGACCCGTCGCGCGGCCGCGTCTGGCAGGTCGTCAACCCGCGGGTCACCAACCGCCTGGGCGCGCCGGTCGGCTACACGCTCATCCCGGAGCCGCGCCCGACGCTGCTGGCCGACCCGGCCTCCTCCATCGCCGCCCGCGCCGCCTTCGCCACCCGCCACCTGTGGGTGACCCGGCACGCCGACGACGAGCGTTTCCCGGCCGGCGACCTGATCAACCAGCACCCGGGCGGAGGCGGCCTGCCCGCCTGGACCGCCGCCGACCGGAGCCTGGACGGCGAGGACATCGTGCTGTGGCACACCTTCGGCGTGACGCACTTCCCGCGCACCGAGGACTGGCCGGTCATGCCGGTGGACCACATCGGGTTCTCGCTCAAGCCGACCGGCTTCTTCGACCGCAACCCGACGCTGGACGTGCCGCGCTCGACCGGCGGCCACTGCCACCCGCGGTGATCAGCCGAGTTGCTCGTCCATGGCGGCGCGCATCCCGGCCAGGAACGTCTCGACGTGGTGGAGCTGCTCCTGGGTGTAGCGGCCCAGGAGTTCCTCCTGCCGCCGGACGATCGGGGCGAAGAACTCCGCGGCCAGTTCCTTCGCCCGCGCTTGCGCGTAGAGGGTGACGACGCGCCGGTCGGCGTGCTCGCGTACCCGGGAGACGTAGCCGTGCTTCTCCAGCCGGTCGAGCAGCGCCGTCATCGCGCCCGACGACAGCGCGACACGCTTGCCGAGCTGGGCGGGCGACAGCGGCGCGCCCGCCGACTCGGCCTTGGCGATCTCCATCAGGGCGAAGGCGTCGGTGAGGTGGATGCCGAGCCGGTCGGCGAAGCGGCGCCCGAGCTCGTTGAAGCTGGCCCCATAGGCGTGCAGCTCCTCCGCCAGCCGCGCGTGCTGCGCAACGGCGCCCTCGCGCGCCCGCTCCTCCATCCGGTCTTCTCCCGCCTGGCCCCGGCGTGTCACACCTGGATGCGGCGCTCCACCGCGTCGATGATCTCGGCGACGGCCACGTCGACGGGGACGCCGTTCTTCTGCTCGCCGCTGCGGTAGCGGAAGGAGACCGCGCCGGCCGCGATGTCCTCGTCACCGGCCAGCAGCATGAACGGCACCTTGGCCTTCTGCGCGTTCCTGATCTTCTTCTGCATGCGGTCGTCGGCGCTGTCGACCTCGACCCGGATGCCGCGCTCGCGCAGCTTCTTGGCCACGTCCTGCAGGTAGGCGACGTGCGACTCGGCGATCGGGATGCCGACCACCTGGACCGGCGACAACCACGCGGGGAACGCGCCCGCGTAGTGCTCGACCAGCACGCCCATGAACCGCTCGACCGACCCGAACAGCGCCCGGTGGATCATGACCGGCGTCTGCCGCGAACCGTCGGCGGCCTGGTACTCGAGGCCGAAGCGCTGGGGCTGGTTGAAGTCGAGCTGGATGGTCGACAGCTGCCAGGTACGGCCGATGGCGTCCTTGACCTGCACCGAGATCTTGGGCCCGTAGAAGGCGGCGCCGCCGGGGTCGGCCACGAGCTCGAGGCCGGACTCCTCGGCCGCCTGGCGCAGCGACTCGGTGGCCTCGTCCCAGTCGGCCTGCTCGCCGATGAACTTGTCGGAGTCGTCGCGAGTGGACAGCTCCAGGTAGAACTCCTCCAGGCCGAAGTCGCGCAGCACACTCAGCACGAAGGCCAGCAGCGACTTGATCTCATCGCCCATCTGCTCCTTGGTGGTGTAGATGTGCGAGTCGTCCTGCGTCATGCCGCGGACGCGGGTCAGGCCGTGGACCACACCGGACTTCTCATACCGGTAGACCGAGCCGAACTCGCACAGCCGCAGCGGCAGCTCCCGGTAGGACCGCCCGCGTGCCCGGAAGATCAGGTTGTGCATCGGGCAGTTCATCGGCTTGACGCGGTACTCGGTGCCGTCGAGCTCGAAGGGCGGGAACATGTCCTCGCCGTACCACGGCAGGTGCCCGGAGGTCTCGAACAGCGATGACTTGGTCAGATGCGGCGTGTTGACGAACTCGTAGCCCGCCTCCAGCTGCCGCTTGCGCATGTAGTCTTCCATCTCCTTGCGGATGATCCCGCCCTTGGGATGGAAGACCGGCAGCCCGGAGCCGAGCTCCGGCGGGAAGCTGAACAGGTCGAGCTCGGCGCCGAGCCGCCGGTGGTCGCGCTTCTCGGCCTCCTCCAGCAGCTTGAGGTATTCATCCTGCTTGTCGCGGGACTCCCAGGCGGTGCCGTAGATGCGCTGGAGCTGCGGGTTCTTCTCGCTGCCCCGCCAGTAGGCGCCGCCGGTGCGCATGAGCTTGAAGGCCGGGATCGACCTGGTCGAGGGCACGTGCGGCCCGCGGCACAGGTCCTTCCAGCACAGCTCGCCCGTCTTGGGGTCGAGGTTGTCGTAGATGGTCAGCTCGGCGCCGCCGACCTCGACGCTCTCCTCGTCTGCTGCCCCGCCTTTGAGCCCGATGAGCTCCAGCTTGTACGGCTCCGCCGCCAGCTCGGCCCGCGCGTCGTCGTCGGAGACCACGCGGCGCGAGAACAGCTGCCCCTGCTTGACGATCTCCCGCATGCGCTTCTCCACGCGCTTGAGGTCGTCGGGGTGGAAGGCCTGCGGGACGTCGAAGTCGTAGTAGAAGCCGTTCTCGACCGGCGGGCCGATGCCCAGTTTGGCCTCGGGGAACAGCTCCTGAACCGCCTGCGCCATGACGTGCGCGGCGGAGTGGCGGACGATGGCCCGACCGTCGGCGCTGCCGGCCTCGACCGGCTCGACCACGTCGCCGGGGACCGCGTGCGCGGCCAGGTCGCGCAGCTCGCCGTTGACCCGGACGGCGACGACCGAGCGGCCGTCGGCCTCCAGCGCGTCGCCGTACGTCGTGCCGGCCGCGACCACACGCTCGGCTCCGGCGAGGGTGATGCGTAGCTCGGCTGACACGGTGACTCCCTTGGATGGCGATGAAACGGGTGCACCGAATGCTATCGCGGGTCGAAGCCCAGCCTGGTCAGCTCCTCCCGGCTGCCGTGGAAGACGTTGCGGTCGAGCGGGCTGTTGGAGTGCTGGTGAATCGTCCACGCGGTCCACGGTCCCGGCACGATCGGGCGGCCGCGCGGCTGCTGGGGCGAGGCGATCCACAGGGGATACTCGCCCAGGCCGGCGCAGTTGCCCGACCTGGCGAACCACAGGAAGGTGTAGATGAACGGCCGCACGCCCGCCTCGCGCTCGATGAAGCGGCACCAGCGGCGCGCGTAACGTGCCACCCGGTCGGGCGGCAGCCCGTCGTTGGTCTCCAGGTCGAGGGCGATCAGGTCGCCCCTGCGCAGGCCGCCGGCGGCCTGGACGGTGCGCAGGAAGTGCCGGGCGTGCTCGGCCGGATCGCCTTTGGGCCGCCCGAAGTGGTAGGCGCCGCTGACGATCCAGCTTTCGCGCATGCCGTTCCAGTTGCGGCGGAAGAACCGGTCGCTCCAGTCTCCGCCCTCGGTGGCCTTGGCGAAGGCGAAGGCGACACCGGACTTGGCGTGCGCGCCCCAGTCCACCGCCCCCTGCCAGTTGGACACGTCGATGCCATGCAGCAAGCGCTTCACCGCGCCCCTTTCGTCGGCGCGGCGAGGCCTGTCCTGCTCTGCCTGCCGCTTCGCCCGCTCACCTTGCCGGATCTTATTGAGCCATCCTCCGGCCGGCCCCGCGCCGCGCCGTACGCCCTATTGAACTAGGCCCTTGAGGAACTGTCGCGTACGTTCCCGTCCGGAGTACTCCGAGGCGATGAAGTCGGTGACGCCCGCCTCGGCGAGCCGCTCGATCTGGGCGCGGACGGCGTCCTCGTCGCCGACCACGGCCACGTCGCCGGGGCCGCCGGCGCCCTCCTTGTCGAGCATCGCCCGGTAGGAGGGCAGTTGGCCGTACACCGAGTAGACCTCTTCGGCGCGCGCCCGCGCGGCGGCGGGGTCGTCGGTGACGCAGACGGGCAGGGCGCAGACGATGCGCGGCGCGGGACGGCCGGCCTCCTCGGCGGCGGCGGTCACGGCGGGCGCGACGTGCTCGACGACGGTCTTGGGCCCGGTCATCCACAGGACGGTGCCGTCGGCCACGGCGCCGGCCAGGTGGAGCATGCGCGGGGCCAGGGCGGCGATGAGGACCTGAAGGCCGCGCCCGGGGGTGCTCAGGCGCACGTCGGCCTTGAGCGTCTCGCCCTGGAAGCCGACCTCGCCCTCGCGCACCAGCGGCAGCAGCACCGACAGGTACTCGCTCATGTGGCGGGCGGGTTTGTCGAAGCTGTAGCCGTACATGTTCTCGATGACGACCTTGTGCGACAGGCCGATGCCCAGCGTCAGGCGGCCGCCGAGCGCGGCGTTGGCGGTCAGCGCCTGCTGGGCGAGGACGGCCGGGTGGCGGGGGTAGGTCGGCACGACGGCGGTGCCGAGTTCGAGGCCGGGCGCGGCGCCGCCCGCGGCGGCCAGGGCGGTCAGCGCGTCGAGGCCGAAGATGTTGGAGATCCAGGCCGAGGCGAAACCGTCGGCGGCGGCGCCGGCCAGGCGTTCGCGCAGCTCGGCGATGGGGTCATCGCCCCTGGGCTCATTGAGGAACAGTCCGATCCGCATCGCTACCGAACTCCATTCTAGTTTTTCCGCCCATCATAGGCTTGCTTCCATGACCCATGATCGCGCAGGACAACCCGCTCAGCCGGCCGACCTGGTCGACGTCTCCCGGCTGGTCACCGCCTACTACGCGCTGCATCCGGATCCCGGCGATCCCGGTCAGCGCGTGGCGTTCGGCACCTCAGGGCACCGCGGGTCGGCACTGAAGAGCGCGTTCAACGAAGATCACATCTTGGCGACCAGCCAGGCCATCTGCGAGTACCGCGCGGCGCAGGGCGTGTCGGGGCCGCTGTTCCTCGGCATCGACACGCACGCGCTGTCCGAGCCCGCCCGGGTCTCGGCGCTGGAGGTCTTCGCCGCCAACGAGGTCGAGGTGCGCATCGACAGCCGCGACGGCTACACGCCGACGCCGGCCGTCTCCCACGCCATCCTCACCCACCCGGGCTCCGACGGGGTCGTGGTCACGCCGTCGCACAACCCGCCCGCCGACGGGGGCTTCAAGTACAACCCGCCCAACGGCGGTCCCGCCGGCACCGACGCCACCGGGTGGGTGCAGGAGCGCGCCAACGCGCTGCTCGCCGCGGGTCTCAAGGGGGTACGGCGGGTGCCGTACACCCGAGCTCTCGAGGCGGAGACGACACGCCGGCACGACTTCATGGGCGCGTACGTGGACGACCTGCCCTCGGTCCTCGATCTCGACGCCATTCGCGACGCCGGCGTGCGCATCGGCGCCGACCCGCTCGGCGGGGCGAGCGTCGCCTACTGGGCCGAGATCGCCGAGCGGCACCGGCTGGACCTGACCGTGGTCAACCCGCTCGTCGACCCGACCTGGCGGTTCATGACCCTCGACTGGGACGGCAAGATCCGCATGGACTGCTCCTCCCCCTACGCGATGGCCTCCCTGATCGACAACCGCTCCCGCTACGACATCTCCACCGGCAACGACGCCGACGCCGACCGGCACGGCGTCGTGACGCCCGACGGCGGGCTGCTCAACCCGAACCACTATCTCGCCGTCGCCATCTCCTACCTGTACGAGCACCGCACCGGCTGGCCGGGCGCGGCCGGGGTCGGCAAGACCATGGTCAGCAGCAGCATGATCGACCGGGTGACGGAGTCGCTGGGACGGCGGCTGGTGGAGGTGCCCGTCGGGTTCAAGTGGTTCGTACCGGGACTGCTGGACGGCTCGCTCGGGTTCGGCGGGGAGGAGAGCGCGGGGGCGTCGTTCCTGCGGCGGGACGGCTCGGTGTGGACGACCGACAAGGACGGGCTCATCCTGGCGCTGCTGGCCGCCGAGATCCTGGCCGTGACCGGGTCCTCGCCCAGCCAGCACTACACCAAGCTGACCGAGCGCTTCGGGGCGCCCGCGTACGCCCGGGTGGACGCGCCCGCGACCCGCGAGGAGAAGGCGGTGCTGGGCAAGCTGTCGGCCTCGCAGATCACCGCCCGCACCTTGGCCGGCGACCCCATCACGGCGGTCCAGACCGAGGCTCCGGGCAACGGTTCGGCGCTGGGCGGGGTGAAGGTGTCCACCGGCCAGGCCTGGTTCGCCGCCCGCCCTTCCGGGACCGAGGACGTCTACAAGATCTACGCCGAGTCCTTCAAGGGCCCCGACCACCTGGCCGAGGTCCAGGAGGAGGCCAGAGCAGTGGTCTCCGCCGCCCTGACCTAGCCCCGGAAACCCGAGGCTTTTGACAAGCCCGATGGTGGGTTGAGGGGCCGGGGTCCAGGGGGCGGTCAGGGGGTGTTGGTGAGGATGCGGTCGTCGTCCTTGACGGCGGGGAAGGAGCCGGTGTCGACGATGCCGTGCTCCTGGTACAGGGCCTCGATGATGGCGTGCGCCTGCGGTTCGAGCTTCCACAGGGCACGCCACTCCCTGGCGGTGCCCACCGCGATGCCGACCTCCTGCGCGATGTCCACGGTGCGCGGCACGATCCGCTTTTCGATCTGCCGGTCCCAGTACCGCCGGGCGGCGCGCATCAGCCGTGCCCGCTCGGCCGTGTCGAGCACCTGCGGCGTCGCGTCGAACACGTCGTCGTCCTCGTCGTCGTGGAGCTGGGTCAGCGCGGGCGGCAGGGCGCGGGCGGGCACCGGCTGGTGGTCGTGCTCGGGCTCCCACGGCACCCGCGGGTCGGCGTCGACGAGCTTGGAGGTGTTGTACAGGGCGGCGATCTGGGCCAGCAGCGCCTCCTGACGCTGCGGGTCGACGGCCAGGCCGGTGTGCTCGACGGCCTGGTCCATGGCCTTGTCGAGCTTGGCCAGCGCGGCGCGTACCTTCCGCTCGGAACCTCCGCCCTCGCGCAGCGCCTTGGCCCGTTTGGCGGCCAGCGCGACGCGGGTGAGGCGGCGGTGAGCGTCGACCTCGCTGGCGGTGCGGTCGCTGACCTCGGCCAGGCCCATGCGGACGAGCAGCCGCTCGGGGGTGAGGCGCCAGTTGATGCGGCCGGTGCCGCGGATGCGGTGCCGTTCGATGGCCATGCCGCGCTCCCACAGCCACGCCGCGACGAGCGGCGCGGCCAGGCGGAAGATCGCCTCGGGCAGGCTGCGCGCGTCCATGCTGGAGAGCACCGCGGTCAGGCAGGTCAGCGCCCATACGGCGATGCCGTCGATGCCCGCGGAGAAGTTCTCGCGCATGTTGCGCCTGGCCCGCACCGCCGAGGTGATGATCGCGACCTCGATGAAGGCGAACAGCAGGAACCGCAGCGGCCCGTCAAGCCCGAGTACGTCGCCGGAGAAGCGCCACATGCCCTGCGCCGACACGCCCGTGGCGATGCACGCGGCCACGACCGTGAGGACGTCCTCGATCGGCCGTGGCGAGACGTAGCGGCTGAACAACCACGCTCCCGCCCGCCAAGCGATCTTGATGAGCATGAAGGCCAGCGCGAGCACGATCAGTCCCAGCACCGAGATGATCACGGTCACGACCGGCTTTTCCGCGACAAAAGCGGCGATTTCCTCAAATGGGGGCATCAGTCACTGTCCGTCAGGTTGGATGTCCGACTGTATACAGCGAGATCATCGCAGAATGTCGCCCTCTTGTACGCCAAACCGGTCTCGCCCCATCATTTTCTCCCGTCACAGGAGGTGCACGGTACCCAGGGTGCCGTCCACCCGGATCCGCGCCCCGTCCGGAATCGCCGTCGTCGCCCCGTCCACCCCGACGACGGCGGGCAGCCCCAGCTCACGGGCCACGACCGCGCCGTGCGTCATCATCCCGCCCACCTCCAGCACCAGTCCCGTCACCGCCGCGAACAACGGCGTCCACCCCGGATCCGTGTACGGCGCGACCAGAATGTCCCCCGGTTCCAGCCGCGCGTCCTGCGGGCGCAGCACGACCCTGGCGCGTCCCTCCGCGCTGCCCGCCGAGACCGCCTGCCCGGCCAGCACGCCCTCCCGCTCCGGCGCCGCCCGCGCCACGGCGACGGCCTCGCCGTCGCCGGTCAGCACCCTGGGCGGGCGCAGAAGCACATCCGCCGCGTGCGCCTCCCGCCGCTCCTTCACCGGTACGGCGGGCCCGCCCGCGGCCAGCAGGCCGAGCAGTTCCCCGAGCGTCAGGTAGTGCACGTCGTCCGCGGCCTCCAGCACCCCGTTCGCCACCAGCCCGGCCGCCTCCTCGCGCACCGCCGTACCGAAGACGTCGAACAGCCGCACGGTGAAGTACTTGTCGTGCTCCCGCAGCGCCAGCAACTCCCGGTAGACCCGCACCACCCGCGCCATCACCACCGCCTTGGCCCGCCCGCCCCTGGTCGCAAGGAGACGGGCGCGCAGCCGCCGGGCCGCCTGTCCGGCCTCCCGCTCGCCGTCGCGGAAGCGCCGCCGGTGCTCCCCCGGCCCGGTCGTCTCGACGTTGGCCAGGATTCCGGCGAACAACTGCTCCGGATCCTCCCGCCACCGCGTCCTGGTGAGGTCGATCTCGCCGGGGGCGCGCATGCCGTACCTGCGCAGGAAGTCCTCGAAGGCGCGCGTGAACTCGCCCTCCGGCCACACCAGCGGGCGCGGCGGGTCACGCAGGAACGCGAGCACGCCGGGGCGGTCGCGGGCCAGGTCGGCGAGGTCGCCGACGGCGAGGCCCATCTCGGTGGTGACGTTGCCGGGCAGTGACTTGGCCAGCGCGGGCAGTTCGGCCTCGTCGCCGAGCCAGCGCCTGCTCAGGGCGGCGGCGACGGCCCCGGCCAGCATTCCGGCGACGGGCTTGAGCAGCACCTCGGTGTACATGCGGATCGGCACGTGGCGCATCGTGCGCTGGATGCGGCGCACGCGTTCGGCTCCGGTGCTCGCGCCGATCTCCGCCCCGGCCAAGCGCAGCGTGCGCGCGATGAACGCCTCCGCCTCCACGCGGGCGGCGCCGGGGCGCAGCAGGCTCTTGACGATCTTGCCGAGGGTACGGGCGGCGAAGCGGGCGACGGCCAGCTCGCCGCGCAGGCCACCGCGGCGGTACTCCGGCCGCTCCGCCACCCTGGCGAGCGCGGCGGCGGCCTGCTCGTCCATGCCGGCGAGGGCGCGGATCAGCAGCGGCCGTCCGAGGCGAGTGGACAGGACCCGGGTGACGTCGATGTACAGGCGGCCGCCCGCGGGCACCAGGTAGGGGCTCTCCTGGCCGGTCGCCGAGCCGCCGAAGGGGAAGAACGTGCGCAGAACCGAGCGTCCGAGCGGTTTGATGGCGTCGGTCATCATCTGCTGGTGGCCGAAGGAGAAGTACACCCTCGGCCCCGACCCCTCGGGAACGGGGAACAACGAGGTGATCGGCCGCGCCTGCACGATGTGGAAGCGGCTGCGCGCCCAGGTCCACTCGACGTCCTGGGGTGTGCCGAAGTGGCGCTGGACGCGCGCGCCCAGCTCGGCCAGCGCGCGGATCTGCGCGTCGGGCAGCGCCTGTCCGCGTCCGGTGCTTTCGACGGTACGCGTGCCGCCGCCGGGCAGCGATTCGATCGTCACCTTCTTGCCGCCGAGGACCCGATCGGTGACGACGCCGTGCCGTACCCGATAGAGGTCGGCGTCGACCAGGCCGGACACGATCGACTCGCCCAGCCCCCACGAGGCGTTGACCACGATGTCGCGGCGGTCGCCGGAGACCGGGTCCGCGGTGAACATCACGCCCGACACCTCGGGCTCGACCATGTGCTGCACGACGACGGCGAGGCGGACGCCGCGGTGCCCGAAGCCGCCGCGGGCGCGGTAGGCGATGGCGCGGTCGGTGTAGAGCGAGGCCCAGCAGCGGTGTACGGCGTCGAGGAGCTGGTCGCGGCCGACGACGTTGAGGAAGGTGTCCTGCTGCCCGGCGAAGGAGGCGCCGGCCAGGTCCTCGGCGGTCGCCGACGAGCGTACGGCGTAGGCACGCCCGGCGCCCGCCTCGTTCCAGGCGGCCAGGAGCGCGGCCTCGACGTCCGGGGGCATGGGCAGGTCCATGAGGTGGCCGCGTACCCGGGCGCCGGCGTGGGCCAGCGCCGTGAGATCGGTGTGGTCGAGCGCGTCCAGCTCGTCGTAGAGGGCGTCCATGCCGTCCCGGGCGAAGGCCTCGTAGGCGGCGGTGGTGAGACAGAAGCCCCCGGGCACCGGCAGACCGGCGCGGATCAGTTCACCGAGATTGGCGCCCTTGCCGCCCACCTGCTCACGGTCCGGCTCCTCGAAGGTCGCGATGAAGGGGTACGGCATGCCGGCCTCATTTCTTCGTCGTTGGTGAAGAATTTTGCCAGAGTTCACCCGGTTTCTTCAACGGCGATGGAGAAAAGTAGGATCACTCTCACCATGAGCGAGTCGGGCGCCGGGCGGCGCGGCAGGTGGCGCAGCGGCGAAGAGAGCCGCCGGCGCATCCTCGACGCGGCTCGAGCCCGCTTCATCTCGCACGGATACGACACCGTCACCGTCCGGTCCATCGCCGCCGACGCCGGGGTGGATCCGGCGATGATCCACTACTTCTTCGGGAGCAAGGACAAGCTGTTCGCCGCGGCGCTGGAGGGTCCGGTGAGCCCGCGCGACCCGCTGGACGACCTGCTCGCGGAGGGCCTCGACGGCGCCGCGGCCCGCATCGTCCGCGGTTTCCTCGCCGCCTTCGACGAAGCGGGCGGCATGGGCCCGCTGGCGCTCCTGCGCTCCGGCCAATCACCCGAAATGGTGCGCGAGTACGTCGAACGCGAATTCACCACCCGCCTGGCCAACCACCTCCAGGGCCCCGACACCGCCCTGCGCGCCCAGCTCATCACCGCCCAGCTCCTGGGCCTCGCCCTGGCCCGCTACGGCCTGCGCCTCCCCGGCCCCGCCACCGCCTCCCCCGAAGACCTGGTCACCTGGTACGCCCCCCTCATCCAACCCCTCCTCGACACCCCCTGACCCCCACCCCACAGCACTCCAGCCCTCACCCCCTGGCCCGGAGCCGGAGGGTGGGCCGGGACCGAAGCCGGAGGCCGAGGATCCGAACCGGGGAGCCGGAAGACCGAAGCCGAGGGCGAGCCCGAGCCGGGGCGGTCCCCGCGCACCGGGGACCGAGCCGGAGGATGACCCGAGCCGGGGGCCGGTGGGCGGAGCCCCGAGCCGGGTGGGGAGCGAACGGGGCTCCCGGGAGGTTGAGAGGTTGCTCACGGTGGTCGGTCGGGTGGCGGGGTCGGGGCAAACCCCGGTCGTACCCCCATTTCGGGGCGCTGTTCCCCCCAGATGCCCCGGGCTTGTGGGCGCACCGGAGGCGCGGGGCGCGTCGCGTGCGTAACGTGGCGTGCGGATGCGCCCTGCCGTACCGGAATCTGAGGGTTGTGGATGGGGGTGGACGAAGGCCCGTCAGCAGGTGGGACCATCTATAACGGGATTTATCCCGACAAAATGCGATGACGCCTCCGGCAGGATGGGTTTGATGTCTGAGTCAGAGTTTCCCCTCGTGCAGTTCATGCGCGAAGGCTTCGACCCCGTGGCCGAGCTGGCCCGGATCCGCACAGAACAGCCGGTGTTCCCGATGGAGATCCCCGGCGACCAGACCGTGTACCTGGTGACCCGCTACGACGACGTCCGCGCCGTGCTGGGTGACCACGAGCGGTTCAGCAACGACTTCGCCGGTGTCATCGGCCTGGGGTCCAACCAGGACGACCCGGGCGGCCTCGGCTTCCGCGACCCGCCCGAGCACACGCGGCTGCGCAAGTACTTGACGCCGGAGTTCACCATGCGCCGCCTGCGCAGGCTGGAGCCCCGGATCGAGGCCATGGTCGAGGAGCACCTGGACCGCATGGAGGCGGCCGGCAACAGCGCCGACCTGGTCGAGGCGTTCGCGCTGCCGATCCCGTCGCTGGTGGTGTGTGAGCTGCTCGGCGTGCCGTACGCGGACAGGTCGGACTTCCTCAAGCTGAGCACCGACCGCTTCGACTTCACGGAGGGACCCGAGGCGTCGCTGCAGGCGATCAACGACGCGATGACGTACCTGACCGACCTGGTCGCCCGCGAGCGCCTGAACCCCGGCGACGGCCTGCTCGGCCAGCTGCTGCGCGAGCACGGCGACGAGCTCGACGACCGCACGCTCGCCAGCATGGCCGACGGCCTGCTGACCGGCGGCCACGACACCAGCACCAGCATGCTCGCCCTCGGCTCGCTCTGGCTGATGAACAACCCGGACGAGGCCGCCAAGGTCCGCGAGGTCGACGGCTACGTCAACCACGTCGTCGAGGAACTGCTGCGCTACATGACGGTCGTGCAGGTGGCCTTCCCGCGCTTCGCCCGCGAGGACCTCGACCTGTTCGGCACGCCCATCACCAAGGGCCAGCTCGTGCTGTGCTCGCTGACCGCCGCCAACCGCGACCCCGCGCTCGGCGGGAACATGGACACGGCCGTGCCCGGCCGGGAGAGCGCCGGTTCCCATCTGGCCTTCGGGCACGGCATCCACCGCTGCATCGGCGCCCCGCTGGCGCAGATGGAGATGCGCATCGCCTATCCGGCGCTGCTGCGCCGATTCCCGAACCTGCGGGTGGACGGCGAGGTGCCCTTCAGGAAGCTCGCGATCGTGTACGGACTGGAGAAGCTCCCCGTCGCCTGGTAGACGGCAGAGCGGCGGCGTAACGTCACGTATGTGAACGGACACGCCATCGACCTGAGTGCCATCGGCGCCGTCGTGTTCGACAGCGACGGCGTCGTGACCGACACCGCGCGGGTGCACGCGGCCGCGTGGAAGCATGTCTTCGACGTTTTCCTGCGCGGCCGCTCGGCGCCGTTCGACATTCGCGCCGACTACGTGCGCCATGTCGACGGACGGCCCCGCCTGGACGGGCTGCGTACCTTCCTGGCCTCGCGCGGTATCACCGTGCCCGCGGGCTCGCCCGACGACGAGCCGGGCGCGCCGACCGTGCACGGCCTGGGACGGGCCAAGGATCTGGAGTTCCAGGCCCAGGTCGACAAGTACGGCGTGGCCGCCTTCCCCTCGGCCGTCGCGCTTCTGCACGAGCTGCGCCGCCGGGGCTGCCGCACCGCTGCGGTGACGTCCAGCACCCACGGCCGCAAGCTGATCACCGGGGCGGGCGTCGCCCACCTGTTCGACCTGGTCGTGGACGGCAACGACGCGGCCCTCATGAACCTGCCCGGCAAGCCCGACCCCGCCCTGTTCCTGGAGGCCTGCCGCCGCCTGGACCTGCCGGCCGCCCGCGCCGCCGTCGTCGAAGCCGCGCTGCCGGGCCTGGAAGCGGGCAGGAAGGGCGGTTTCGGGCTGGTCGTGGCCGTGGACCGCAACGGCCGCGCGGCGGAGATGCGCGAGCTGGGCGCCGACCTGGTGGTAGGCGACCTCAGCGAGCTGGAGGTACGCGGGCGGGTGCCGGTTTCGTAGACAATGTGAGGGATGACCGTCCTCATTGATCCGCCGAACTGGCCGGGGCCGCGTGGCCTCATGTGGTCCCACCTGGTCAGCGACACCTCCTTGGAGGAGTTGCACGCCTTCGCGGGGCGCCTCGGGGTGCCGGTGCGCGCCTTCGACCGCGACCACTACGACGTCCCCGAGACCGTGCACGCCCAGGCGGTGTCGCTGGGCGCCGAGGCGGTCAGCAGCCGGGAACTGCTGCGGCGGCTGACCGAGGGCGGGCTGCGGCGCCGTAAACGATCGTCGTAACCCAGAACATTATTCGGTACGGTGGGCCCATGACGGACATCTTCGGCGACCTGGAAGCCGAGTACCGGCAACTGGACTCCGTCCTCGCCGCCCTCACCCCCGCGCAGTGGTCCCACCCCTCGGCCGCCGAGGGATGGACCGTCTCCGACGTCGTGCTCCACCTCGCCCAGACCGAGGAGCTGGTCACCGCCTCCCTGGACGGCCACGACGGCCTGTTCGCCCGCGACCCGGCCGTCAGCGACGTGGACGGCATGGCCGCCGGCCTGGTGGCCGCCCAGCGCGACATCACCCCGGACGCGCTGCTGGCCCGCTGGCGCGCCGCGGCCTTCGCCACTCCCCCCGCTCTGGCGGCGCACCCGCCGCGATCGCGCCTGATGTGGGTGGCCGGCACCCTGTCGCCGGGCACCCTGGCCACGACCCGCCTGGCCGAGCACTGGGCGCACGCCTACGACGTCACCGCGCCGCTCGGCCTCGCCTACCCCGCCACCGCGCGGCTGCGCCACATCGCCTGGCTCGGCCACCGCACCCTGCCCTACGCCTTCACCCTGTCCGGCCTGGAACCCCAGCCCGTCCACTGCGTCCTGACCGCCCCCGACGGCGGCACGTGGCACTACGGCGACCCCGGCTCGCCGTCGGTCATCACCGGTCCCGCGGCCGAGTTCTGCCTGGTGGGCGCCCGCCGCCTGGCCCCGGCCGACTCCACGCTCCAGGCGACGGGCCCGCACGCCGCGCGGGCCCTGGCCGTCCTGCGCAACTACGCCGCCTAGTCCCGGAGCGCGGCCAGTTCGGCGCTCATGTTGTGGCGGGCGCGCTCCTGCCACAACGCGCGGGCGCGTTCCGTCCGGTAAAGGTGGGGTACGGCCAGCAGCCGCGCCAGCACCGCGCTCCGCCCGGCCGCGAACAGCTCGTCCGGCACATGCGCGTACTCCCGGCGGATGTCGGCCGCGTACACCTCGTATCCGGGCCGGCCCAGGACCGCGAGGTCGGCGTCGCACAGGACCGCGCCGTTGGCGTCGCCGTCCTGAAGGGTGTCGTGGGCGGCGGTCAGGCGGACCAGCCTGGCCACCTCGGCCACCCGCTCCGCCGGTACGCCGCAGGCGGGCAGGCGGCGCTGGGCGAGCTGGGCGCTGCGTTCCTCGTCCCAGCCGGGCCGACCGTCGTAGACCGCGTCGTGGAACCAGGCGGCCAGCCGTACCGCCACGGGATCTTCGGCCAGGTCGGCGAGGTCGTCGACGGCGGCGAGCACCGCGCGCAGGTGCGTGAGCGTGTGGTAGCGGCGGTGCGGCTCCGACCAGCGGGCCACCAGCTCGGCGTGGAGCGCCTGGGCGGCGGGCGTGTCGGCGACGAGCTCCCCGATCATGGCGTCAACGCTATCGCGAGTGGCGGCAAATTTCGTGTAATGGTCGGATGGGTGATGGACGGCGGTTTCCCCGGTGGCGCGATCTGCGGGCGGTGCTGCCGCCCCTCGGCAGGCGGGACCGGCTGCTGGCCGCGGCCGACGTGGCCGACATCCGGCTGCTGGCCAGGCGGCGGGCGCCCCGGCTCGTCTTCGACTACGTGGACGGCGCGGCAGAGGGCGAGATCTCCATGGCGCGGGCGCGCGAGGCGTTCGCGCGGGTGGAGTTCCGGCCGCGGATCCTGCGCGACGTCGGTGAGGTGCCGCTGACGGCGCGGGTGCTGGGGCGGGAGATCAGCATGCCTCTGGTTCTCGGGCCGACCGGGTTCACGCGCATGATGCACCGCGACGGGGAGAAGGCGGTGGCGCGGGCCGCGGCCAGGGCGGGCGTGCCGTACACGCTGTCGACCATGGGGACCACGTCCGCGCCCGAGGTGACGCGCGCCGCGCCCGGCGGGTGGAACTGGTTCCAGCTCTACGTGGCGCGCGATCGCGGTCGCAGCCGGGCCGCGCTCGACCTCGCCCGCGACGCGGGCATGGACGTGCTGGTCGTCACCGCGGACGTGCCGGTCGCCGGCGCGCGGCTGCGTGACGTACGGCACGGCCTCACCATGCCGCCGACGTTGCGCTGGCGCAGCGCGCTGGGGGTGGTACGGCATCCGGCCTGGTGGTTCGACTTCCTGACCAGCGAACCTCTCACCTTCGCCACCATGGGCGGCAGCGATCTGGCCGGGATCACCAATCTCATGTTCGACCCGGGCGTGACCTTCGCCGACCTGGAGTGGATCCGCGGGGCGTGGGGCGGTCCGCTGGTGGTCAAGGGCGTGCAACGCGTGGACGACGCGGTCGCCCTGGCCGAGGCCGGGATCGACGGGATCGCCGTCTCCAACCACGGCGGCCGCCAGCTCGACCGCGCGGCCACACCCCTGGAGCTGCTGCCCCGGGTGGCCGAGGCCGTGGGCGACCGGGCGGAGGTGTACCTGGACGGCGGCGTGCGCTGTGGGGCCGACGTCGCCGCCGCGCTCGCGCTGGGGGCGCGCGCGTGCTTCATCGGCCGCGCCTACCTCTACGGGCTGATGGCCGCGGGCGAGCCGGGGGTGGACCGGGTGCTGGACCTCGTCCGCGCCGAACTGACCCGCACGATCCAGCTGCTCGGCGGCTCTCTCGACCCTTCCGTGGTACGGCTCCGCCACAACGGGTCAACCTAGGGCGATCTTCACACGTCTCACGGGTCCACCCATCGATGGAGGACCCGACGATGCGTCCCACCACCCTGCTCCTCGCCTGCGCGGCCGCCCTGATCGCGACGGCGGCACCGGCCCAGGCGGCCGTGCCGAAGATCCAGCTCGTGAAGGTGTACTACGACTCCCCCGGCGTGGACCGGCGTTCCAACTCCTCGCTCAACGGCGAGTACGCGGTCGTCAGGAACACGACCAGGGCAGCCCTCGACCTGGAGGGGTGGACGATCGCCGACCAGACCGGCTACCGGTACACCTTCGGACCCGGGCAGGTGCTCAAGGCGGGCAAGAGCCTCACCCTGCGCACCGGCCGGGGCACGTCGGGGACCAGCACGGTCTACTGGGGGCGGCGCGCGTACGTGTGGAACAACGACAAGGACAGCGCCTACGTCCGTGACGCCGGCGGCAGGCTCGTCGACAAGTGCTCGTACAACTCGAGCTACCGCGACTCGGTCTCCTGCCTCTGAGCCAGCAGATCGAGCTGGCCCTCGCACATCCAGTGGGCCGCGGCGGCCCGGATCCGCACCGGTTTACGCCTGGCCAGACCGAGGCGTTCGGCGCATTCCGGGCCGATCCTGGCCCAGCGCGACTCGGGGGCGCGCAGAACATGCCGGCACGCGCGGCAACGCACCACGTGCTCACGCGCGGCAGGTTCGCTGAGGACTTCGAAGAGGTTCACGGCACCTCTCATCCTGCCATGGGGGTCTGGTACGGCCGGGCAGGCGCGGCCGAGGGGGTCAGGACGGCCAGAGCATGTTGGTGAGCTCGGCGTCGAGGTCCATGAAGTCGGTCTCCCTGCCTGCGGGCACCTTCTCGTAGGTGCGATGCAGGAACTCGGTGAGAGGTGCCAGCGGGACTTCGAAGAGCGCCTGCCCGAACGGTGACGTCAGGCTGATGTGCAGCGTGCGTTCGCCGTCGGCGCGGGCAGGCCAGACCTGCACGTCGCCGTCGCCGACACGCCGCACGATCCCAACGGTCAGGAGTTCGCGGGCGAAGATCCACTCGACCGGTTCGTCGTTCCCTACGTGGAAGGCCATGCGGATGGCATACGGGTCGTCGGCTGTGTAGCTCAGTCCGGCGAGCAGGGGGACGGTCGTACGGTCGGGGACCACAAGCCGAAGGCCAAGCTCGGCAGAGACGGTGGTGCTGTTCATCGTCAGCCAAACCTTTTCGTCGTAGGGTCCCCTCTTCGGGGCTTACTGCTCTGACGGACTTCGTCCTGAGCTATGACGCGGAACGAAGAAACCTGTAGGAAAGATTCCGCTCCTGAGGCCTTCTGTAACGCACATCACAGCAGGACATTTGGGCATCTACCAGGCTAAACGGCATCAATCGGGCCGTGTTTGCAAGGGTTTTGCGAGCTGTAGAGCCCACCCCGGCGAGCCCTCGGCACCTTTCGGGCGAAAGATCCCCTTTCCCAGCGCCTTCCGAACATGACCGATGCTATGCCAACCAGCCACCACGACGATGGGCAACCACCGCGTTTCCCCCCGAATCCTCTCGGGGCGCCTCGTCGCTTCGCCACCTGCTCCGGAAGTGCGGTATGGTTTTCCCCGTCGGGAACCGCAAGGGGCCAGGCAGGGCGGGCGATTAGCTCAGCGGGAGAGCGCTTCGTTCACACCGAAGAGGTCACTGGTTCGATCCCAGTATCGCCCACCGAGGTCAGGGCCCCGGAAGAGATCATCTTCCGGGGTTTTCTGGTTCCGAAAGTAGCTCGTGCGTGCCAGGTGCGTGATCGTTTCGAGCCGCCCACGCACCACGTACCGCGTCATGCGCCCCCGGCGCCAGGTGCACGTAACGCTGGGTAGTTCGAGGGTCCTCGTGACCTAGGAGCACCTGAACCTGGTAGAGGCTCACTCCCGCCTGCACGAGCCAGCTGGCCGCCGTATGTCGCATGACATGGGGTGACCACCGCGGGATACGGTGTGCCGCCACATCACATGAGTCCGACCGGCAGCCAGGGCTCTCATTCCAGGGAGAGTCCTCCGATGCCCGGTTCCCGCAGACCCGAGCCCGCTCGACCGCCGCGGGCGGCGGCCATGGCATCAGCCTCTCGATCCCGTCCGGTGCCGCCGAGCCCGAGCAGCCGCCCGCGCCGCCCGTTCACTCCCGGCAAAGGTTCGGCCCTCTACCAGTACGTGTTCCGCAGGCTGATGGGCGGCGACTACCTCGGCGAGATCGGCCGCCGCCGGCTCACCCACCTGCAAGCCCAGTCGGGTGCCAACCTCGGCCTGATCCTGCAGGCGGGAAACTCCGGCGTCATCCGCGGCCGCACCTACCTGGCCACCGACGGCGCCACCTACGGACGCCGGCTCATCGAACTCGCCGAGGTAGACAACGGGTTCGAGTGGCGCATCGACATCGTGCCCGGCAGCTCCGGCCTGGAACGCCGCTGGGTGTGGGGGTATCCGATCCTCGGCCAGCAGACCCCGCCGCTGTACGTCTTCGTCGACAGCCCGTCCGGCCGCGGCGTGCTGGAGTGGGACGAAAACATCGACGCCCTGCGCGGCGCCACCCGCGGGCGGGCCCGCGGCGGCACCCCCGACACCGGCGACGCCTCCACCATCGCCACCCCGCTCATCTCCCCCGTCCACGTTGCAGCCGCGCACCTGGCGGCCGGCTGGCCCCGCCTGGACCGCACGATAAACAAGTCGTCGGTGGTGGTGCAGGCCACGCTCGCTTGGGCTTGATCCGGTTTGACGGACATCCGAGATCAGGGGTTCGTCCCCGGAAGGATGTCCATGATGGAGAGCATGGGGAAGAAGAAGCCACGTCCTCGCCGCTCGTTCACGCCGGAGTTCAAAGCCGAGATCGTGGAACTGTGCCAGCGCGGTGACCGCTCGGTCGGGCAGGTGGCCAAGGACTTCGACCTGACCGAGACCGCGGTGCGGCAATGGGTCCGCCAGGCGGAGGTCAATAACGGCCAGCGGGACGGGCTCACCAGCAGCGAGCGGGAAGAGCTGGCAGCATTGCGGCGGGAGAACCGGCGTCTTCGCCAGGATGTCGACGTGCTCAAGCGAGCGACGGCTTTCTTCGTGAGGGAGACCCGGTGAGCGTGCACCCGTTCATCGAGGCGGAGAAACAGGGCGGCCACAGCGTCAAGCGGGCTGTGAACTGCTGAGAGTCTCCCGTGCCGCCTTCTATGCCCGCCGCAGCGCGATCCCTGGGCCGCGTGCCGTGCGTGACGCCGAGCTGGCCGAGCGCGTCGCCGAGGTGCACGCGCGCTCGCGGGGCAGCTACGGCGCACCCCGGGTGCACGCACAACTGCGCCACGACGGCGAGCAGTGCGGCAGGCGGCGGGTGGCCCGGCTGATGCGCGAGCTCGGCCTGGCCGAACGGTATCGGCGGCGCCGGGAGCCGACCACCATCCCCGATCCGGGCGCCGGCACCCGGCCGGACCTGATCGGCCGCGATTTCACCCCCGATGCGGCCGGACTCGATGCCCGCTGGTGCGGTGACATCACCTACATCGCCACCGAGGAGGGCTGGTTGTATCTGGCCACCGTCATCGACATCGCCTCGCGCCGGGTGGTCGGCTGGGCGACGGCCGATCATCTGCGCACCGACCTGGTCGTCGATGCGCTACGCCAGGCCTGGGCACGCCGCCGCCCCACCCGATCGGTGATCTTTCACTCGGACAAGGGCTGCCAGTACACCAGCGCCGGCTACACCGCCCTGGCCGAGCGGCTCGGGATGCGACTGTCGGTCGGTCGAACCGGTCAGTGCTGGGACAACGCGCTGGCCGAGTCGTTCTTCGCCACGCTCAATGGCGAGCTCCTCCTCGGCGATCGCCCCTGGCCCACCCGGGCTGCCGCTCGCAGCGCGATCTTCGAGTTCATCGAGGGCTGGTACAACCTCCGTCGACTGCACAGCAGCCTGGGCTACCGTAGTCCTGCCGACTTCGAGGCCGCTCACACGGCCTGACACCACAACGATGGTGTCCGCCAAAGCGAAACAAGCTCACTGAAAGCGCTGCTGGCATCACTTCGCGGCGGCGACATCATCGCCTGATGGCCGCTACGTGCGCTGACGGCCCGCTTCGACGATCCACAGAGCGACAGCACCCATACCAGCAAGAATCTGCACTGCCAACAGGGAGAACGCAGCGGCGGGCGGCAGATCGGCGTGCTGGCTGATCACCATCAACGCCACAAACGCGGCGATCAGCAGGTTGGCCCAGCCGCCGAGCCTGCTGTGACGGCTCCTACTCAGCCACAAACCCCAGACAGGAACCCGACCGGTGATCACGACGTAGCCGCCCAGCACAGCGTTCAACGAGGCCAGTACGAGCAGAACCCACGAAAGAGTGATCACCCGGTCATTATCGGCGGAGCTTGTCCCCATCGCCAGCCCACGATCGTGGCCGTCCGCGTACCGACGTCGATTCCTGAGGGTGCTGCGGCGCGTCAGTAAAGGGATCGCGGGCGGTCACCCCATCACCAATGGCGAAGGAGCGACGTGACCGATGCGCCGTCCCCAGGGCGAGCTAAGCCGCCGGATCGACCAGGTGACCATGACGATCACTCAACTGGTGCAGTGAGTCCGTACCGACCTGGTCGCCACCAGAGCCAAAGGCTTCGGGATCCAGACCGCGCTCCGCAACGCCGGTCTGATGGCCATTTGACACGAGAGGCTAGGTGCGCTGCTGGCCGGCCGCCGCTTGCCCACCGGCCGCGCCTTTTCGACGCTTCCGCCAGGCGGCCCACAGCCCCCGGCCCGCTGCCACAGCCACAGCCACAGCCACAGCAGCAACCAGCGCGCTGCGCACCGCGACCTTGGCCGCGGACTGTGGCTCCCACGTGACCAAGAGCGCCACCCCTCCCGCTGCGAGGCCGCACACCACGCATACGACCAGGCAGATCAGCGCTGCCAGCGACACCCGAACTACCGCGATCACACATCCTCCCGCGCGGAGTTTAGGCGCGCCCTGCCGCCGGTTTGATCACCGCCCTGTCCTGCACGCCGTCGCGGCGACAGCCGTACCCACCGGAACGGAGCGCCCGTGACCGACCCTGGCTCGTCCGATGTCACCCTGGCCCTGGCCAAGCTGTCCGAGATCACCGCTGTCAGAATCGCCGAGATCAAAGGCCAGCTCGCCCTCCTCGTGCAACGCGCGGACCACTCCGACCGGCGCGTCGACGAACTGGCCACCCGGCAGGAACGCGACCACCAGGAGCTTGTTGACCTGCTCGCTGCTCAGGACGCGCGCCTGCGGGCACTGGAGGCCGACCGGATAGGCCGTACCGAAGTGCACGCGGCGGCCGGCCGCCGAGCGGTCTGGATCTCCGTCGTGATCGCCGCGCTTGGCCTGGCGATCACCGTCATCGTCACCCTGCTCAAGCAAGGAGTGTGACCGTGGCCCAGCTCATCTCCCGCGCCGGATGGGGCGCCCAAGCACCCACCCGCCGCCTCGACCACGTCGCCTCCACCCGCGGCGTCAAAGTCCACTACACCGGCGGCTGGGTCGACCCCCCGAATCATCGACGACCACCGCGATTGCCTCGCCCTCATGCTCCAGATCCAGCGCATGCACATGGCAGGCGGCCGGGAACAGCCCTACAGCGACATCGGCTACAACCTCGGCTCGTGTCCCCACCGGCGGATTCTCATCGGCCGCGGTGCCGGGATCCTGCCCGCCGCCAACGGGGCCGGGCTCAACTCCGGCCACTACGCGGTGCTCGCCTTCGTGGGCTTCTCAGACTTCACCGTGCCGAATGACGATCTCCTGCACGCGGTCCTCGACGCCGTCGACTACCTGCGCGAGCACGGCGGCGCCGGACGCGAGATCCGGGGCCACCGCGACGACTACGCCACCTCCTGCCCCGGCCACCACCACTACGGCTGGATTCGCCGCGGCGCACCCCGGCCGACGGCCGCCAGCCCGCTGCGCCTGCCCGAGCTGCGCCCTGGGGACCGGTCCGAGCACGTGGTCACCATCCGGCGGGCGCTCGGCACCGCTGACCAGACCAGCTCGCTGTACACGCCCGAGGACCCGGACCTGATGGCCCTCGTCGTCGCATTCAAGACGCGGCACAAGCTCGGCGCTGACCTCGTGTGGACCAGCGCCTGTTGGAAGATCCTCGACCACCTGGAGAAACCCGAGCGGAAGATCACGCTCTACTCCCGGTCCGGCGTGGACAGCCTGGTGAAGTCGCTGAAGGGGTTCGAGCTCACCTTCGACGGCACCACCGCCACCTGCAAGCACAACGGGGCAAACGCGGCCGGACTGCCGCGCTACGCGTGCACCGAGGTCACCCCGAGCCCGACGCCGACCCCCACCTCCTGACCGTCCCCGGTCACCCGCCCCGAACCGGCTGGCCGGGGCTTCGTCATCTCCCGAAGGAGGAGAAGGCCATGCATCCTGCCCCCAAGAGCCCGTTCACGGTCCGCTACCCACTGCTCGTGCGCGGCGCGCTCGCCCTGGTCCTCATGGCCCCGCCCGCCTCGGCATCGCCCTCGGCTGGCTCCCACCCGAGTGGGAGCTGACCGAGAACGGCGTCGAGCAACTCTTCGACGCGGCCCTGTTCGCCTGGGCCTGGTTCACGTCCCAGCGAAAGGTGACCCCGGTGGCCGACCCGCGTGATGACCGTGGCCGGCAGCTCGTCGTCCAGGGCTGGGTCGAGCGCCCCTGACGGCCCCAGAAACGCGATCGCCCCCGTCTCCTCCATCGCGGAGGGGGCGGGGGCTCTTCGTCGTTGCGCTATTCCGCCGACTTCGTCCGGCTCTTGGCCTCCAACACCCTTTCAAAAGCGCTCTTCGCCGCAGCTCGCTCCTCGATGGTCGCCTCATCCTCAGCGTTTCCGTAGGCGATAAAGCTGCTGGGTTCGAGGATGTTCCCTGCGCGGAGAGGGAAGATCAGAAGTTCAATCCAGTGATCCGGCTCATCCAGCATGACCTCGAGGTGCGCTGTGTACTCGACAGGATGAACGTCGGGCGGGGACTTGGTGATTGAGAACTCCGCGAAGACCTGGAGCGCTTTCCGCCCTTCCACAGGGAAGGCTGCGGGCAGATCAAGGTGATCGCCTTCCTCCGGCATCAGGCGCGATTTGGTTCCGCCGTTCCACGGGACGGTGATGAGAGTGGTGTCATACGCGAGGTGAAGACGCATACCTCGGACGACGATGGGCCGAGCCCCATCGTTGTAGAAAACCAGTGGTAGGCGGAGGCGGATGAGTCGCGTCGTGACCGTGGCGCCGAACGTGTGTGGTTCGAATGCTCGGAGCTCTCCACGGCGGATGTTCTGATACCAGAACGAACCTACAGTGAAGCCCAGAGCGCAGCCTGAAATGATGACCGCAGACGTGATCTCTAAAACCCAGTTCACGATAGCGAGACCTTCACGCCGCCCGAGAACATGCTGTCGTGCAGTTCGATAATGGAGGGCTTGACGGTCTTCGGGATGTCGAAGAGCACCACGCCCTTCACCGAGTTTCCGGGGTTGATCTTCTCATACAGACTCTTTGAGTCCTGGAGATAGATGGCCGCCTCCGAGCTGGCCTCGTACTCCGCACCCTTGCCGTCAAACAGCTTCTGCGCCGCCCCGGAGAAGGCCTGGGCCTCGTCGCCGATGTTCTTTACCGTGACATGCACAAGCAGGAACACGCCCTGGGCGTCCTTGTTGAGGAACTCGCCGCCGACCTGGATGCGCTTCTCCAGCCGCGTGACCTTGAAGGAAAACTTGCCGTCTTTCACCACGTCACCGATGCCCGCGGCCTCGGGCTTCGGCTTCTCCTTCTTTGGCGGCTTCGCGCTCGCCTGCTCGCCGGTGCCGGCGTCCTGCTGACTGGCGGTTGTCGGCTTCTGGTCGCTTCCGCCGACTGCGGCGACGAGTACGGCGCAACCGCCGAACAGGACAAGGGCGACCACTGCGAGGATGATCAGGATGACGGGGGCGCTGCTCTTCTTGCGGCGGGGTGGGGGTGGCGGGCCGCCGTATCCGTGGTGTGGCGGGTACCCCTGCTGCGAGCTGGCGTGGGTGGGCTGCTGCCCGTACGGCTGGGACATGGTGAGCCTCCTGAGGACGCGCGAGGGGTGAGGATGTGACGCTCCGGATGCATATGTGGTTGGCGTTGCATACGGGACCGGTATGGCCAGATATGGACATCAATACGAACAGAGGTTCGAGTCACGGTGTAGGGTGACCTGCATAAACGAGCTCGACCGCGTCGCCCTCGACTCCGTGCTCCACCCCGTGAGGCACGCGACCGACGGCGTCGTCGACCAGATCTGGATCTGCAACAGCGACACCGGAAGCCCTTCGGCCGATGAGGCGCTGCGAGCACTCGACGTCCTGGCCGCCGAAGTCGCTCGCGCCCGTACCCTCGTGCAACGCCTGGGCGAAAATCCGGACGCGTAGCCGGGCTACTGAATCCTTCCCTTGACGACCAGGATGCGTCCAGAGACGATCCGCGTGTCGAGAAACTCCGAGAAACTCCCAAGGGAGATCTGATGGCCCTGCACTTCCTCGGCAAGGAGACGGACGGCGGGAATTCGCCCACCCTGTGGTTCGACGACGCGCGCGACGAGTACGTCCTCCAGGGCTGGGAGGTCACCGACGCGGACAACCTGGCCGCCATCGGCACTGTCCCGGCGGGGGAGCTCATCCTGCGCGTCCCGACCGCGCTCATGAACCACCTGCCCAAGGGGTAGGGGTGAACCTGATCAGCGCCGAGCAGTTCCGCGAACACTTCCGGGCCGGTGTGCGCGCCTGGCACCTAGAGCTGAAGGACACCTACGGCGTCGACGCCGAGGCCGAGCCGTTCCGCAAGTGGCAGGCCGGCGAGCATGACGACCACGCGTGGCGACGGCCTTGGCAGTCCTTCCTACGAGACCGGACCGCCGCCGGGTGCGTCATCCAGCGCGCTCGTGTCGTCACCGTGCCGCACTCGACGTACACGCGGTGGCTGCTGGCGATCGCTGGCAACAACGTCGCGGCGGGCGACGACATCCGGTACCTGCCCCGTCACCTTGCCGAGGACGTCGACTTCCCGGCGGAGGACTGCTGGCTGTTCGACGACGACCAGCTGGTCCTCAGCGTCTTCCCCGGCGACGGCAGAAAGGGGGCGTTCGCGTCCGATACGGATCCCGGCCTGATCAGCCGCTACCGTGTCGCACGTGATCTCGTCTGGGACCGGGCTATCCCGCACGCCGAGTATGTGCGCTCCGAGTACATGCAGCCCGCCTGACCTTCGCCGCGCTCGTGCCCGCGCCTACTGATCCGGCCCGCGAGGCCCTCGGCTCCCAGCTCCGTGAGATCCGCCGCGATGCGGAGCTCACGGGGCGCGAGCTGGCCGCGCGGGCTGGCTGGCGTCCGCCCCGGGTGTCGAAGCTGGAGGGGGGCTGGCAGGCGCCGAGCGCGGACGACATCCGCATCTGGTGCCGGATCTGCGGTGCCGAGGACCGGATCCCCGAACTGATCGCCACGGCGCGAGCGATCGAGCAGCAGTACGTGGAGTGGCGCCGGCAGATGCGTGCTGGGCAGCGGCGAGTTCAGCAGGCGCTGTCGACCGAGGATCTTTCAACGATGCGGTGGCGGATCTGGGAGCCGTTCCACATCCCGGGGTTCGTGCAGACACGCGAGTACGCGCGCGCGATCATGCGCCGGTCGATGGCGTTCTACGAGGTGCCAGCCGACGATCTGGACGCCGCGGTCGCCGCCCGTATCGGCCGTCAGTCGATTCTGCGGATGGGGCAGCGGCACTTCCACATGGTGTTGGCCGAGCAGGCGCTGTACACACGCGTGGGCGGCGCCGAGGTGATGCGTGAGCAGTTGGCCCACCTGATGGCTGAGATGAGGGCGCTGCCGCGGCTGAGGGTCGGCGTGGTGCCGCGGGAGGCCGACTACGAGCTCGGCCCCCACTCCGGGTACTGGATCTTCGATGCGCGGGTCGTGATGACGGAGACGGTGACGGCGGGGATCAACCTGACGCAGCCGCACGAGATCGCGCTGTACGAGCGGCATTTCAAGGGCCTGGTCAGGCTGGCCAAGTACGGCCTGCGGGCCGAGGAGCTAATCGCCAAGGCAATCGAAGATCTTTAAGAAACCTCGAGAAACCTCGTTGAGCACGTGACCTGCGACGTTGGACATTCGGAGACATGGCCCTCCGCATCCCCAACTGCCACGTCCAGAGCGCCGATGGCGTCATCCACCTCCAGCACAAAGCCTCCGGCGAGCACGCGACTGCCAGCAGCCCGGAGCAAGCCCACATCGAGGCCGCAGTCCTGCGCCTCGCCTACGTCCTCGGGCGGGTGGCATGAGCGGCTTTCAGATCCGCGCCGAGTACTGCGCCATCTGGGATGGTCGGCTCACCTCGGATGAGGTGGAACGCGCCCGGCCTCGCGACTATCACTTGACGTTCTGGGACACCGGCCAGCCGGATGAGGCCGGCTGGCTGTGGGCGTTCACGATCACGGCGTCCACGCGGCTGAAGCTAGATGCCTGCACCGCCTACTGGAGGCGCCGGGCCGAGGCCGCCCTGTGCCAGGAGCGTGCCGCATGACGGGCTTCGTGGAGATGGCGAACTGGCACCTCATGCGCGGGGACGTCACCGCCACTCAAATCAAGGCCGCCTACGAGGAAGCACTCGCCAAGCGCACGAACAAGAAAGACCGGGAAGAGCTCGAGGTCGCGACCCGCCACGTCCTCGCCAGCTATGGCAGCTGGGAAGGCCTGGCCGAAGCGTGGACGACCGACAACTGGCAGCGCGCCTTCACACACCAGCTCCACGGCAAGACGTGGCTACGCCTTCAATCTCCACAGCAGCAGCACGAGATACTCCGCGACCTGATCCAGAAGTACCCGAACGTGGCCGGAGAGATCCTCGGCAGCCGCGACACCCTGAAGAAGGATCCTTAGGCGACCCGCTCTCTGCCGGACCACACCCGCGCAGACGGCGGGCGATCAAACCCCCGGCTTCCCCACAAATGCTCGCCGTGCGCGTCCCGATGCTTGGGCTGACCACCTACCACGGGACGATCTTGCCGTGGCGGTCCAGGAACTGCAGGCCCGGGGCGCCGGTCTGTGCTTCGAGGACGTCGGCGACGGCCGGGATGCTCTCCCGAGCGGTCAGGGGCGCGTCTGGGCCGCCCAAGCGGGTCTGGTTGTGGCCGGGGTCGATGAGGAGCTTGGTCTGTCCGTCGTCGGCATGGCGGGTGGCGTAGCTGCGCATCAGCTGGTTGAGGGCGGCCTTGCTGGCCTTGTAGAGCTCGTAGCCGGGCTCGGTGTTGCGTGAGATGCTGCCCTGCTCGGATGACATGACGGCGACGGTTCCGCCGGGGGCGACGAGGTCGCGGAGGGTTTCGAGGGCGCGCAACGGGCTCAGCGCGTTGGTGATCATCACCTCGGTGAACATGCCGGTCGGGACCTCGTTGATCGGCAGGTCACCTCGGTCGATGGCGGCGTTGACGAAAAGCAGGTCGAGCCGGCGGCCGGACAGGCGTGCGCGTAGTGCGGCCAGCTCGTCTGAGCTGGTCATCTCCAATGGCTCGACGGTCAGCCGGCCGTTCGAGGCGTCGGCGCTCGCGCGCAGTTCGGCGGCGCGCTCGCGCATCGTGGCGATGACGCGCCAGCCGCGCCGGGTGAGCTCGTTGGCGAGGACGAATCCCAATCCACGGGACGCTCCGAGGATGAGGGCTTGGCGGTCGGGTGTGGTGGACATAGGGGCTCCTTCGCGAGGCCAACAATAGACGCAACGTTGCGTCCAGACAAATGTACGGCACCGCCCGACGGGTATCGTGTCCCGCATGCCCGTCGCGAACTCCCAGCCCCGCAGGACGCGCTCAGGTAGCCGACGCGACGAGGCCGCCCGCCTGGCAGTGCTGCACGCGGCGGACGACCTGCTCGCCGAGCACGGCTTCGGCGCTCTGACCGTCGAGGCGATCGCGCGTCGTGCCGGTGTCGCCAAGCAGACGATCTACCGCTGGTGGCCGTCGAAGGTCGAGGTTCTCCTGGACACGCTCATCGAGGACAGCGGCAAGCGCCTGCCCATCCCCACGGACACCCCCACGGCGGAAGGCATCCGCGGCTACCTGCGCGCCTTCGCACGCTTCGTCACCGGCGATCCGGCCGGCAAGGTCCTTCTCGCGCTCATCGCCGAGGCACAGCACGATCCCGCCACGGCCAAGCTCTTTCACGAGCGCTATCTGGGTCCACGCCGTGAACAGGAACGTGACATGCTCGCGCGCGCGATCGAGGCCGGGACGGTCTCGCCCAGCCTCGGCCCCGACTCCGCGATCGACGCGCTGATCGGGCCGATCGTCTATCGGGGCCTGACCGGGGCGAGTGTCCCCAGCGGCCTGGTGGACGCCCTTTGCGACGACCTGCTCAGGCCCCGCTCGGGCTGAGTGTGCGTCAAGCCGCCGGACCGGTGCGCTGGAGGAGCAGGGAGACGAAGCCGAGGGTGTTCCGGTAGCCGTTGAGCCACAGGTCGCGGTGTTCTCTTGCGGCGGCCAGGGCCTGGGCGGCGTCGGGGCCGGTGGTTGCCGCGGCCCAGCGGGTCAGGGTGCCGGTCCATGACCACTCGTACTCGTCCCACTCGGCCGGTTCGCTCACGTGGGCGTAGACGGTGAGCCAGCCGCCGGATTCGGCCGTTTCCACGGTGCCCGCCAGATCGGGGTACTGGCCGATGGCCTCGACGATCTCGGGGGCGGGGGTCGTTCCCAGAAGGCCTCGCCCACCAGGGCCAGGCCACCGGGGCGGACGAATCGTCCGAGCGCTTCCATCGTCTGCTTCAGGTCGCCGAAGGCGTGCGTCGAGCCCACACAGAGCACCAGGTCGTACGGCTCGGCGGCGGAGAAGTCCGAGGCGGGCATCGTGTGCAGCGACATGCGGCCCGACAGGTTTCGCCGGGCGGCCGCGCGCTCGGCTGCCGCTACGGCGTGCGGCGAGATGTCCACGCCGTCGGCCACGGCCGTGGGGGCCAGTTCGAGTGCCCGGAGCGACCATTCGCCCCCGCCACATCCCAGGTCGAGGATTCTGGCCCGGTCCGGCAACGCCGCCCGGCGCAGCAACCTGTCGAGGTTGGACTCCGAGATCGGTGCGGCGATCGGGTGGTCACGGTGTGCGATGGCGCTCAGCAGTTGTCGATCCATGCCGGCCATCCTTCCAGTGGCCGGTGATCGATCAGCGGGGTGGTGAGCATGGGAAAGAGCCGCGCCCCGGCTTTTCCGAATGGCCGTTGCGCTTTCCCACCATTTGTTGAACCTGATGTGATTGCTTTTGTCATATCGGGGTACATGGGCGCGCCGACGTGCTTACATACCTGGTCCCGGAAGTCGGTTCGGCCGTGAAATGCCTGTTCAGACGGCGTAAATATCAACCACAAGCCCCGCAAGAGATGGCTTTTCAGGCTAAATAGTGAAATGTCGGAAATAAGGCTTTGCTTCCTAGCGGGTGACCGTGCGGGGTGCTGGCGGTTAGCGTCGGATACGTTCCGTTAGCGCCGTTCTCGCGTGTCCTGTTGACCGGAATTCGGCGCCATCCACCTGCCCAGACATCTGCTGGGCCTCAAATCAGGGATGGATCTCTGATGCTCAAGCGCATTCTCGTCGGCACCGCGATCGCGGCGTCCGTGTTCGCGGTCACCGGAACGGTCACCTCACAGGCCGCAAGCGCGTCGACCCAGACAAGCTGTTCGGTGGCGTCCACCACGCAGCTCTCGACGTCGGCGGCGAAGCCCAAGTGCAAGTGGCGGTGGGACAAGCACGACCGCAAGTGCTGGTACTGCTGGAAGCACCACCGCTGGGTCAAGCAGTGGTGCAAGGGCAAGCGCCACAACCACCACTAGCCCGCCCGACGGCGAGCATCGTCCGCGTCAACCGCCCCGCGAGGGACTCCTCGCGGGGCCGATCCCTGCGCTAAAGGTCCCGGCGGGCGCCCACCCAAGGACACCGGGGCCGAGCCCGAGCGCGGTCACCGCCGCGGCGATGGTGACCCCGAAAAGCACGGCCCCGGCGAGGTCGAAGGTCCCGGGCGCCTCGGGACCACGAACGGGCGGCAGCCCCACGGTGGCCAATGCGGCCAGAGCGGCGACGCCGGCGGGCGAGGAAGACGAGGGGCCGGCCTCCGGCGGCCATCAGGCCCTGGGCGACGACCGGACCCAGGGCGAGGCTGCCGCCCAGGACGGCGCCGGCGTAGCCGTACACACGACGGCGCTCTTCAGGCGGGTAGACGGCGAGGATCATCGAGGAGCCGCCCGCGGCGCACATGGCCGCGCCCGCACCGGCGATCACGCGCAGGAGCAGTGGCTACTGGGCCTGGAGGTTCACCTGGGCGCCGCCGGACGACGCCCGCTCGTGCAGTTCGATGCTGTCGGGCCGGACGCCCTTGGGGACGTCGAAGACGAGCGCGCCGGCGATCGTGTCACCGGGTTTGATCTTCTCGTAGAGGAGTTTCGAGTCCGCTCCGTCCACGTAGACGGCGGCGCCCGGGTCGGCCTGGTACTCGGCGCCGCCGGCCAGCAGCTTCTGGGAGTCGCTGATGAACGCCTGCGCCCGGGTGCCGGTGTTCTTCACCGACAGGTGGACGACGGCGAACCGTCCCCGCGCGGTCTTGCCGAGGCTTTCGGCGCCGATCCGGTCGAGTTGCTCCACTTTGGTGACGGTCATCGTGAAGCCGCCGTCCGTCACGGCCTGGCCGATGCTCGCGGAGGTCCCGGAGCGCAGGAAGAACACCACGGCGACGATGCCGATCAGGAGCGCGGCGACGGCGACGGCGACCCGCGTGCGCGGAACCTGGGACATCGGGGGGCCTCCTGGCGATCGGACGCGCGGCCAACCACTTAACCAGCAAGGGCCCGCGCTCCGCCAGAGGTCAGGCGGCGGGGTGTTCGGTCAGGTCGGCCAGGTCCACGCCGTGTTTGTGGAGTTCGTCCACACTGGCCACGTAGCCGCGGAAGTACAGCTTGTCCTCGACGCGCCGCGACACGCGCAGGACGGGCTGGTCGTCGACTACGACCGCCTCCACCTGCATCCCGTCGGAAGTGCGCCAGATTGCCATGGTTGAAGCGTAGGGGCAGGAACCTAAAGAGCGGGTAATGACCTCAAGGCCTCGCGCATGCGGGCGATCTCGATGCTCTGGCCCGCGGCCACGTCTCTGGCCAGCATGCGCATACGCTGGTCGGTACCCTCGCGCAGGGCGGCGTCGGCCATCGTCAGGGCGCCCTCGTGGTGCCTGATCATGAGGCGCAGGAACATGCGGTCGAAGTGGCCGTCGCGGGCCGCGCGCAGGGCGTTCATCTCGGTGAGGGTGGCCATGCCGTTCGCGGGCTGCCCCGTGGGGTGTCCGTGAGTCCGGGGTACGGCCCGGCCCAGCGCCGACAGCCACCCGGACATGATGCGGATCTCGGGTTCCTGCGTCAGCGCGATCTGGTCGGCGATGCGGCGGATGGAGGGGGTACGGGTGCGTTCGGCGACCAGGCCGGCCATCTCCAGGGCCTGCCGGTGGTGCGGGATCATGCCTTCGGCGAACCGTACGTCGGCCGCGGACGGCTGCTGCTCGGGCTGCGGAAGGCGTTCGCCGGGCGTGGCCGTACGGGCGGGAGATCCCGGGGCGTGCGGGACCAGTACGGGAGCGTCGGTGCCGACGGGAGAGGGTCCGGCGCTCTCCGTCGCGCAGGCGGCCAGGGCGAATGTCAGCAGAACTGTGATGAAGAGAAGACGCGGCCGGAACTGTACTGACATAGCTTCCATACTGGGCCACGACATTGAAGGAGTGCACGCGTGATCCCTGCGAAGCTACGAGCGGCGGTGGTCGGTGCGGCTGTCATGCTGGTGGCGGCCTGCGCCGGGGCACCGGCCGCCGGGCCCAGTCCGAGTCCGGCGAGCAAGGCGCCGTCGAGCGCGTCGCCCTCGGCGAAGACCATGGCCGACGTGACGACCAGCGACAACGTGAAGCTGGTCGCCAACATGCCGCGGACGGCGCCGCTCAACGGTCCGATGAGCTGGAACTCCGACCTGGCCTTCCAGGGGAACTACGCGTTCGTGGGCAACTTCGGCGGGTTCTCGATCTTCGACATCAGCGACCCCACGCAGCCCGAGCCGGTCAGCCAGGTCTCCTGCCCGTCGCAGCAGAACGACGTCTCCGTCTACGGCGACCTGCTGATCCTGTCGATCGACGAGCCGCGCGGCGGCGAGAAGTGCGACTCGGGGCAGGGCACGGGACCGTCCT
The DNA here is from genome assembly GCF_042740555.1 of Nonomuraea sp. NPDC059007. Taxonomy (NCBI): domain Bacteria; kingdom Bacillati; phylum Actinomycetota; class Actinomycetes; order Streptosporangiales; family Streptosporangiaceae; genus Nonomuraea; species Nonomuraea sp. NPDC059007. The sequence continues at coordinate 50,682 of NZ_JBHYJD010000022.1, read as the reverse complement.
CGTCCGGCTGGGAAGGCCTGCGCATCTTCGACATCAGCGACAAGAAGAACCCCACGTACGTCTCCGCTGTGCGCACCGACTGCGGCTCGCACACCCACACGATGGTCCCGGGCAAGAACCCCGACACGTTGTACGTGTACGTCTCCTCCCCCGGCCCCGAGCCGGATTCGAAGACCTGCCCGCCACCCCACGAACTCATCCAGATCGTAGAAATCCCAGTAAAGAATCCCAAGTCCGCAAAAATCGTGGCAAAGCCGAACATCTTCCCTGATGGCCAGGGCGAAGGCATGTTCGCCGCCGGATGCCATGACATCACCGCCTACCCCGAGAAGAAGCTCGCCGCCGCGGCCTGCTTCGGCGACGGGGTCCTGCTGGACATCGCCGACCCGGTCAAGCCCAAGGTCCTGCAGCAGGTACGCGACACCGAGAACTTCCAGATCTGGCACTCCGCGACGTTCAACAACGACGCCACCAAGGTCGTCTTCAGCGACGAGCTCGGCGGCGGCGGGATGGCGACCTGCGACAGCAAGACGCCCAAGACCAAGGGCGCCAACGCCATCTACGACATCGTGGACGGCAAGCTCGAACGCCGCGGCTACTTCAAGATGCCGCGCGAGCAGACGTCGAACGAGAACTGCGTCGCCCACAACGGCTCGCTGCTGCCGATCGAGGGCAAGGACGTGATGGTCCAGGCGTGGTACCAGGGCGGCGTCTCGGTCTGGGACTTCACCGACTCCAACAACCCGCGCGAGGTCGGCTTCTTCGACCGCGGCCCGGCCGGGGGCGACCACTCGATCGCCGGCTCCTGGTCGGCGTACTACTACAACGGCTACATCTACTCCAGCGACATCCTCAAGGGCCTGGACGTCATCCAGATCGACGACCCGCTGACCGACCCGGCCAAGCAGGTCAAGATGGACGACTTCAACGTCCAGACGCAGAAGTCGTACTAGCCGGGCTCGCTGATCTCCCCGTCGCGCCACCCCTTGTAGGTGACGTCGAACGGGGAGGTCAGCCGGGCGCCCTGGTCGAGCAGCATGTGCCAGGACAGCCGCAGCGAGCGCGGCCGGTTGCGCTCGTCCAGCTTGAGCACCCAGGAGAGCGTGGTCTTGGCGAGCTGCGCCTCGGGGATCTCGTCGTTGTTGATGGCGCTGATCTGCCGCCAGAGCGATTCCGGGCCCTTGGTGGTGGGCAGCGAGCCGGTGTAGGTCCTGCCCTCTGACTGCACGCCTGAGGTGAGCCTGGCCAGGTCGGCCACGTTGGCGATCGAGGCGACCGCGTGCACGAACCGGGCGTACAGCATGATCGGGGTCTTGGCCTGGTCGGTGACGAGCTTGCCGCCGACGTAGTCCTGCTCGGCCATCAGCACGCGCCCGGTCAGCGCGGGCTCGACGTGCTCGGCGACGACCCGCGCGTCCATGCGGACGTCGGAGATCTGCGGGTCGTAGGCCAGGCGGCCGGTGGCGGTGGTGTGCCAGGTGCCCTGGGTGATGCGGGCGTCGAGGGTGAAGTCGGCCAGCGGCGCCAGCCCGACCGCGCTCTCCATGACGTCGGCGAGTTGCCCGGCCGCGGGCGGGGCTGCCGGGCTGGGCGTGCTGCTCGGGCTGGGCGACGTGGTGGGCGAGGTGGTGGGGGTGGCGGTCGGCGTGCTCTCGGCGGTGGGGTTCGCGCGGGTGCCGGTGCCCTGACCGGGCCCGCCGCGCCACAGCACCACGCCGGTGGTCGCCGCGGCCAGCACCGCCACACCACCCGCGAGCGCCGCCCGCCGCGACACCCCTCTCGCGCGTGCCCGCCCCGGCGTCCCGTCAGTGGGTACGGCCCCGCCCCGGGAACCCGGTGCCGTGGACGCCCCCGGCACGACACCCGGAGCACCCGGCATCCCCGGCACAGCACCCGCAGCACCCGGAGCACCCGGAGCACCCGGAGCGCCGGGCATCCCCGCCATGGCACCCCGAGCGCCCGGCACAGCACCCGGAGCGCTCGGCGCGGGCCACGCTGAGGGGCCCGTGCCGCCCGCTGGCTGGGCGGCGGCCATGCCCTGGCGTAGGGCGGCGTCCGGTTGGGCGGGGGCGTGTTCGCCCAGCAGGTTCAGCAGCAGGTCGCGGGCTGTGGGCCGGGCCATCGGGTTCTTGGCGAGGCAGCGGGCGACGATCGTGCGCAGCGGCTCGGGCAGCTCGCCCAGGTCGGGGTCGGCGTGGATGATGCGGTAGGCGACGGCGGCGAGGGTGTCGGAGCCGAACGGCGGCCGTCCGGAGGCGGCGAACACCATGGTCGCGCCCCACGCGAACACGTCCGCCGCGGGCCCGACCTGCCCGCCCGCGAACTGCTCGGGCGCCATGTAGGGAGGCGTCCCGGCGGCGCCCTGCGACTGGGACAGGTCCACGAGACGCGCGATGCCGAAGTCGATCACCCGCGGCCCGTCCGGGCCCATGAGGACGTTGCCCGGCTTGAAGTCCCGGTGCACGACTCCGGCCCGGTGGATGGCGGTCAGCGCGGTGGCGGTGCCGATGGCCAGCCGGGTCAGCGCCGCCCCGCGCAGCGGCGCCACCTGGTGCAGTGCGGGGCCGTCGATGAACTCGCTGGCCACGTAGGGCGGGTTGTGGTCCAGGTCGGCACGCAGGACGCGGGCCGTACAGAACTCGGCCACCTGGCGGGCGGCGGCGAGCTCGCGGTCGAAGGCGCGGTCGAACCCGTGGACGACCTTGACCGCGGCGAGCTCGCCGCGGTCGTCCCGGCCCAGGTAGACGGTGCCCTGACCGCCTCGTCCGAGCTCGCGGAGGATGCGGTACGGGCCGATGTCCACGATGCCTCACATGATCGGTATGCGGGGCACGAGACTAGCTCACGGGTCGAGATCGGCGGCAGAGCGCTCGGCGAAGACCTGCATGGCCTTGGTGGTGATCGGTCCCGGCGCGACCGGCAGCGTGGTCTGGTCGACCAGCTTGATGGGCTGCACGTCGCGCGTGGTGGAGGTGAGGAACGCCTCCTCGGCCTCGTAGAGGGCCTGGAGCGGCACGTCGGCCTCCTCGGCGCCGCACCACTCGACGACCAGCGCCCGCGTGACTCCGGCCAGCGGCCCGGCCTCCAGCGTGGGGGTGATCAGGCGGCCGTCCCTGACGATGAAGATGTTGGAGCCGGTGCCCTCGCACAGGTTGCCGGCGAGGTTGCCGAAGATCGCCTCGCCGCCGCCGCGCGCCTTGGCGTAGGCCAGGGCCTTGGCGTTGTCGCCGTAGGAGGTGGACTTGACGCCGGACAACGCGCCGCGCTCGTTGCGCGGCCAGGGCACGACGGTGACGGCGGCGGTGCCGGGGAAGGGCTTCTGCTCGTCCACGATCACGACGGAGGTGCCGCCCTGGTCGCCGCGGTCGGAGCCGAGCGGGCCCGGGCCGCTGGTGTAGGTGACGCGGATGCGGCCGAGCGGCCACGCGGGGGCGGCGGCCAGGAGCTTGCCGATGCCGTCGGCGATGGCGTCGGTGTCGGGCTCGGGCAGGTCCATGCGCCGTGCCGAGAGCCGGAGCCGGTCGAGGTGGCGGGTGAGCGCGAACGACACGCCGTTGACGATCTTGATGGTCTCGAAGACGCCGTCGCCGACCATGAGACCGTGGTCGAAGACCGAGACGCTCGCTCGGGCGGGGTCGAGGATCTCCCCGTTGACCCAGACAGGGACTGTCATCTATCTCCTCCAAGGCGAGATGCGAGTGCGATGAGCCTGGATGCTTTCAGCTCGGTCTCCTGCCATTCACGCCGGGGGTCGCTGCCCCAGGTGATGCCCGCGCCGGTGCCGAACCGGATCTCCCGGCCGGAGATCCAGAAGGTGCGGATGCCCACGGCCAGCGCGGCCGTGCCGCGGTCGGCGTCGACCCAGCCCACGGCCCCACAGTACGGCCCGCGGGGCTCGGGTTCGAGTTCATTGATGATGCGCAGGGCCGAGGACTTGGGGGCGCCGGTGATCGAGCCGGGCGGGAACGTGGCCGAGAACAGCTCGGGCCATCCCGTGCCGGGCTCCAGCCGGGCGCGGACGGTCGAGACCAGGTGCACCGAGCCCGGGTAGGCCTCGGGCACGCACAGCGCGGGAACCTGCACCGAGCCGACCGCCGCCACCCGGCCGAGGTCGTTGCGGACCAGGTCGACGATCATGACGTTCTCGGAGTAGTCCTTGTCGAGCAGGTCGGCCTCGGTGGCTCCGGTGCCCTTGATGGGGCGGGACTCGACGACGGCGCCGTCGCGGGAGAGGTACAGCTCGGGCGAGGCGGAGACCACGGCGCGGCCGGGCAGGCTGATCACCGCGGCGTACGCGGCGGGGTTGCGCTCGGCCAGGCGGTGGGCCAGGGCGAGCGGGTCGGCCTCCGGTGGCAGCGGCGCGGTCAGGATCCGGGTGAGGTTGGCCTGGTAGACCTCGCCCCGGCGGATGTGCTCGCGGATGGCCTCGACGCCGCGCTCGTAGGCGGCCCGGTCGAGGGAACTGCGCCAGTGGCGGGCGCCGGGGCCGTGCCAGGGTCCGGCCGGGGGCAGCGGGGCGGGGCGTACCTGGTCGAAGCGGGCGCAGCTGACCTTGCCCTCGTAGTCGACCACCACGGCCCACCAGCCCTCGCCGTCGAGGGCGGCCAGGTCCGTGGTCAGGTCGCGCAGGCCGGTGGCGAGCCGCCCGCCGACATGGGCGAAGCTGTCGTACACGCGCCCATTGTCCCAGTGCGTGATGCCACCTCGCACAACAAGTCCACGAAGGCCAGGGCGGCGGGCAGCGGGACGCCGGGTAGCGCCGCGTAGTAACGCCTGGTCGGGGCGGCGGCGCCGAGCGGGCGGAGCACGACTCCCCGCGGTACGGCCCGCGCCGCCAGCTCCGGCACGAGCGTGACGCCGAGCCCGGCGGCGACGAAGCCGAACTTGCCCGACCATTCGGCCACGCGCAGCCCGCCGCGCGGCACGAACCCGGCCGCGGCGCAGGCGGTCACGAGCAGCGTCGGCTGGCCGCTCGGCGCGGCCTCGATCCAGGTCTCCTCGCGCAGGTCGGCCAGGTCGACGGTGGCGCGGGCGGCGAGGGGGTGGCCGGCGGGGAGCGCCACCAGCAGGCGGTCCTCCCCCAGCGGCACCGTGTGACCGCCCGAGGGCAGCCCGGCCGGGTAGTCGCTGATCACGGCGACGTCGAGCTCGCCGGCTTCCAGGCGCTCGACCAGGCGGGGGCTGAGGCCTTCCGCGAGCCGTACCTCGACGGCCGGGGCCCGCTCGGCGAAGCGTTTGAGCGCGGCGGGCACCAGTTCGACGTTGGCGGTCGCGAACGCCCCCACGCGCAGCCTGCCGCCGCCTCCGGCGTGGATGGCGGCCAGCTCCTCCCCCGCCTGGTCCAGGCGTTCCAGGACGGCGAGGGCGTGGCGGCGCAGGGCGTGGCCGGCGGGCGTCAGCCGTACACCCCGGGCGCGGCGCTCGAACAGCGCGCCGCCCGCCTCGCGCTCCAGCGCGGCGATGCGGCGCGAGACCGCGGACTGGGTGTACCCGAGCAGTTCGGCGGCGGCGGTGAACGAGCCGGAGCGGGCCACCTCGTCGAACAGTCGCAAGTCATTCGTCTCAAGCATGGCTGGTATGCAATGTAGTCGGTGGTGGAATGGCTCGCACCTCTCCTATAAAGGGGAACATGATTGCTTTTCTTGGACAGGGGCGCATGGGCGTCCCCATGGCCCGGCGGCTTGAGGCGGCCGGGCACGAGGTGACCACGTGGCGGCGCGGGACCGGCACGCCGGTGGAGACGGCCGTCGAGGGCGCCTCGGTCGTCATCACGATGCTGCGCGACGGGCCCGCCGTGCTCGACGTGCTGAAGTCGGCCCTGCCGGGGCTGCGGCCGGACGCGATCGTGATCGAGATGTCCACGATCGGGCCGACGGCCGTCACGCGGGTGCGCGAGCTGCTGCCGTCCTCGGTGGGGCTGGTGGACGCGCCCGTGCTCGGCAGCGTGGGACCGGCCACCGACGGCACGCTGACGGTGCTGGCGGGCGGCGCGGTGGCACCGGTGCGCGAGGTGCTGTCCGTCTTCGGGACCGTGCGCGAGTGCGGGCCGCTGGGGTCGGGCGCGGCGCTGAAGCTCGCCGTCATGAGCGCGTTCCTGCCCGCGCAGGTGCTGCTCGCCGAGTCTCTCGCGTACGGCGAGGCGCACGGCGTCCCCCGCGAGGCGGTGCTGGACGTCCTGGCCGGCACCCCGCTCGGCGGCCTGTCGGAACGCCTGCGCGAGCCCGCGGCGGAGACCCGCTTCGCGCTCGGACTGGCCGCCAAGGACCTGGAGCTGGCCGCGTGGGAGGGCGGGACGCTGGCCACCGCCGCCCGCCTGCGCCTGCGCGCGGCCGAGGCGGCCGGGCTCGGCGACCGCGACGTGACCGCGATCGCGGAGCACGTCGGCGCGGGCCGGCCGTCCCGGGTCACGCCGGTCAACCCGCCGACCGTGCCCGCCACGAACGGCATGTACTCGCACGCGGTGCGGACCGGGGACACGCTGTACATCTCGGGACAGGCCGCGTTCGACGACGACGGGAACGTGGTGGCTCCCGGGGACATGGGGGCGCAGGCCGAGCACATCTTCTCGTGCCTGGAGCGGATTCTGGCCGATCAGGGGGCGGGGTTCGGGGACATCGCGTTCATCCGGTCGTACCTGACGGACATGTCGCAGGCTCCCGCCTACCGGGAGGTGCGCAAGCGCTACATCACGGGCACGCCGCCGGCCAGCACGACGGTGGAGGTGTCCCGGTTGTTCATGCCGGGGCTGGTGCTGGAGGTCGACGCGATCGTGGCGCTGCCCGGCTGAGCCAGCCTCAGGCGGCCGGCGGGACGTTCGTCACGGCGGGCCACCACCCCCGCTGGACGAGCGTCTCCCTGGACAGAGGGATCCACGTGCGGCGGGTGGGGGTGGCTGCGGCTTCGCCGTAACGGATGGGGGCTCTCAAAGAGAGCCGCAACGGGAGGCCTTAGGAGAGAGGACCCGTGACGGCCTCGGCGGCCGAGAGGAGGGCGCCGTCGGCGACGAGGCGGACGGTGGACTCGATCTCCGGGGCGAGGAAGCGGTCGGGGCCGGGGCCGGGGACCGCCTCGCGCAGTGCCGACACCACGGCGCCGGTCGCGGGGGCGGGCGTCAGCGGGGCGCGCAGGTCGAGGGCGCGGGCGGCGGTGAGGATCTCGATGGCCAGGACCCGCGTCAGGCCGTCCACCGACCTGCGCAGCTTGCGCGCGGCCGACCAGCCCATGGAGACGTGGTCCTCCTGCATGGCCGAGCTCGGGATCGAGTCGACGCTGGCCGGGACGGCCAGGCGCTTCATCTCGGAGACGATGGCGGCCTGCGTGTACTGGGCGATCATGTGGCCGGAGTCCACGCCGGGGTCGTCGGCGAGGAAGGCGGGCAGGCCGTGGTTGCGGGCCACGTCGAGGAAGCGGTCGGTGCGGCGCTCGGACATGGAGGCCACGTCGGCGGCGACGATGGCGAGGAAGTCGAGCGCGTAGGCGACGGGGGCGCCGTGGAAGTTGCCGTTGGACTCCACGCGGCCGTCGTCGAGCACGGCCGGGTTGTCGACGGCGCTGGCCAGCTCCCAGGTGGCGACGTTGGCGGCGTGCGCGACGGTGTCGCGGGCGGCGCCGGCGACCTGCGGGGCGCAGCGCAGGGAGTAGGCGTCCTGGACGCGGGCGCAGTTCTCGGGGTCGCGGTGGCTGGCCATGACGCCGGAGCCGGCCAGGATCCTGACCATGTTGGCGGCGGCGAGCGCCTGGCCGGGCTGGGGGCGCAGGGCCTGGAGCTCGGGGGCGAAGACGCGGTCGGTGCCGAGCAGCGCCTCCACGCTCATGGCCGCGCTCAGGTCGGCGGTCTTCAGCAGCCTGGACAGGTCGTCGATGGCCAGGACGAGCATGCCGAGCATGCCGTCGGTGCCGTTGATGAGGGCCAGGCCCTCCTTGGCGGCCAGTTCGACCGGTTCGATGCCGGCCTGCTTGAGCGCCTCGGCCGCCTGGGTGAGGTTGCCGGTGGAGTCGCGTACGACGCCTTCGCCCATCAGCGTCAGCGCCACGTGGGCCAGCGGCGCCAGGTCGCCCGAGCACCCCAGCGAGCCGAACTCGTGCACCACCGGCGTGATCCCCGCGCTCAGCAGCGCGGCGAGCGTCTTGGCCGTCATCGGGCGGATGCCGGTATGGCCGGTGGCCAGCGTGTGCAGGCGCAGCAGCATGAGGGCCCGCACGACCTCCGTCTCGACCTCGGGACCGCTGCCCGCGGCGTGCGAGCGCACGAGCGAGCGCTGCAGTTGCGCGCGCAGCGCGGGGTCGATGTGCCGCGTGGCCAGCGCGCCGAACCCGGTCGACACCCCGTAGGCGGGCGTCGGGCTCTCGGCTAGCTCGTCCACGCGCTGGCGGGCCGCGGAGATCGCCGCGATCGCGTCGTCGGTCAGGCGTACGGCGGCGCCGTCACGGGCCACGCGGATGACGTCCTCGAAGCTCAGCGGCTCGGGGCCGACGTTCACGACTACGTTGTCGCGCATGCTGCCACTCTCTCGTTTAAGGATGTTGGGTAACCGGCGTATGCGATGTTAGCTCCTTACCATCAAACAACTCCCTTCTGCCCTCTTCTGTCACGGTCACCGCGCGGGGGATGCTCCCGCGGGCGATCCAGCCCCGCTCGAACAACACGTCGGTCAGCGCGGCGCCGAGCGCTCCGCCCAGGTGGGCCCGCCGTTCCGTCCAGTCGAGGCAGTCGGGCGCGAACCTCCTGCGTGTCCTGCGCACCGCGTCCACGTCCACGCCGAGCAGCTTGAGCGCCCGCTCCCCCGCCGCGGTGAGCTCGCCGCCGTCGAGGTGCCCGTCGGCGCGCAACCGGTCCAGCAGCGCCACGCCCGCCCGGCCGGCCAGGTGGTCGTAGCACGTGCGGGCCTCCTCCAGCAGCCGCGCCTGGCGTGACTGCCGCAGCGACCGTACGGCGGGCCGCGCGCTGACCCGGGCCAGCACCTCCAGGACCTCGGCCACGTCGTGCCCGGCCAGGCGGTAGTAGCGGTGGCGGCCCTGGCTGACCACCTCCACGAGGCGGCCCTCCAGCAGCTTGGCCAGATGGGAACTGGCGGTGGCGGCGCTCACGCCGGCCAGCCTGGCCAGTTCCCCGGCCGCCAGGGCTCGGCCGTCGAGCAGCGCGTTGAGCATGGCGGCCCTGGTCGGGTCGGCGATGAGCGCGGCGACCGGTGCGATGTCGGCGTCGCGGGTGAGATGTTCTGCGGCCATGATGCGACGCTAACCCACCGACGTTTCGGCCCCGGTCTAAGCATCGGTGCTTTTCACCGCGCACAGGAGACGGTTGTTGCCGCGCTGCCACAGCGTTCCCACCTCGGCGAACCCGGCCGTGCGCAGGGCCCGCGCGTGCGTGGACAGGAGCTCGGACTCCTCCCCGTTGTGCGTGGTGCCCTGGTCGTGGCGGGCGGTGTTGAGCTCGGCCAGATCGGGGTCGGCGACGACGGCGCGCCACCACTCCTGCCAGTCCTCGGGCCGGTTCTCGCGGAAGCGGCGCTCGGTCTCCTTCTCGTGGATCGCGCGCTCCAGCTCGGCCAGGGCGGGGGTGGCGTCGTCGCTGTTGAGGTGGTCGCCATTGAGGAGCACGCCGCCCGGCCGCAGTACCCGGTGCACCTCGGCGTAGACGCCGGCCAGCTCGGAGCCGGTGATCCAGTGCAGCGCGGTCGTGCTGACCGCGGCGTCCGCGGGGCGGTCCAGGCCGAGCCCGTCGCTCCAGCCCCGGGCCCGCAGGTCCCGGGAGACGAAGGTCAGTCGCGGGTACGCGGCGCGGCCCAGGCCCAGCAGGAGCGGGTCGGCGTCGATGGAGATCACCGTGGCCTTGGGCAGGCGCTCAAGCAGGCGGGCCGAGAGCGAGCCGGGGCCGCAGCCGAGGTCCAGCACAAGGGGGTCGGGACGGCCGAGGGACTCAACGGCGTCGATCAGCGCGGTGAAGCGCTCCTCGCGGTCGGGCAGGTATCCGGCCTGCTGCAGGTCCCAGCGGTCGATCCATTGACGGGCGGCGTCATAGGTAAGCACAACCGGCTCCTTGTAACTGTCGTCTACACTTTGGATAGTCACAAGCTAATCGAGAGGTTGTAACCGGTCAAGTGAACTTCAACAGTCACACGGACAGTGTCACGCGGGTGACGGTGAGCTTCGTCAACGCGCTGACGCCCGGCATGCGGCGAGGACGTCCCTTCACGCCCGCCGTCCTGGACGAGGCCGCCACGGCCAGCGCCCGCGAGGTCTATCCGGCCCACCGGCCGTTCACCGCCCCGGAGGCGGAGGAGCTGGCGGGCGTGGCCGTACGGCTGCGCGCGGTCTTCGAAGCGGTGGCCGCCGAGGACAACGACACCGCCGCCGCCCGGCTCAACCGCCTGCTCGACGACCACAACGCCCGCCCCCGCCTCGACCGCCACGACGGCGAGCCGTGGCACCTGCACTTCCACGGCCCCGGCGGCACCGTGGCCGGCGACTGGGGCGCCAGTTGCTCGACGGCGCTGGCGATCGTGCTGGGCAGCGAGTTCGCCGACCGGCTCGGCGTGTGCACGGCGCCCGCCTGCGACCGTGTCTACGTGGACGTCTCCCGCAACGGCACCAAGCGCTTCTGCTCGACCGCGTGCCAGAACCGGGTGAAGACGGCCGCTTTCCGGGCCAGGGCGAAGAACTGAGTTGGGGGAGAGGGGGAAGATTCGCTACAGTTCTCTCGTCGCCGCCGATCGCGGCGGACGCGGAAGTGGCTCAGTGGTAGAGCATCACCTTGCCAAGGTGAGGGTCGCGGGTTCAAATCCCGTCTTCCGCTCTAGGCTTTCGGCTCGGTGGAGTGGCCGAGAGGCGAGGCAGCGGCCTGCAAAGCCGTCCACACGGGTTCGAATCCCGTCTCCACCTCCAGTTGAATAACCCGGACGATTAGCTCAGCGGGAGAGCGCTTCCCTGACACGGAAGAGGTCACTGGTTCAATCCCAGTATCGTCCACCAGCATTTTCCGGTCAGGCCAGCCCTGCGGGACAAGGCTCGGCTGAGCGCTTTCACCGGTGGGTGAGCAAGGGCGCGTGGTGGTCGGTGTCGGGTGGGCCGTCGGGGTCGGCGTGGACCGTTGCGGCCCTCAGGCGGGGCAGGTCGTGGATGAGGCGGTGTTCGGCCTCCACCGCCACCGCGTGGGCTTCGATCAGGGTCAGGTCGTGGCTGACCCTGATGTCCACCTCGGCGCGTAGCGTGTGGCCGATCCAGCGCAGGCGGACCGCGCCCACGCCTTTCACGCCGGGTACCGCGGTCAGGATCTGCTCGGCCTGGGTGATGAGGGCGGGGTCCACGGCGTCCATCAGGCGGTGGTAGATCTCCCTGGCGGCGTCGCGCAGGACGAAGCAGATCGCGACCGTGATGAGCAGGCCGACGATCGGGTCGGCCAGGGGGAAGCCCAGGGCGGCGCCTCCCGCGCTCAGCAGGACGGCCAGGGAGGTGAAGCCGTCGGTACGGGCGTGCAGGCCGTCGGCCACCAGCGCGGCCGAGCCGATTTCGCGGCCCACCCTGATGCGGTAGCGGGCCACCCACTCGTTGCCGATGAAGCCCACGATGCCGGCGGCGGCCACCAGGCCCAGGGCGCGGATGTCTTCGGGGGTGATCAGGCGTTTGATGGCCTCATAGGCGGCCAGTGCGGCTGAGGCGGCGATCAGGGTGACGATGATGATGCCGGCCAGGTCCTCGGCGCGGCCGTACCCGTAGGTGAAGCGGCGGGTGGCGGCGCGGCGGCCCAGGGAGAACGCGATCGCCAGCGGGACGGCGGTCAGGGCGTCGGCGAAGTTGTGCAGGGTGTCGCCGAGCAGGGCCACAGAACCCGACAGCGCGACGATGACGGCCTGGATGATTGCGGTGACCATGAGGACCGCGAAGGAGATGGCCAGCACCCGCATGCCACGGCTGCTGGACTCCAGAGCCGCGTCGGTTCTGCCGGCGGTGTCGTGGCTGTGGGGTTTGAGGAGGCTGCCCAGCTTCGACCGGGCGTGACCGTGTCCGTGGCCGTGGGGCGGGGGGCCGGGGTGCGTCATCGTGTCCCCTCTCGGTGGCCCCCGCATTATATATTCATGTACGCATGTAACAACGGATCAGGGCGGAGCCGGGTGGTGGTCGGAGACGGCGTTGAGTTCGATGCCGTGCTCCAGCAGGGCCTTCAGCGCGCACAACACCGTGGTGAAGCCGCCGACGGTGTCGTTGACCCACTGGATGGTGTCATCGCCAGAGCCCTGGAAACCGGTCTCGGTGACCTCGACGAACGTGCCGTCGGCGAGTGGGGTGAAGCGCATCTCCACCGTGGTCGGCTGCTCGTAGTTGCCCCACTCGAACCGGATCAGGCTCCCCTCCTGCACCGCCTTGACCCAGACCTGGACGCTCGCGCCGTACGTCTCCCACTCCCAGCGCAACTCCGCCCCCGGAAGCATGGGGCCGCTGCTCTTGGAGTACCACAGCCGCGTGGTGACGGCCGGGTCGGCGAAGGCCCGGAACGCCGTCTCGGCGGGCGCGCGGACGATCATGCACGCGTACGCGGCGGGGGCCTGGGTGAGCTGGAGAGTCTGCATGGCCAGGAGTGTGCCCCCATGGACCTGCTCGCCGTACCCCGGCACGTTCAAGAATTGCCCACGCAGTCGGAGAGGCCGACCGCGGTTTCCACCATGCGCCGGTAGTCCGGGCATTGGGTGAAGTCCTCCGCGCCGCATTCCATGAGGTGTTCGATCAGCCGCTTGGACGTCGTGATCTCCGCGAGCCGCCGCTCCAGGTCCGCGTGGTGCCGCTGGAGCAGCGTCCGGCGTTCGGCTCGGCCGGTGGCCGACAGGACCTCGCCGATCTGGTCGAGGCTCATGCCGCCGCCCTTGGCGCGGATGATCGTCATGACGCGGATGACGTGGTCACGGGTGTAGCGACGGCGGCCGTTCACGCGGGCGGCCGGGGTCAGCAGGCCCATCGCCTCCCAGTGCCGCAGGACGTGCGTCCCGAGACCGAAGCGGTCGGCCAGTTCCCCGATGCGCATGTCCTCGCTTGACTTCATGTTGACATTAACTTGCAGACTTTCCCGCATGTCAACCAACGACGTCGTCATCATCGGCGGCGGGCCGGCCGGGCTGGCCGCCGCCCTCACCCTCGGGCGGGCGCACCGCCGCGTGCTCCTGCTCGACGCCGGGCACGGCCGCAACGCCCCGGCCGAGGCCGTCCACAACTTCCTGACCAGGGACGGCACGCCGCCGGCCGCGTTGCGCGAGCTCGCCCGCGAGGAACTGTCCGCCTACCCGTCGGTCGAGATCCGGGAGGAGACGGTCATCGACGTCCGTCCCGGCTTCCGGGTGGAGTTGTCCGGCGGGGGAACGGCGGGCGCGCGCCGGCTCCTGCTGGCGACCGGCCTGTCCGACGACCTTCCCGGCCCGCCCGGCGCCGAGGCGCTGTGGGGGCGATCGGCCTTCCACTGCCCGTACTGCCACGGGTGGGAGGTCACGGGCCGGCCGGTCGCGGTGATCGGGGCCTCCCCCGCCCGGGTACGGCTGGCGCTGCAACTGAGCCGCTTCGCCGACGTGGCCCTGTGCACCGGCCGGGAACCACTCGACCCGGCCTCGCGGGCGAAGCTCCTGGCCCACGGCGTCACCGTGCGGGACGAGCGCATCGCCCGCCTGGAGGCGACGGGAGGTCAGCTGGAGCGGATCGTGTTCGAGGACGGCCCGCCGCTACCCAGGCAGGCGGTGTTCGTCGTCAACGTGGCGCGCAGGCACGAGACGGACCTGGCCGCCCTGCTGGGCTGCGCCACGTTCACCGACGGCTGCGTGGAGGTGAACGAGTTCGGCCGGACCAGCGTCCCGGGCGTCTACGCGGCGGGCGACACGGCGCGCAGGGCCACCGTCCCGGTCCCGCTGGCGGCGGTCATAGCCGCGGCGGCGAGCGGAACCGTCGCCGGCGCGGCCATCGACCAGGACCTGTTGAGCGCCGACTTCGGCCTGCCCGCGTTCGCGGCCCCGAAGGGCTGAGCGCGATGTCCGTATCCCTGACCCGGAAGGCGGGCAACGTCCCGCTGGCCACCGCCGGCCTGCTCCTGGGCATGCTGCTCTCGGTCCTGGACCAGACCGTGGTGGCCATAGCGCTGCCCGCCATCACCGCGGACCTGGGCGGCATGGACACGATCGGCTGGATCGTCACCTCCTACGTCCTGGCCTCGACCGCGACCGGCGCCCTCTACGGCCGCGTCAGCGACCGCTTCGGCCGGCGCACGGTGTTCCTGGTCGCGCTGGCCGTCTTCGCCGCCGGTTCCGTGCTGTCCGGCCTGGCCCAGACGACGCCCCAGCTGATAGCGGCCAGGACGCTCCAGGGCGTCGGGGCAGGCGCGTTGTTCGTGATCCCGGCGGTGGCCCTGTCCGAGCTGTATCCACGTCACCTGCGCAGCCGCGTCCAGGGCTTCACCGGCGGCGTGTTCGCCCTGGCCAGCGTGGGCGGCCCGCTGGCGGGCGGCCTGATCACCGACGCCGCGGGCTGGCGCTGGATCTTCTACGTCAACCTGCCGCTCGCCGCAGTCGCCATGGCCCTGACCGGGTACGCGCTGCGCCTGCCCAAGCCGGATGCCGCGGGCAGGCTCGACCTCGCCGGAGCGCTGCTGATCGCGGGCACCGCCGTCAGCCTGCTGCTGGTGACCGAGTCGCCCGCGGGCGCGGGGGCGGCCTTCGCGGTACTGCTGACGGTGTCGGTGTGGTGGCGGCGCCGCGCGCCCGACCCGATACTGCCTCCCCGGCTGTTCGCCGTCCCGGCGCTGCGCGTGGTCCTGCCCGCCACCGCCCTGCTCGGCGCGCTGCTCGGCGGCTCGCTCGTCTACCTGCCCACGTTCGTGCAGGCCGCCTACGGGATGGGCGCGACCGCGGCGGGGCTGGCGCTCACGCCGTACGTCCTGACGTTCACGGCGGTGTCGTTCGTGGCGGGCGCCCGGGTGGGGACCCGGTTCAAGCCGTTCCTGCTGGCCGGGGCGTTGATCGTGGTCCTGGGGTTCGTCCTGCTGAGCCGGATGGAACCCGGCACGCCCTATGCGCTGCTGGCCGTCACGCTCGGCGTGCTCGGCGCCGGGTTCGGGCTGCTGATGCAGAACCTGGTGGTCGTCGCGCAGAACGCCGCGGCCCCCGCCGACCTGGCCGCCACCACCTCGGCCACGATGACCGCGCGCGGCCTCGGCCTCTCGCTCGGCGTGGCCGTCTTCGGCGCCCTGCTCACCCGCGGGCTCGGGAGCAGCCCGCAGGCGACGGCCGCGGCCGTCCCCGAGGCTCTGGCCTGGGGGATACCCGCCGCCGTCGTCCTGGTCGCGCTCCTCGCGTTCCTGCCCCGCTAGATGTGCCGGAGGAACTCCGCCGTGTCCAGCAACCAGATCAGCCCCCACATCGCCACGACCCACAGATGACCGGATCCCCGCCCGGACCCACCCCAGGTCCGCATGTCCACCAGCCCCCTCGACGGTGCTATGCCGCCCAGTGTGCGCGCCTTTCCCCCCAAAGCGCGGCATGTCAGGAAAAGTGGTGAATGGCGGCAAGCCGAACACGTTCTCAGCCGGGGTTAACGCGTGGTTAACCGGCTCCCTCTACGGTGCCGGGCATGAACTGGAAGTACCGAGCGAACGCCACGCTCGAAGGCCTCACCGGGTACACGCTCTCGCGGGCCACCCGCGTGCCCCGCCCGGTGCCCCCGCCGAAGCCGCACCCCGCGCTGGTACGGCTGCCGGACGACGAGGTCAGGGGCCCCGCCGACCCGGCGCACGACCGGCTGCTGCGGGCTCCGGTCTTCCTGTTCTCGTCGGTTCGCTCGGGCTCGACGCTGCTGCGGGTCCTGCTCAACAGCCACTCGCTGATCCACTCCCCGATCGAGACGCACTTCCGCCGCGTGACGGCCGGCTTCCCCACCGATCCGGTACGGCAGGCCGTGGCCGCCCTCGGCCACACCCACAGCGACGTGGAGCACCTGATCTGGGACCGCCTCCTGCACCGGGAGCTGGCCCGCAGCGGCAAGCGGATCATGGTGGAGAAGACGCCGAGCAACGTCTTCGCCTGGCGGCGCATCGCCACCTGCTGGCCGGACGCCCGCTTCCTGTTCCTGCTGCGCCACCCGATGTCGATCGCGCAGTCCTGGCACGAGGCCGACCCGGACAACCGGCCGATGGACGAGGCGGTCAGCCGTACCCTCAACTACATGGTCTACCTGCAGGAGGCCCGCGAGCACCTGCCCGGTCTGACCGTCACCTACGAGGACCTGGTCGCCGAGCCGGGCCCGGTGCTGCGCAGGGTCTGCGACTTCCTGGAGGTCACCTGGGAGCCCGCCATGCTGGAGTACGGCTCGCGCGACCACGGCGGTTTCGTCAAGGGCATCGGCGACTGGCGGGACAAGGTCCGCACCGGCAGCGTGGTGGAGGGACGGCCGCTGCCGGCGCCGGACGAGGTTCCCGAGAAGCTCTGGGAGATCTGCCGCCGGTGGCGCTACCTGTGAGTTCGCCCGTGGTTCACGGGTCGTTGGCCCGGCGTTCCCCCACGGCCTCCAAGGTGTGCGACATGATCTCCGGGCCCTCTCGCCGCACCCTGCTCACCGGCGCCATGGCCGCCCCCTTCCTGGGCGGCCCGGCCACTCACGCGAGCGCAGGACCGCCCGCGCGGCCGAACGTGGTGGTGGTCCTCGCCGACGACCTGGGCTGGGGCGAGGTCGGCTTCCAGGGGCAGCGCACGATCACGACCCCGCACCTGGACCGGCTGGCGGCCGAGGGCGTGCGCTTCGAGGCGGCCTACTCGGGCGCGCCCCTGTGCGCGCCCTCGCGCTGCGCGCTGCTCACCGGGCTGCACGCCGGGCACGGAACGGTCAGGGAGAACCCGGAGGGCGGCCCCCAGCGCTCGCTCACCGACGCCGACCTGACGTTCGGCGGGGTGATGCAGCTGGCCGGGTACGACACCGCGTGCATCGGCAAGTGGGGTTTCGGCCCCGACCAGCCCGGCCAGCCCTCGCACCCCAACGAGCGGGGTTTCGGGGAGTTCTTCGGCTTCATCGGGCACCGAGCCGCGCACCGCTACTACCCGCAGCGGCTCTGGCACAACGACCGCACCGTGCCCTTGAACGGACGTTCCTACGCGCCCGACCTGTTCAGGGAGCGGGCCGTGCGCTTCATCAAGAAGGAGCGCGAGCGGCCGTTCCTGCTCTACTTCCCGACCACGCTGCCGCACTCCCCGAGCGTGGTGCCCGGCGGCGACGCGGGGCCGTACGAGGACCGGCCGTGGACCGGCCCGAACCGGCGGCACGCGGCGCAGGTCGGCCGGCTGGACGCGGACGTGGCCGCCCTGGTGCGGGCGCTGCGCGACAGCGGGCAGGCCGAGCGCACGGTGGTGCTGTTCACCAGCGACAACGGGCCGCACAGCGAGAAGGGCGTGACGCCCGCGCTGTTCGACTCCAACGGTCCCTTCCGCGGCGACAAGCGCGACCTGTACGAAGGCGGCATCCGGGTGCCGATGATCGCCTGGTCGCCGGGGGTGAAGGCGCGGGTGGAGCGGCGGCCGGTGGCGTTCTGGGACGTGCTGCCGACGCTGGCCCACCTCGCCGGGATGCCGGTGCCCGAGGGGCTGGACGGGGTGTCGCTGCGCGGCGCGCTGACCGGGGCGGGGGTGCCGAAGCGGCGGCAGCTGATCTGGAACCGGCCGCGCAAGATCCAGGCGATCCGGCGGGGGCGGTGGAAGGTGGTCAGGTTCGCGCCGGGCATCGCGGGGGCGGGGCCGGGCGGGCGGGTGGAGCTGTACGACCTGCGGGAGGATCCGGGCGAGCGGCGCGACCTCGCGGCCTCGCGGCCCGGCCTGGTCGCGGACCTGCTGGCCCGACTCGACGGCGCGATCGGGCCGGACCCGCGCCGGCCGTACGCACCGCTCTAGAACGCACCGCTCAGGGACGCACCGCTCAGGGACGCGCCGCCCTAGGACGCACCGCTCAGGGACGCACCCACGCAGGGACGCGCGCCCACAGGAAGACGCCCCCACAGGAAGACGCCCCCACAGGGAGACGCCCCCGCAGGGAGGTGTCAGCCCGACTGGCGGATGGCGCGGGGGGCGGCGCCGAGTTCGCGGCGGCAGGCCTTGTTGAAGGCCTGCAGGTCGGCCAGGCCCACGGCGGCGGCCACCGCCGGGATCGGCAGCGTGGTCTCGCGCAGCAGGTGGCGGGCCTGCTCCAGGCGGCGGCGCCGGATGTAGGCGACGACGGTGTCGCCGGTCTCGGCGCGGAACAGCCGGGTCAGGTGGTTGTGCGAGATGCCGGCGGCGCCCGCCACCTCGGGCACGGTCAGCGGCTGGGCCAGGTGTGACTCGATGTGCGCGATGGCCAGCCGCACCGCGGCGTGCGGGCCCTCCGACTCGGCCAGACGGGCCACCCGCCACAGCACCGTCCAGGCCGCGGCGGCGGCCATCGCGGGCGTCGCGGGAGCGGCGGTGATCGCCTGGCGCAGCAGGTCGCGCAGGAACGGGGTGTCGGCGCCGGCGTCCTGCATCAGCGGCACCGTCACCGGCG
Source organism: Nonomuraea sp. NPDC059007 (assembly GCF_042740555.1). NCBI lineage: Bacteria > Bacillati > Actinomycetota > Actinomycetes > Streptosporangiales > Streptosporangiaceae > Nonomuraea > Nonomuraea sp. NPDC059007. The sequence continues at coordinate 32,154 of NZ_JBHYJD010000022.1, read as the reverse complement.
CGCCCTCCTCGGGCAGGCGCAGGTGGGCGTAGAGGTGCTCGGAGCGGCCCTCGTAGAAGTACTGGACGAGCTCGCCGGGCGGGATCAGGCTCACCCGGCCCGGCCGGATCTCGTGGGTGCGGCCGCCGACGGTCAGCCGGGCGGAGTAGGAGTACAGGTGCAGCTGCCACAGGCCGCGCAGGCGGAAGATGTCGCGGCGGCGGCCAACCCCGTGCACGCCCACCCCCGCGTTGGCCACCTCGGGCGGCGCGCCGAGGTGGGGGGTCACACGGTCCATGGTGAGAATCTACCAGTAATGGTGAGCCAGACCCACGAACGAGCAGGGCCTGTGATCCTACGGTTGACGCATGGAAACCACTCTTCTCACCTCGGTGGAGGTGGCGCGGTTCGTGGCCCAGGGGTTCCTGAGGCTGGACTCCGCGGTGCCGGAGGAGCTCAACGCGGAGGCGATCGGCGTGCTCTCCGCGGGCATCCCCCCGGTCCCGTACGGCACGCCGCTGCCGCTGGCCTTCCCCGAGGGCTCGTTCGCCCGCCGCCTGGTCGAGGTCCCCCGGGTGGCCGGCGCGCTGCGCAGCCTGGTCGGGCCCGACCCCACCGTCGACCACCACGCCGTGCACGTGCGCGAACCCCAGGGCGGCAGCGCCCAGCCGCTGCACGGCGACGCCATCATCGACACCCGTACCGACGCTTTCGACGTGCAGCTCATGTACTTCCCGCACGAGGTGAGCGCGGCCATGGGCGGCACGCTGCTGGTGCCCGGCAGCCACCTGCGGCGGACCAACGAGAGCGACACCGGCCGCTACCAGAACCTGCGCGGCCAGATCAGGCTGACCTGCCCGGCGGGCACCGTGCTGCTGCTGCACCACGGCATCTGGCACGGCGGGCGGCGCAACGACAGCGACGAGCGGCGTTACATGTTCAAGATCCGCTTCAATCCCACCGTGCGGCAGGTGCGCCTGTGGGACACCGCCGACCTGGACGACCCGGCCGTGCCGGCGGAGTTGTCCACCCGCTTCCCCTGGTACGAGCCCGCGACGGGCCGGCTGGAGGTCTACAACCGGGTCGCGATGTGGCGTGCGATGACCGGCTTCGACGGATTCGACGTCGACCACTGGGCCACCCGTGTCAGCAACCGCCCCCGGAGGATCGCGTGAAGCAGCAGGTTCTGGTTCTGTACCTGGCCACCTCGGCCCTGGACGCGCCCGTGGTCGGCTGGGCGTCCTACGACGGCACCGGGCGCACCACCCCGACGACGGGCGACGGCGACGAGCCGCCCTACGACAGCGGGGTGGCGGCCCTGCGGGACGGCTGGCGGCTGTTCCAGGCCTCCCAGCTCATCCCGCCCTATCCCGGGCACGAGTACGACACGTCGTTCCTCAAGCACGAGTTCTTCTTCGAGAAGCTAGCGGACTAGCCGCGCGTCCCAGGGGACGAACTTGAAGTTGGTGTTCTCCCGCTCGCCGTCCGCCGGGGTGTTCTGCCCGTCGTGGACGACCAGCAGGCCCTCGCGGAACCGGCCGAGCGGCTCGCCGACCACCATCGCGCCGTCGCTGTGCTCGGTGGCGTCGATGCCCCGGCCGGTTCCGACCCGGAACGAGCCGAGGTAGGCGTTGCGGCCCTCGCGGCGGTAGGCGGCGAAGGTGTTGTCGCCCTGGCTGGAGGCCAGCAGGTAGCCGGCGCCGCCCTTGCCGTACCAGATGGTCAGGCCCTCGGCGTCGGCGGCCAGGTGCTCGCCGCCGTGGCCGCGGTCCTCGCCGGGCAGGCACTCCTCGGTCTTGGGGTCGTAGGTGTCCTGCCGGCCGTACTCCTTGACCTTGTCGACCAGGACGGGCTCGCCGGACAGGTCGGCGGGCAGCCGCCAGATGCCGACGTCCTCCTGCGCGGCGTAGAGCACGTCCCGGCCGCGGTCGACGACCATGCCCTCGACCTGGGCCAGCTCGCCGGGCTCGCCGCACGGCCGCCAGCGGGAGCCGTCGGGCAGCTCGAACGCGCGGGGCAGGTCGAGGGTGCGCACCAGCCTGTAGCTCACCTTGCCGCGGCGCTCGGTCAGCCTGGCCAGCCCGATCCGGGTCTGGTGGCGGCGGCTGACCAGCGCGTAGTCGCCGCCGCCGTCCTGCCAGGTGGCCAGGCCGTAGGCGGTGCGGGCCTCGTTGACCTCCTTCTGGTCCTTGTTGAAGACGTACGGCGCCGCCGGGTCGCTCACGTCGGCCAGTCGCAGCGTGACCGGGTCGACGGCGTAGAAGCGGAGCTGGTCGCGGCCCCGGTCGGAGACGACGGCCAGGTCCCTGCCGTGGAAGCCGTAGACGAGGTCGACGTTGTTGAAGCGGCCGGGCTCGTCGTCCTTGCCCGGCGCGGGCGGGGCGGCGATGTGCTGGAGCTGCCTGCCGTCGAGGTCGTAGACGTAGAGGCCGCCTTCCTTGGCGGTGGCGATCACCAGGCTGCGCGCGGAGTTCTTCTTGTTGACCCAGATGGCGGGGTCGTCGCCGTTGGCGTTGCCGCCGGCCGCGTCGTCGAAGAGGGCCGGCGTCTCGGCGAGCGGGGTCGCCCGCGGCGGGTCGGCGGCCAGCGCGGGCGCCGCGCTGACGGCGACCAGCGCGAGGCTGAGCAGGAGGGTTCGCATGCGCGGAGTGTGGCGCTCGCGCGGGAACGGCCGGTGAACGGCGGATGACGGCTAGAGGACGGCGTCGAGCAGGAGCGCTCCACCGCCCAGCAGCGCCGCGTCCTGGCCGGCGCGGGCGGGGGCGATCTCCAGTTCGCGGGTGGCCAGCGGCAGGCAGCGCTCGTAGACGGCGGCCCTGATCGAGGCGATGAGCGGCTCGGCCGCGGCCAGGCTGCCGCCGACGGCGATCACGTCGGGGTTGAAGAAGTTGACCAGGACGGTGAGCACCTCGCCGATCATGCGCCCGGCGGTGCGGACGAGGCTGGTGGCCTCGGGTACCGCGTCGTCCACCAGGCCGACGATGTCGGCGGGCCGCTCGACGGCGATGCCCGCCTCGGCCAGGGCCGCCTGGAGCGCGGCGCCGCTGGCGTAGGCCTCCAGGCAGTCGCGGTGGCCGCAGGCGCAGACGATCGAGGAGTCGGTGCGGACCCTGACGTGGCTGATGTCACCGGCGGCGCCCCTGCCGCGGTGCAGGCGGCCGTTGACGACGACGCCGCAGCCGATGCCGGTCCCGGCCTTGAGGACCATGAGGTTGTCGGCGCCTGGCCAGGAGCGGGCCTCGCCGACGGCCATGAGGTTGGCGTCGTTCTCGACCAGGACGGGCAGGTCGTAGCGGGCGCGCAGGTGGTCGGCGACGGGGAAGTTGTTCCAGCCGGGCATCCGCGAGGGGCCGACCACGCGTCCCGTCGCGGGGTCGACGGGGCCGGGGATGCCGGTGCCGACGCCGCGCAGCGGGACTCCGGGCGGCGCGTGCGTCTCCAGGAGGTCGTCGAAGGCGTCGGCCAGCCAGTCGAGGACCGCTTCCGGCCCAGCTGTTATGTCGGCTTCACGCTCCTGTACGGCCAGCGGCGTGCCACTGAGGTCGAGCAGGCCGAGCCGTACGTGATGGGCCCCGAGGTCGGCGACGGTGAGCACGCCCGCGCTCGGCGACAGCCTGAGCCGGCGGGGACGGCGCCCGCCCCGCGAGGTGCCCGAGCCCTCCTCGACGAGCAGCCCGGCGTCGCGCAGTTCCTCCACGCGCAGCGACACGCTGGAGGCCGCGAGGCCCGACAGGCGCGCCAGTTCCGCGCGTGATTCGGCCTGCCCGGTGGCGACGAGCCGCAGCAGGTCCCCCTGCGCCCCCGTCACCGGCAGTCGCTCTTTGCCAGACATGTGGAGATGAATACCACGGTTCGGCTTTGTTCGACAACGTGTTGACTTCGCATGAAATCATCTATTACGGTCCGCTCTATCTTCGATATCGAAGGAAGTAGCTGGATGATTCGGGCAAGAGGGCTGAACAAGTGGTTCGGCGAGCACCACGTGCTGCGGGACGTCGACCTCGACGTCGCGCGGGGCGAGGTCGTCGTGGTGGTCGGCCCGTCCGGGTCCGGCAAGTCGACGCTGTGCCGCTGCCTCAACCGGCTGGAGACCGTCCAGCGGGGCGAGGTCGTCATCGACGGCGTGCCCGCGCCCCTGGAGGGCCGCGAGCTGGCGAAGCTGCGGGCCGACGTGGGGATGGTGTTCCAGTCCTTCAACCTCTTCCAGCATATGAGCGTGCTGGACAACGTCATGCTCGCTCCGGTGAAGGTGCGCGGCGCCGGCCGTACCGAGGCCGAGAAGAGCGCGCGTGAGCTGCTGGAGCGCGTCGGCATCGGCGCGCAGGCGGACAAGCTGCCCGCCCAGTTGTCCGGCGGCCAGCAGCAGCGCGCGGCCATCGCCCGCGCGCTGGCCATGAGGCCCAAGGTCATGCTCTTCGACGAGCCCACCTCGGCGCTCGACCCCGAGATGGTCGGCGAGGTGCTCGACGTCATGACCGGGCTGGCGGCCGACGGGATGACCATGGTCGTGGTCACCCACGAGATGGGCTTCGCGCGCAAGGCCGCCGACCGTGTGGTGTTCATGGCCGACGGCCAGATCGTCGAACAGGGCGCTCCCGCGGCGTTCTTCGACTCCCCGCAGACGGACCGGGCCAGGGACTTCCTGGCCAAAGTACTGACTCACTAACGCAAGGGATGGTGTCCATGAGAAAGATGGTCGCTGTCGTCGCCGTGTCGCTGCTCGGCCTGGCCGCGTGTTCCAGCACCGGTGGCGGCTCGAACCCAGCCGTACCCGGGGAGGCCAAGCCCGCCGCGAGCGGCCTGCTCGCGAAGGCGCCCGTCGCCGACGCCGCCGCGATCGTGCCCGGCTCGACGATGGACAAGATCAAGAAGCGCGGCGAGCTGCTCGTCGGCGGTTCCCTCGACGCGCCGCTGCTGTCGCAGCAGAACCCGGTCAACGGCGAGGTCGAGGGCTTCGACGCCTCGATGGGCAAGGCGCTGGCCAAGTACATCATCGGCGAGCCCAAGGTGAAGATCGTCAACTCGGCGTCGGAGACGCGTGAGGCTCTGATCGGCAACGGCACCGTGGACGTGGTCTTCCAGACGTACACGATCACGCCGGAGCGGGCCAAGCAGGTCGCGTTCGCCGGGCCGTACTACACCTCCGGGCTGTCGATCGCGGTCAAGAAGGGCACCACCGGCATCGCCAAGCCAGAGGACCTCAACGGCAAGAAGGTCATCGCGGGCGCCAACACCCCGGCCATCGCGGCCATCAAGAAGCTGGCGCCGCAGGCCGAGATCATCACGTTCGGCTCCGACCCCGAGTGCATGCAGGCGCTCAAGCAGGACCGGGGCGTGGCCTACGTCCAGGACGAGACCCTGCTGGCGGCCAACGCGCAGAAGGACCCGACCGTCCAGGTGATCGGCAACCCCTTCACCGAGGACCCCTACGGCATCGGCCTCAAGCACGGCGACGAGCAGTTCAAGAAGTTCGTCAACGACTGGCTGAAGAAGATGCAGGACGCCGGGGTCTGGCAGCAGGCGTGGAAGGACTCCCTCGGCACCGTCGTCAAGGGTGAGGCCCCCGCGCCGCCGGCGATCGGCTCGGTGCCGGGTTCCTGATGTCCGTCCTCCTGGACTACCTGCCGGAGTTGTGGCAGGGCCTCCTCGTGACGCTCCAGCTCACCGTCGCGTCGTTCGTCGGCGCGGCGGTGCTCGGGGTGCTGGTCACGGCGATGCGGGTGAGCCCGGTTCCCGTGTTGCGGGCGCTGGGCACCGCCTACGTCGAGACATTTCAGAATCTGCCGTTGCTTGTGCTTCTTGTCCTGGTCTTCTTCGGACTGCCGGAGATCGGGATCCAGGGGCCGCCGATGGCGACCGCGATCGTGGTGATCGCCGTCTACCAGGCCGCGTACATGGCCGAGGCGCTGCGGTCCGGCGTCAACTCCGTGTCCAAGGGCCAGGCTGAGGCGGCCCGCGCGCTCGGGCTGACCTTCGGCCAGTCGCTGCGGCTGGTCATCCTGCCCCAGGCGCTGCGCACGGTCGTGCAACCGCTCGGCAACCTCACCATCCAGCTCATCATGTCCACCGCGCTGGCCGGGGCGATCAGCGTCGTCGACCTGACCGAGGCGGCCAAGCGGGTCAACCTCCAGGAGGCCCAGCCCATCGCGATCTTCGTGGGCTCCGGCCTCGCCTACGCGGCCATCGCCGCGGCGGTCGGCTTCGTCACCGGACGGCTGGAGCGGCGGCTGGTGATCGTGCGATGAGCACTGTGCTGTTCGACGAGCCGGGACCGCGCGCCAAGCGGCGGATCCGGATCGCCACCGTCCTCGGCGTGCTGGCCACGCTGGCGCTGGCCGCCCTGGCCGTGCGCCAGTTCGCCGCCAACGGGCAGCTCGCGGCCGAACGCTGGCAGCCGTACGCCACCTGGCCCATGTGGCGGTACCTGCTCGACGGCCTGTGGTCGACGGCGCTCTCGGCCGTCGTCGCGGCGGCCCTGTCGATGGCGCTGGGACTGCTGCTCGCGGTCGGCAGGCTGTCCTCACGCCGCTGGCTGCGCGGGCCCGCCACCGCCTACATCGAGGTCGTGCGGACCATCCCCGCGCTGCTCCTCGTCTACGTCGTGCTGTTCGCGCTGCCCAAGTACGGCCTGGACCTGCCGCTGTTCTGGAAGCTCGTGGTCCCGCTCACGGTCTCCAACGCCGCCGCCTTCGCCGAGATCTTCCGCGCCGGCATCCTGTCCATCGAACGCGGCCAGACCGAGGCGGGCCTGGCCGTCGGCCTCACCCGCGGCCAGACCCTGCGGATGATCGTGCTGCCCCAGGCGGCCCGCCGCGTCCTGCCGTCCATCGTCAGCCAGTCCGTCGGCCTGCTGAAGGACACCTCGCTCGGCTTCATCGTCAGCTACGGCGAGCTGTTCTACTCGGGCAAGGTCCTCGTCGCCTACAACGGCCTGCTCATCCAGACCTACATCGTGATCGCGCTCATCTACCTCGTGGTCAACGCCTCCCTGTCCAAGCTCGCCAGGGTTCTGGAGCGAAGGAGTTCCGCACGTGCCTGATTTTCCCGCACTCGCCGAGGTCGTCCGCTCCGGCTTCGTGGAAAGCGTCCACTACGGCAGCGCCGTCGGCCTCGGCCCCGACGGCCGTCCCGAGGTCGTGCTCGGGCCGGTGGACGCGCCGGTGCTGCCGCGTTCCTCGGCGAAGCCGTTCCAGGCGCTGGCCTGCCTGACCTCGGGCGCGGCCCTGCCGGGCGCGCGCCTGGCCATCGCCGCGGGCAGCCACACCGGCGAGGACTTCCACGTGCGGCTCGTCACCGAGCTTCTCGAGGAGTACGGCCTGCGCCCCGCCGACCTGCTCTGTCCCGAGGACTGGCCGGAGGACGAGGCGACCCGGCTGCGCCTGATCCGCGAGGGCGGCGCCAAGACCCGCGAGCGCATGAACTGCTCCGGCAAGCACGCCGCCATGCTGGCCGCCTCGGTGGCCAACGGCTGGGACACCGCCTCCTACCTCTCTCCCGGCCACCCGCTCCAGCTCGCGGTCCGCGCCGCCGTCGAGGAGCTGTCCGGGGAGAAGGCCACGGCGGTGGCCGTGGACGGGTGCGGGGCGCCGCTGTTCGGCATGTCGCTGGCCGGGCTGGCCCGCGCGGTGCGGGCCCTGGTCCTGGCCGCGCCCGGCACCGCGCCCCGGCAGGTGGCCGACGCGATGCGCGAGCACCCCGAGTACGTGGGCGGGACCGGGCACCAGAACACCGACCTGATGCGCGCGCTGCCCGGAGCCGTGGTGAAGGGCGGCGCGGAGGGCGTCCTGGTCGCGGCGCTCCCGTCGGGGCACACGGCCGCGGTCAAGGTCATCGACGGCAGCCCGCGGGCCACGTCGGCGATCGCCGTGTCGGTGCTGGCGCGGATGGGGTGCGACGTGTCGGGGGCGGAGTCCTTCACCCGGATCCCGGTCTACGGCGGCGGAAAGCCGGTCGGCGAGATCCACGCCCTCTGAACCGGCTCTCGACCGGCGCCGCTCAGGGGGACCCGGTAGCCGTCCGGGGAGCACTCGGCGCCGTCGCAGGAGCGCTCGGCGCCGTCCCAGGAGCGCTCGGCGCCGTCCCAGGAGCGCTCGGCGCCGTCCCAGGAGCGCTCGGCGTCGTCCCGGAGTTCGTGGCCGCGGCGCGGAGGGTCTCGTAGACCTCCTCGGTCGTGCTCTCGCGGCCCAGACGGTGACCGGTCAGTTCGCCGTGGTCGTCGCTGGAGCCGGTCACCACCAGCCCGAGGTCGGCGGCGAGGCCGCGCAGCTGTGTGCGGGCCTCGTCGTCGTGGTCCGGGTGGTCGGCCTCCAGGCCGGTCAGCCCGGACGCCGCCAGCTCGGCGATCCAGGCGTCCGGCATCTCGTGGCCGCGTCTCGGGTGGGCGAGGACCGCCGCGCCTCCGGCGGCCCGGACCAGGGCCACCGCGCGGGCCGGGTCGGGGGCGTAGCGGGTCACGTGGGCGCGGCCGCCCGTACCGATCCATTCCGGGGTGAAGGCGCCGTCGGGGGTGGCCACCACGCCCAGCGTGGCCAGCACGCGCGCGATGTGCGGGCGCCCGACCACGCCTCCGTCCGCCACGGCCGTGACCATGTCCATCGTGATCGGCACGCCCAGCTCGGCCAGCCGCCCGACCATGGCCGCCGCCCGGCCGTCGCGCGCCCGCCTGATCAGCTCGCACTCGCGGACCAGCGCGTCGTTCCCGGGGTCGAACCAGTACGCCAGCAGGTGCACGCTGCGCCCGTCGCGGCGGCACGACATCTCCATGCCGGGTACCAGCAGCAGGCCCGCCTCGCGCGCGGCGCGCCCGGCCGCCGCGTGCCCGGCCGTGGTGTCGTGGTCGGTCAGCGCCAGCACGTCGACTCCGGCCGCGCGCGCCCGCCGTACCACCTCCTGGGGCGGCGAGGTGCCGTCGGAGGCGTCGCTGTGGCTGTGCAGATCGATGCGCATGACCTGATTGTGGCGGACGGGAATAAGGCGGGAGAGGCCCGCGCTAAAGTCACCAAAATGGATCGTCAAGATTGGTGACTAAAATGCAGTTCGGCATTTTCAGCGTGGGCGATGTGACGGCGGACCCGAACACGGGCCGCACGCCCACCGAGTACGAGCGGATCAAGGCGATCACCCAGATCGCGGTGAAGGCCGAAGAGGTGGGGCTGGACGTCTTCGCGATCGGCGAGCACCACAACCCGCCCTTCATCCCGTCGTCGCCGACGACGCTGCTGGCCCATGTCGCCGCGCGGACGTCGCGGCTGGTGCTGTCCACGTCGACCACGCTGATCACCACCAACGACCCGGTGAAGATCGCCGAAGACTACGCGATGCTCCAGCACCTGGCCGACGGCCGGGTGGACCTGATGATGGGGCGGGGCAACACCGGCCCGGTCTATCCGTGGTTCGGCCAGGACATCCGGCAGGGGATCCCGCTCGCGATCGAGAACTACGCGCTGCTTCACAAGCTCTGGCGCGAGGACGTCGTGGACTGGCAGGGGCGTTTCCGCACCCCGCTCCAGGGCTTCACCTCCACCCCGCGTCCCCTGGACGGCGTCCCGCCGTTCGTGTGGCATGGCTCGATCCGCTCGCCGGAGATCGCCGAGCAGGCCGCGTACTACGGCGACGGCTTCTTCGCCAACAACATCTTCTGGCCGAAGGAGCACTTCCAGCGCCTGATCAGCCTGTACCGCGACCGCTTCGAGCACTACGGGCACGGCACCCGCGAGCAGGCCATCGTCGGGCTCGGCGGCCAGGTCCACGTCGCGGCGAGGTCGCAGGACGCGATCGCGGAGTTCCGCCCCTACTTCGACAACCACCCGGTGATGGGGCACGGCCCGTCGCTGGAGGAGTACATGGCCGAGACGCCGCTGACCGTCGGCAGCCCGCAGGAGGTCATCGACAAGACCCTGACCTTCCGCGACTCGTTCGGCGACTACCAGCGGCAACTGTTCATCGTGGACGGCGGAGGCCTCCCGCTGCCCAAGGTGATGGAGCAGTTGGAGATCCTTGGGGAGCGGATCGTGCCGGTACTGCGCAAGGAGTTCGCGATCGGCCGGCCCGCGAACGTGCCCGGCGCGCCCACCCACGCTTCGCTCCTGGGGAATAAGGGGCTGGCCATCGGCGCTCAACGGCAGTAGAGTTGAACGTTCAATAGTCAAGGTTGGTGATGAAAGTGCAGTTCGGCATCTTCAGTGTGGGCGACGTGACGACCGACCCGACAGACGGCCGGACTCCCACCGAGCACGAGCGCATCAAGGCGATGGTCGCGATCGCGCTGAAGGCGGAGGAGGCCGGGCTCGACGTCTTCGCGACGGGCGAGCACCACAACCCGCCGTTCGTGCCCTCCTCCCCCACGACCATGCTCGGCTACATCGCCGCGCGGACCTCGCGGCTGATCCTCTCGACCGCGACCACGCTCATCACCACCAACGACCCGGTGAAGATCGCCGAAGACTACGCGATGCTCCAGCACCTGGCCGACGGCCGGGTGGACCTGATGATGGGGCGGGGCAACACCGGCCCCGTCTACCCGTGGTTCGGCCAGGACATCCGCCAGGGCGTCCCGCTCGCGATCGAGAACTACGCCCTGCTCCACAAGCTCTGGCGCGAGGACGTCGTCGACTGGAAGGGCCGCTTCCGCACCCCCCTCCAGGGCTTCACCTCCACCCCGCGCCCCCTGGACGGCATCCCGCCGTTCGTGTGGCACGGCTCCATCCGCACCCCGGAGATCGCCGAGCAGGCCGCGTACTACGGCGACGGCTTCTTCGCCAACAACATCTTCTGGCCCAAAGAGCACTTCCAGCGCCTCATCAAGCTCTACCGGGAGCGGTACGCCCACTACGGCCACGGCACGCCGGAACAGGCGATCGTCGGGCTCGGCGGGCAGGTGTTCATGCGGGCCAGGTCACAGGACGCCGTACGCGAGTTCCGTCCCTACTTCGACAACGCCCCCGTCTACGGCCACGGCCCCTCCCTGGAGGACTTCACGGCCGAGACGCCGCTGACCGTCGGCAGCCCGCAGGAGGTCATCGACAAGACCCTGACCTTCCGCGACTCGTTCGGCGACTACCAACGCCAGCTGTTCCTCATGGACCACGCCGGCCTGCCGCTGAAGACCGTGCTGGAGCAGATCGACATCCTCGGCGAGGAGGTCGTGCCCGTGCTGCGCAAGGAGTTCGCGATCGGCCGGCCCGCCGGCGTCCCCGACGCGCCCACCCATCTGTCCCGACTTGGAGAGAAGAACTCATGAAGCTCGCCGCCGTCTCGGCCGGACTCACCCAGCCGTCCTCCACCCGCCTGCTGACCGACCGGCTGGTGGAGGCCACCGTGCGCGCCGTGGGCGAGGAGGTCGAGGTCGAGGTCGAGGTCGTCGAGCTGCGCGACCTGGCCACCGAGATCGCCAACAACTTCGTCACCGGCTTCGCGGGGCGGGCGTTGCGTACCGCGCAGGAGGCGGTCACCTCGGCCGACGGCCTGATCGCGGTCACCCCGATCTTCACCGCCTCCTACAGCGGATTGTTCAAGTCGTTCTTCGACGTCCTGGACCCCGAGGCGCTGGAGGGCAAGCCGACGCTGATCGCGGCCACGGGCGGCACGCCCCGGCACTCGCTGGCGCTGGAGCACGCGTTGCGGCCGATGTTCGCCTACCTGCACGCGGTCGTCGCCCCGACCGCCGTGTACGCGGCGGCCGAGGACTGGGGCAACGACGACGGCCTGCCCGACCGGATCCGGCGCGCCGCCACGGAGCTGTCCGGCCTCATGAGCCACCGCGCCCCGGCCCGCGAGGAGCGTCTGGTCCCCTTCGCCGAACAGCTCGCCGCCCTCACCCGCGAGCCCTGACCGCCCGCGCCCACCCGGTCGCGGGCGCGGGCCTCGAAGACACACCGCCGGTACGGCCGCGCGGGCCGTACCCACTCAGAGGTCCGCGGGTTGACCCCTCCGGTACGGCGGCGCGGGCCGTACCCGCTCAGACGTCCGCGGGTTTGACCAGGTTGTAGACGACGCGCGCCTGGTGGTCGGCGCCCCGCTGGTTGGGGTGGAAGGGGATGACGGGGCCGAGCGGGTCGGTGGACAGCGGGAGCAGGCCCTCGACCCACCGGACCCCGGGGCGGCGGCAGACGTCGTGGCCGCGGCTGGTGGTGTAGGTGTCGGCCAGGCGTACGCCGGTGGTCCTGGCCACGCGGGTCAGCATGGCGTTGAGCTCGCGGAGCTTGGCCGACAGCCAGTCCATGTCGAGGTCGGTGATCTGGACGTAGGGGTAGCAGCCGCCGACGTCGGGCAGGCCGGCGAGGTAGTCGACGAGGAGGATCTCGGCGCGGGGCGAGCGCTGCTTGATGCCGTTGACGGCCGCCACGACCTTGGGCTCCGTCGCACGGATATTTCCGGACATGCGGTCTACGCCGTCCACCACCCACCGCTTCTTGCACGGCGCCCCGAACGGCGCGGGCAGCGTGCCGCCGGGCAGCGTCAGCGTGGGCAGCAGGCTGATGCAGTCTCCGACCGCCGCGGCCAGCCCCGCGTCGTTGCCGCCGATGCCCAGCGTCACCAGGTCGGTGGTGGCGCTCAGCCGGTCGAACTGCGGCCGGTTCACCCCGTCGATCAGGCCCCTGATCCGCGTGACGTCGTGGGACCTGGTCATGTGGTCGGTGGTCGCCCCGGCGCACGTCGCGTCGCGGAACACGGTGACGCCGAGGGCGGCGGCGACCTGCTTGGGATAGTTCTTGGAGCTCTGCACGCACCCGCTCGGCACGTGCTTGGTCGTGAGGTGGACGATGGAGACGTCGGCGCTCCACGAGTCGCCCAGCGCGACGTACTCGCGGACACCGGAGGCGGGCGCCGTGACCAGGCCCGCCACGAGGATCAGAGGTAGCAGCACCCGCCCATTGTGACGGTCACCCTATGCATCTGTCCGGCTACTGTACGCATACCAGCGTGGCGAACCGGGTGGCCACCGTGCGCCAGATCGGCGTGGAGACGGGCTCGTCGGCGACCGCCCTCGCGTACACCTCGCCGGGGTCGAAGCCGTCCACCTCCCACTGCCTGATCCGCTCGGGCAGCACCTCGGGGTGGAACTGCACGCCCCACGCCCGGTCGCCCACCCGGAAGGCCTGGTAGGGGCAGCGTTCCGTGGAGGCCAGCCACGCCGCGCCGGGCGGCAGGGCGGTGACGGCGTCCACGTGGTGCTCGATCGCGGGCACCACCTCCGGCAGGCCGTGGAAGAGCGGGTCGGCCGCGGCCTCGGGGCGGATCGTCACGGGGGTGCTGCCGTTCTCGGGCGCGCCGGCGTCGGCCGTCACCACCCCGCCCGCCACGTGCGCGAGCAACTGCCCGCCCAGGCAGATCCCGAAGTACGGCACCGCCCGCTCGATCGCCTGCACCGCCAGCTTGCGGGTCCGGGCCAGCCAGGGCGCGCGGGCGTCGTCGTCGGGCAGGTAGCCGCCGCCCAGCACGACCATCGCGTCGTGCTCCAGCGTCTCGGGCAGCGCCGCGCCCTCGTGAGCGTGCACGACCTCCGGCCGCAACCCCGACGCGGCCAGCCAGTCGCCGAACCGGCCGGGGCCGCCGCTCCGGCTGTTCTGCACGATCAGGACGTCACGCATCGTAGGCCTCCGCCATCCACTCGAGAATCTGCCCGTCCACGTCCTCGGGGCGGGTGAACTTGAAGAAGTGCGCGTAGCGGCCGGAGCCCATGGCGAAGCTCCGCGCCAGCAGGGGGTGCGCGATCGGCCGGGCGAGGGTGATCTCCACCTGCAGACTGCGCGCCTTGGGGCGGATCTCGGCGAACTTGCGCTCGGCCTTCAGGAACACCCCGACCCCGACCGCGTCCTCGTGCAGCGGGCCGAGCGGGCCCAGCGGCTCGACCAGGCGATCGTAGATCTCCCGGTAGGCCTCGGGCCACGGCGCGAACACCGCGTCGACGGTGACCCCGGGCACGCACACGTGCGACTGCCGCTCACGTCCGAACTCACGGTCGCAGCGGGGGCAGGCCCATCTGGTCATTCGCGGTGCATCGGACGCGTGGCGTCCTCGCCGCCCGGGGGCTGCTGGGGCTGGAAGACCGAGCCGGGCTCCTGGCCGGGCGGCCGCTGGAAGGCCGACGGCTGCTGCTCCTGCGGCTGGAAGGCCGAGGGCTGGCGTTCCTGCGGCTGGAAGGCCGGGGGCTGCTGGTAGGACTGCTCTGGGCCGGCCGCGGGCTGGTAGGCGCCCGGTCCGTACGGCCCCGCCGTACCGTGGGCTGCGTGCGCGGCCCGCCGCGGTCCCCGCCAGCGCGAGGGGAAGAACGACGCCACGAGCATCCCCACGCCGAGCGTCAGGAGGATGCCGGTGTACATCAGCGTGTTCAGCCCCCGGCTGAACATGCCGGGCAGGAAGTCGGGCAGCAGCCGCATCCGGAGCGACATCTCCAGGATCGGGAAGAGGCCGACGACGGTGTACATGAGCCCGCCGATGAGCGTGGCGACCGGCGAGATCCGCGAGCTGAACAGGAAGGCCACGACCACGCCCGCGGCCGCCATCACCGCGAGCCCGGTCCACGGGGGCGTGAAGGTCCGCATGGCGTGGGTGAACCCGTCCAGGCCGAACGCGAGCACCACCACCAGCAACGGCGCCAGCAGGAGCCCCGCCACTACTCCGAGTCCGTGCCGCGCACCGTTAGACATCTCTGACCCCCGTTCCGGTTAGTGCCATAACCTACCCCGTTGTCCGGCGCCGGTCACGGGGAGGTGTAGGTGTCGTAGCCGAGCTTGGCGGCCACCGCGAGCCCGCACGCGGCGGCGAGATAGCGCAGGCTCTGGCCGGGCAGCCGCCTGGCGATCTTGGGCCCGACCCACCCGCCCAGCAGGAACCCGGCGGCCAGCGGGCCCACCGCGACCCAGTCCACCGGCCCGAACACCGCGAACCCGATCGCCGCCACCGCGTTCGCCAGCCCGGTCAGGACGTTCTTCACCGCGTTGACCTTGGCCGCGGGATGGTCGAGGACGGCCGAGAGGATCGCGAACATGAGAATCCCGCCCGCCGCCCCGAAGTAGCCGACGTAGACGGCGACGGCGTACATGGCCAGCTTGGCCATCACCCCGTGCTCGTGGAGCCTGCTCGCGGTGGGCGGGCGGACCAGCACCAGCGAGGCGCCGGCGATGAGCCACGGCATGATCAGCTCGAACGTCCTGGCCGGGGTGACGAGCAGCAGGGCCGCCCCGGAGGCGCCGCCCAGCGCGGTCAGCCACCCCAGCCGCAGCACCCTGGCGCCCTCGCCGCGCAGCTCGGGGCGGGACCCGGCGGCGGCGCCGACGCCGGTGAAGAGCAGCGCCACGGTGTTGGTGACGTTGGCGGTCAGCGGCGGCAGGCCGAAGGCGAGCAGGGCCGGGTAGGAGACGACCGAGGCGAGGCTGACGACCGTGCTGACGATTCCGGCGGCGATCCCCACCCCGAGCAGTCCCAGCACCTCGATCACCCCCGACATGCTAGGAGGTGGCCGCCGGCTCGCCCGCGCCGGGGGTCAGGAGGTGAAGCCGGGGATCCAGCGTTCGGCCTCCGCGCGGAAGGGGGCGGTGGCCTCCAGCTGGCTCAGCAGGCCGTAGCCGGCGGTCAGCACGCGGAAGCTCATCACGTAGTCGGGCGGCACGTTGAGCGTGCGGAAGATGCTGGTGCCGTCGCCCAGCATGTACAGGCCGCGCTCACGCATCCAGTCGCGGGTGAAGGTGAACGACTCGGCGGCGATCGGCTCGGCGTAGGGGCGCACGAAGGAGCCCAGGGCCTCCAGGTCGATCTCGGCGCCGTCGCGGATGACGCCCTCCTCGCGGAAGACCCGGGCGACGCCTTCGATGTCGTCGGCGGCGCCGTACCGGAGCATGGGTCCGACGGCGGGCGGGTGGCCGTCGGGATAGGCCTTCACGGCGCCGAAGTCCAGCACCCCGAGACGCCCGTCGGGGGTGACGCGGAAGTTTCCGGGGTGCGGGTCGCCGTGCAGGTAGCCGCAGCGGACCGGCGAGGAGAAGGAGAAGCGGACCAGGCGCAGCGCCGCGCGGTCGCGGACCTCCTGCGGGCCGTCGGCGATGATCCGGGCGAGCGGGATGCCGTCGAGCCACTCGGTGACGATCACGTGCTCCGAGGCGGCCACGACGGGCGGGACGGCGATGTCGGGGTCTTCGGCGTACTCGGTGGCGAATGCGTGCCAGGCCTCGGCCTCCTTGCCGTAGTCGAGCTCCTCGGCGACGCGTTCCTGGAGTTCCTGGACGAAGGAGCGCACGTCGAGGCCGGGCAGCAGGACGCCGAAGAGCTTGGCGACCCGGCCGAGCTGCTTGAGGTCGCCGCGCAGGGCCTTGGCGGCGCCGGGGTACTGGACCTTGACGGCCACGGGCCGGCCGTCGGACCACAGGGCCCGGTGCACCTGGCCGATGGAGGCGCTGGCGGCGGGTTCGTCGTCGAAGGCGGCGAAGTGCGCGCGCCAGTCGTCGCCGAAGTCCTCGGCCAGGACCTTGTGCACGGTGGCGGCGGGCATGGGCGGCGCGGAGTCCTGCAGCTTGGTGAGCGCGGCCCGGTAGGGGCCGATGACGGCGGGCGGCAGCGCCGACTCCAGCACCGACAGGAGCTGCCCGATCTTCATGGCGCCGCCCTTGAGCTCGCCGAGCACCTTGAACAGCTGCTCGGCGGTGCGCGCCTGCACCTCGGCCGCGATGAGCTCGGCCGGTCTGCCGAGCGCGCGCTTGCCGAGACCGATCGCGGTACGGCCCGCGTATCCGAGAGGAAGGGCGGCGAGCTTCGCCGTCCGGGCCACCGCCGACTGCGGAAGATCAGACATGTCCTTATCTTTTGGACTCAATGCCAATAAGGCAACGTGACAGTCGCCACATCGGATGCAACCCTCAATGCATGGAGGAATTGATCACGGCGCTGACCGAGGGAAACAGTGGTCTCATCGCGGTCGTGCCGGAGATCGACGGCCTGGAGGGCGCCGGTGTCACCACCGCCGCCACGAGGGCCTGCGAGGATCCCCGCGTACGCGCCCGCTTCCCCGGCGGCATCGCCTGGCTGACCGTGGGCGCCGACCCCCGCCAGTCGCTCGGCGACCAGTTGCTGGAGCGGGCACTGGAGGTCAGCGGCGGCGCCGACCCGGCCGACTGGATCGAGGTGCTGCTGACCGCCGACGAGCTGACCGCCGCGCCGGGCGACGGGCTGGTCGTGCTGGACGGCGTGCGCGCGCCGCACGTGTCCATGCTCGCGATGATCGTCGCCCACCGCGCCAGCGTCCTGGTCACCGCGCGCACCGCCCGCGGCCTGCCCGGCAGCGCTACGGTCGTGCGGCTTCCGGTACGGCGCTGGCCGCTCCTCGACCGGCTCGCCGCGGCGCTCAAGACCCGCCCCGCCCGCGAACCCGACCTGCGCGAGCCCGCCTCCCGCGAGAGCGCGGTGCACGAGCTGCTCGACGCCGGACTGGTGCGGGCGGAGCTGCCCGACAGCGTCGCCCGCCTGCTGGAGCTGGGCGCGTTCGCCACCGACCGCAACATCCCGACCGGCCTGGCCCGGCTGCTGTGGGCGCGTACCGCCGAGCTGAGCCCGATCGAGTCGGACCTGACGCTGGCCGGGCTGAGCGCGCTCGGCCTGCTCGCCGAGGCCCCCGACCGCGAGGTGCTGCTCGTGCCCGACGTGGTGCGCGGCTACCTGCGCGCCGTGCTCGGCCCGGACGGGCTGCGCCGCGTCAACCGGGCCCTGGTCGAGGCCATCGACCGGGGCGCCGACGGCGAGGCCGCCCACGAGGACATCGCGTACGTGCTCGCCCGGCTACCCGGCCACCTCCGGCAGGCCGGCATGAACGTGGCCGAGCTGGTCTGCGACGGCGGCTGGATCGCGACCAAGCTGCAGAGCTTCGGCGTCGCCGCCGTCGAACAGGATCTGGAGCTGGCCGCGACGCCGCTGGCGGGGCGGCTGCGCCGTACGCTGGCGCAGAGCGCGCTGGTGCTGGCCAGGACCGAGCACGCCGCGCCCGCCGCGCCCACGGCGGCGGCCACCCTCGCCGGGCGGCTGTTCGCGGTGCCGGCGACCGCGCGGGAGATCGCCGCGCTGCTCAGCGGCTCGGGCTCGCCGTGGCTGGAGTGCCTGTGGGCGCCGCCGGACCTGCCGCCGCCCGCGCTGCGCCGGATCATGGGCGCCCGCGGCGAGGAGCGCTACGGCGTGGCGATCAGCCCCGGCGGCGACTGGCTCGTCACCGCCGACGAGATCTGCACCGCGACGATGTGGAACCTGGACGGCACCGTCCGCACCGTGCTGACCGGCCACGAGGACGACGTCACCTGCGTGGCCGTCGCCCCCGACGGCACGTGGCTGGCGACCGGCAGCGACGACGGCACCGTGCGCTTATGGGCCCCTGACGGCACCCAGCGGCAGGTGCTCGAAGGCCACGACGACCCGGTCAGGCATGTGGTGATCGCGCCGGACGGCTCCTGGCTGGCCTCGTGCGCCGAGGACCTGATCGCGTGGGCGCCGGACGGCCGCCTGCTGTGGCGGGCGGCGGCGGCCGAGGACGGGCCGGCGCCCGTGATCACCCCCGACAGCGGCACGCTCGCCTGCCGCGAGAGCACCTGGACCCGCGACGGCCTGCCCGCGGCCGGCACGGCTCCCCCACCCGCCGACCCGCTGGCGGACGTGCGGGCCGCCGAGCACTTCGACCGGCTCGGCGTCACCGGCGTCGCCTTCGCCCCCGACCGCAGCTGGCTGGCCAGCGTCAGCCTCGACGGCAGCATCCGGTTGTGGGACGCCGCCCCCGGCCTGCCCGCGCCCGACGAGCACCTGCGCCGCCGCCCGCTGCGCGCGATCGCCGCCGTGGCCGACGGCAGCGCCCTAGTCACGGCGGGCGGCGCACCCGGCCTGACGCTCTGGGACGAGGAGGGCAGCGCGCGGCGCACGCTGCACGAGCAGGTCACGTTCACCGCCGTGGCGAGCTCCGAGGACGGCGCCCTGCTCGCCGCCACCGACGACGAGGGCCTGCTGTGGCTGCTGGACCGCCACGGACAACCCCTCCATCGCGTACGGCTGCGCGGCCCCGCCCGCTCCGTGGCCATGGCGCCGGACGGTTCCTGGCTGGCCACCGCCGCGCGGGACGCGGTGCAGTTCTGGCGCCCCGACGGGCAGCTGAGCGCCGAGACCTCGATGAAGGAACCCGGCCACCTGGCCATGGCGCCGGGCGGCGCGTGGGTGGCGGCGGGCGGCGAGTCCGTGCTGCTGCTCGACCCGGCGGGCCGCAGGATCGCCCCCGTGCTGACCCCCAGCTCCCCGGTGACCGGCCTGTCCGTCGCGCCCGGCGGCGCCTGGGTGGCCGCCTCCTCCACCAACGGCGCCATCCGGCGCTGGGACCGTACCGGCCGCCTGCGCGACGAACTGGAGGAGCAGACCGCCGCGGTGGGGCTGGCGGCGGGGCCGTTCGGGTCCTGGCTGGCCACGGCGACCGAGGACGCGGCCGTGCGGGTGTGGGACGTGCGCGCCGGCCGGTGCGTGGCCGCCATCCACCTCGACGCCGAGCTGACCGGGTGCGCGTGGACGCCGGGCGGCACCCGCCTGTACGCGGTGGGCCCCGCGGGCCTGTACGGCTTCCGCCTCCACCTGCCCCGCTAAGGCTCCGGGAGCAGGTGGCCGACCGTGACGTGGTGCCGCTCGGCCAGCCGCCGGGCGATCAGCGAGCGGTGGCAGGCCACGGCGTCGCGCTCGACGCAGAGCAGCGCCGCCGTCCCGCCGCCGGCCAGCTCCGACACGATCGGCGTGAGGTCGGCCCGGTCGAGGATCTCGGTGGTGTAGCGGCGGGTGTACTCGGCGGCGAGTTCGCGGCGCGAGCGCTTGCCGACCCCTTGGCGCTCGTCCTCGGCGTATTGGAGGTGGCGCAGCTCGGTGGTCGGCGCGAGCTCACGGTGGTGCTCGTAGCCGATCCCGGCATCGGCGAGGGCCGCCTGCAGCCTCCGGGAGTTGGCCCAGGCGTACTCGGGGCCGCGCACGCCGCGCCGCTGGCGTACGTCGAGCAGCAGGCGGACGTCCGCCCGCCGCAGCCGCCGCAGGAAGGACTCGCCGTCGAAGCCGTAGACGCCGACCGTCACCATTCTGAGCACCGGACAATCACCCGCCTTCCCGTTTCTGGTGCCGCCTCCGGCCGTCCTGCCGGAGGCGGCGGGCCGTGTCACGCGACGGCGGTTCCCTCGAGCTCGACCAGCAGGTCGGGGACCGCCAGCCGGGTCACCCCGAGCATCGTGGTGGACGGCGCCACCCGGGCGGCGCCCAGCCGCCCCGCCAGCACGCCGTAGTGCTGGAAGAGCCGGTCGACGTCGGTGGTGTAGACGTTGAGCCGGACCAGGTTCGCGAGGGACATGCCGGCCTCGCCGAGCACGGCCTCCAGGTTGTCGAGGCTCAGCGCCAGCTGGGCCGCCATGTCATCGGCGTGCTGGGGCTTGCCGTCGGCGCTCATCGCGGTCTGCCCGGAGCAGTACAGGGTCCTGGTCTGCCCGGAGACGACCTCGCCCTGGTTGTAGCCCAGCTCCGTCGACCACGCCCACGGGTTGACCGCCGTTCGCTCGATTGCCATATCCGCTCCATTCGCTTCGTTTCATCACATGCGCCGATCGGCTCGGTAGCCGTCGTCGTGCTCATCAGCCTCCCGGCAAATCACGACATCCTCTGTCGCGTATTCCTGTTAAGTTTTCGTATGCGCGCCGACCGGTTGGTCTCGCTGGTCCTGCTGCTGCGGCAGCACGGCCGGCTGTCCGCGGTCGCGCTCGCCCGCGAGCTGGAGGTCTCCACCCGCACCGTGCTGCGCGACATCGAGGCCCTGTCCGCGGCCGGGGTCCCGGTCTACGCCGAACGCGGCCGGCACGGGGGCTTCGCGTTGCTGCCCGGGTTCCGTACCGAGCTCACCGGGCTGAACCACGACGAGGCCCTCGCCCTGCTGGTCGCCGGATCGCGGCGCGGCGCGCAGGCGTTCGGCCTCGGTTCCGCGCTCGCGTCGGCGATGCTCAAGGTGGTCGACGCGCTGCCCGACAGCTATCGCGACACCGCCGCCGGGGCGGCCGAACGCCTGCTCATCGACCCGGAGACCGACCTCCTCTCGCGCCGCCTCGTCGACGAGGAGGTGCCCGACGCGATCGCGGCCGAGGTCCTGCGCGCGGTGTTCGCCGGGCACAAGCTGCGGATCCATTACGCGGCCGTGGGCCAGACCCCGGAATGGCGCACGGTGGACCCGATCGGCCTGGTCACCGTCCGCGACCGGGGCTACCTGCTGGCCACGAAGTCCGGCGCGGACCGTACGTACCGGCTGTCGCGGGTCCTGGCCGCCAAGGAGCTCGACGAGCCCGCGCAGCGACCGGACCGGGTCGACCTGGACCGGGCCTGGCAGGAGCGCAGCACGCGGTTCCGGACCGGCGGCGACCAGGTCGCCGTGCTGGTCCGGCTGAACCCGGCGCGGCGGGAGGACCTGGTGGGCACCGCACTGGCCGTCCTGTCCGAGGAGAGCGGCGCGGACGGCCGGCTGCTCATGGAGGTGACCTTCCAAGATCGGAGACACGCCGAGTGGGCGCTGTGGCAGCTCACCACGAGCGCCGAAGCCCTGACCCCGCAGTGGCTGCGCGACTCGCTGCGCGAGCGTGCCACCGCGATCGCCACCCGCTACGGAACGTCAGCCTGAGCGGGACCGCAGGCGGCGTAGCAGAAGTGCCGACAGGGCCGCGGCGCCCAGAGCCGCGCCGGCGGCGAGCCCGCGCTGGCGCGCCACCCGGCGCTCCACCTGCGAGTACGGCGTGGTGGAGAAGGAGACCAGCTCATAACGGGAGACGTAGCGGCCCGGCAGCGCCCGCTCCAGCGCGTGTTCGAGGCGCTTGCCGGCCAGGAACGCCTTCGAGCCGACCTTGTCGCGCATCTCCACGAAGTTGTCCAGCGCGAGGCGGGCGATGACGTCGGTGTCCGCCCGGCGGCGTTCGAAGCGGTCCAGGGCGGCCGGGAAGTCGTCGCCGGTCTCGTCCAGGCACCGGTCGAGCTCGACGCAGTCCTCGAAGCCGCAGTTGGCGCCCTGGCCGTAGAAGGGGACGATCGCGTGGGCGGCGTCGCCGATCAGGCCCACGGTGCTCCCGCCGACGCGGGCGTGCCAGGGCGCGCAGCGCATCGTGACCAGGTGGCCCACCGGGTTGGCGCGGAAGCCGGACACGAGCGCGGGCAGGTGGGCGTCGGGGTAGTGCCCGGCGAAGTACGCCTCGATCTGTTCGGCTGTGCGCAGGCGGGCGAAGGTCTCGTGCGGCCAGAACAGCGTGCAGGTGAACGAGCGGTCCGGGTTCGGCAGCGCGATCATCATCGAGCGGCCGCGCGGCCAGATGTGCAGCGCTCCGGGCTCCATCGCCCAGTCGCCGTCGCGCGGCGGGATGGACAGCTCCTTGTAGCCGTAGTCGAGGTAGGACTGGCTGAAGTCCACGCCCGGCAGCGCCCGCAGCTTCGCGCGGACCGCGCTGTGGGCGCCGTCCGCGCCGATCACCACCGCGCCCGGCGGCAGGTCCGCCTCCACCCGGTGGCCGAAGGTGACGGTGACGCCGTCGTGCTTCTCGGCCGCGTCGAGGAGCTTGTGGTTGAGGTCGGCGCGGCTGATGGAGTTGATGGCGTGGGTGCCGGCGGCGCTGTAGGGCTGGAAGGTGAGCGAACCGTCCACGGCGTGCATCATCCGGCCCGGCATCGGAATCGCCCGCGCGAGCACCTCCCCCTCCAGCCCGAGGCGGCGAAGCGCGTCGATGCCCCGTTCGGAGATCGCCAGATTGATCGAACGCCCCCGGTCCGCGCCCTCGACCCGCGGGTCCGGGCGGCGCTCGTAGACGGTGACCCGGTGGCCTCGGCGCGCCAGGAAACAGGCGAGCAGACACCCGACCAGCCCGGCACCGACGACGGTAACCTCCATCTTTCCTTGGTACGGCCCGGCATCCCCGATGTCCAGAACCCCCCACCCCGCCCACCCTCGGTTACCCGCACCCGGCCCCACCTCCGCCCCGGCCTTGCGCGAGGCCGGACTTCCAGGTCCGAACCGGCCCGCACCAGGCTCCCGGGACCGGACCGGCCGGGACCGGGACCTCCAGGACCCGGACCTTTCAGGGGCCGGACCGACGGGCTGAACCCCTCGGTCGCCCCCCGCGACCGGACCTCCGGGGGCGGACCTCCGGGGGCGAGGGGGGCCGCTGGGTGGAGGGTGGGGGCGGAGTTGTGATGCTTGGTGGTTGGTGGCTGTTTGGGTGGGTTGGTGATACTTGGGCAGGTGACTCCTCCTCGCCTCGTGGCCACCGACCTTGACGGCACCCTCCTCGACTCCACCGGCTCCCTCACCCCCCGCACCCGAGCGGCCCTGCGCCTGGCCGAGCGGGCCGGCGCCGAGATCGTGTTCGTGACCGCCCGCCCACCACGCGGCGCGGAGCGGGTGGCGGCCCTGGCCGGGGTGGCGGGGACGGCGGTCTGCAGCAACGGCGCGATCGTCTACGACCTGGCCGGCCGTACCATCACCGAACGCGTCGACCTCGACCCGGCCATCCTCCGCAAGATCATGGCCGCGCTGGCGGAGAGCGTGCCGGGTATCGTGTTCGCCGCGGAGACGGGGCACGGCGTCCTGTGCGAACCCGGCTACTCCCGGCGTATCGCCGAAGACCTCGACTTCTACCGCGACGTCCCCTCCGTCTGCGAGGCGGGTGAGCCGGTGGCCAAGCTGCTGGCCTGGGCGGCCGGTCACCCGGTGGACGAGCTGGCGAGCCTGGCCGTGGCCGCGGTACAGGACCAGGTCACCGTCACCCACTCCGGCGGCCGGAGCCTGCTGGAGATCAGCGCCACCGGCGTCGACAAGGCGGCCGCCCTGGCCCGCGTGTGCCGGGCCCGCGGCGTGGACGCCGCCGACGTGGTGGCCTTCGGCGACATGCCGAACGACCTGGCCGTCCTCGCCTACGCCGGCCACGGCTACGCGATGGGCAACGCCCATCCCCTCCTCCTGGAGTCGATCGGGCGCCGCACCCTGTCCAACGACGAGGACGGTGTCGCCGCCGTCCTGGAACGCCTGTACGGCTGAGCCCCGCGTACCCCATCTGTAGTACGGACGATCGCGACACCGGGCGGATGCCGGGCGGCGCGGGACCCGCGAGGCTGGCGGTCTCAGCCGAGATCGAAGGAGAACCCCGTGGTCACCCAGCAGGTCGTCAAGGAGCGCGGCGGGCTCAGGGCCGCCTTCAAGGTCGCCATCGTCCTCAACGCGCTCGCGGTCCTGGCCCAGGGGGTCACGGCCGGCCAGCTGCTCAGCGGCTCCGGTACCGCCGCGCACGGCATGGGCGCCGGCGCCGTGCACGTCGCGGGGCTGCTGGTGGCGATCACCGGGGTGCTCGCGTGGAAGCCGGGACGCGGCGCGGGCTGGCCGGCGCTGGTGGGGGTGGGAATCCTGCTGCTGGGGTTCGCGCAGTCGATGACCGGCGGGTCGGGCGCCACGGCGGTGCACGTGCCGCTGGCGCTGGCGATTTTCGGGCTCAGCGTGTGGCTGGCGGTATGGGCGTTCAGCCCTCGCATGTCGCGTATGTGAACAAGTACTGTCGGACTCGTGAGTGACGTGCGCGTGGTCGTGGGGCCGGGGGTCGTCGCCGATCCCACCCTTCTGTCGGAGGTCGCCGAACGCGAGTTCGCGGCCCTGGGGGTGAAGGGCCACATCAGGTACGCCCGCACCGTCGGCGAACTGCGCCCCGACGGCGGCATCCCGGTGATCCTCCCGGGACCGGACCCGGCGGCGCGGGCCCTCATGAGCGAGCCGGTGGGCCCGGTCGTCTGGCTGGACCTCACCCGCGACGACCGGGTGAGTCCCGGCAAGGACGCCCGTCACCTGCACGGACGCGGCGTGGACGGCCTGGCGTGGGCGATCAGGCACGCCGTGCACCGCACCCGCCACAGCGCCCGCCGCATCCCCTACGGTTCTCACCCCGACCAGTGGGCCGACCTCTACCTCCCGCCCGCCGAAGCACCCACCACCGGATCGCCCACCGCCACCGTGTCCTCCGGCGGCCTGCCGGTGATCGTGCTGGTGCACGGGGGCTACTGGCGGTCGATCTGGGCCGCCGACCTGATGGAGCCGCTCGCCGCCGACCTGGTCGGGCGCGGGTTCGCGGTGTGGAACCTGGAGTACCGCCGCCCCGACCTCCACGGCTGGCGGGCCACGACCGCGGACGTGGCGGCGGGCGTCGACGCCCTGGCCGGTGCCGCGGAGCCGGCGCTGGACCTGAGCCGGGTCGCGGTGGCCGGGCACTCGGCCGGCGCCCAGCTGGCACTGCGTGCGGCGGCCGACGGCGCGCGGGTGGCGCTGGCCGTCTCCCTGGCGGGCGTCCTGGACCTCGTGGAGGCCGGGCGCCGGTGGCTGAGCTCGGGCGCGGTGGCCTCCGCCCTGGGTCCGGACACCCAGGTGTACGGCGAGGCCAGCCCCCTGGCCAGGCTCCCCCTGAAGGTACGCCAGCTGGTGGTCCAAGGCTCGGGCGACGACCTGGACCTGGTCGACTTCAGCCGCCGCTATGCCAGAGCCGCCAAGGAGTCCGGCGACGACCTCACGTACCTGGAGATGTCCGGCGACCACTTCGCGGTCATCGACCCCGCCACCCCCATCTGGCGCACCACCGCCGTGGCCATGGCCAACGCCCTGCGCTGAGACCGGGGCGTCAGGCGCGCATCTCGGAGGGCAGGGCGGTGTCGGCGTTCAGGAGTTCCACGCCCAGCAGCTCGCCCGACTCGCCGAAGTCCAGGACCACGTCGTCCGCGACCGCCTGCCGTACCGCCTCGCCCGGGGCGATCTCCCGCTTCATCGCGATGTACGCCGCGTTGACCTCGTGGTCCATCCTCAGGTAGACGGTCCTCGGGCCGGACGGTTCCTCGTCCCATGACAGCAGGCCCTCGCGGCCCTCCGGCGAGTTGGCCACCGCCGTACGCAGGACCCCGAGCACCATCTCCACGACCTTCACCGCGTCCGCCTCGGTGACCTTGCGCTCGTGTTCCCATCCGTCCAGGCCGTCGATCCGGTAGGGGCACGACCACTCCCCCGTCGGCTCCTCGTACGGCAGGCCGACCGTGATCGTCACCTCCCTGGGCGGCATGGTGCGCAGGGTGAGTGTGCGGCTGGCGATCTCGTACATGCCTGCGACCTACCCACGAGCGGGTCCCCGCATCCGGCCGGGGCCGTACCCCCCGACTCATACCGTGGTCGTCTATTCCGTTCTGCCCGCGCCGCGAACCAGTTAGGCTGCGGCGCGTAAGGGGGGTCACTGTGATGGAAGAGACGTTCGGGGCGCGCCTGCGCTCCAGACTGGATAAATACGGACCTCTGTGCGTCGGCATCGACCCGAGCCCCGCGCAACTGCTCGCCTGGGGCCTGGACGACTCACCCGCGGGCCTGGAGAAGTTCAGCCGCACGGTCGTGGAGGAGATCTCCGACGTCGCCGCGGTGGTCAAGCCGCAGTCGGCGTTCTACGAGCGCTGGGGCAGCCGCGGCGTGGCGGTGCTGGAGCGCACGGTCCGCGACCTGCGCGCCGCCGGCCCGCTGGTCATCCTGGACGCGAAGCGCGGCGACGTGGAGTCCACCATGATCGCGTACGCCGAGGCCTACCTCGACCCCGGCAGCCCCCTGGCCGCCGACGCCCTGACGGTCAGCCCGTACCTGGGCCTGGCCTCCCTGGCCCCCGCGATCCGGCAGGCCCACACCAACGACGCCGGCCTGTTCATTCTGGCCCGCACCTCCAACCCGCAGGCCGAGCGGCTGCAGTCACGCGTGGCCGGCCAGATCTACGACGCGGTGACCGGCCTGAACCAGGGCGCGACCCCGCTGGGCTCGATCGGCGTGGTGGTCGGCGCCACGGTCGCCGACGCCGGCTTCGACCTCTCCCGCCTGAACGGCCCCGTCCTCGCACCGGGCCTGGGCGCCCAGGGCGCCTCTCCGTCCGACCTCGCGCGCCTGTTCGCCGGGGTACGGCAGGCCGTCATCCCCTCGGTGTCGCGCGCGGCGACGGAGAACCCGGCCAGGATCCGCGAGATCACCCTGCGCTACCGCGACGACTGCGCCCACCACCTGGCCTCCTGACGGGCGGGCCCCCTCAGTCCTCCAGCGGAAACTGGATCGGGCTGATGAGGTAGCGGCGCCGTCCGGGCGCCGGCTCGTTGCCCAGGTGGGGAACCAGGGCGGCCCGCACACCGGCGATCACCTGCTCCAGCTCCGCCGGATCGAGCCACACGGCGTGCTGCCGGTATCCGACCGCGTCGGCGATGGGATCGGCGTGCTCGCGCTCGACGTAGGCGCCGAACTCCGCGAGCAGCGTGGCGACGGCGGCGGCGAAGACGCGGCGGTGCTCCTCGGGTGACAGCGCGACCATCGCCTCCGGCTCGACGGCGGCGTGCTCGCGGCGCAGCCGGTAGCGGCGTTCCACCGCGCCCCGCACCCGCTCCTCCCCGTCGACCTCCAGGATTCCGGCGTCGGCCAGGACGCCGACGTGCCGGTACACGGTCGCCTTCGACACGTCCGGGATGACCTCGCAGAGCTGGGCGGTGGTCAGGGTCCGCTGCCCGGCCATGGCGTGAATGACGCGCAGCCGTACCGGATGGGCGAAGAGTTCCAAGGCGTCCACGGATCTATGGTTTCATGTCGTGCGACCATTCTCAACTATTGCGAACGTTCGCATCGAGCGATAACGTGAATGCGACATATCGTGAAGATCGGGAGTACCCATGTACCGAGACCTGAGCCTGACCATCGACGGCGGCCTGTCCCTGTCCGGCACGCTGACCCTGCCGGACGGCGACGGCCCGCACCCCGCCGTCCTCCTGCTCATGCCGGGCAGGCTCGACCGCGACGGCAACCTCGGCAAGGGCCGCGTCGAACTGGGCGGCCCGCTCGCGGCCGCCCTTGCCGCCAAGGGCGTCGCCTCCTACCGCTACGACCGCCGCGGCGTCGGCGCGACCCCGGGCGACTGGCAGGCGACCGGCTTCTACCAGCACCGCGCCGACGCCGCCGCGGCCCTGCGCGAGCTCGCCAAACTGCCGGAGATCGGCACCGTCGGCGCCATCGGCTACAGCGAGGGCGCGCTGCACGCCGCGGCGCTCGGCGCGCACGAGGGCGCCGCGGCGGTGGTGATGATCTCCGGCCACACCATGACCGGCGAGGAGACGCTGCTGTGGTTCGCCGGGCTCAAGGACGCCGAGGGCCTGTCCTGGCCGATACGGCTCGTCGCGCTGCTGCTCGGGCAGCGCACGATGCGCGGCCTGGCCGCCAAGCTGTCGGCCAGGATCAAGGCCACGAAGGGCGACGTGGCGCGGCTGTACGGCTTCAAGATCCCCGCGCGGTCGATGCGCGAGTTCCTCACCTACGACCCCAAGAAGGACCTCGCCGAGGTCCGCGTGCCCCTGCTGGCCGTCACGGGGGCCAAGGACGTGCAGGTCAGCCCCGACGACCTCGACGTACTCGCCGAAGTGGTCCCGGGCCCAGCCGAGGTCCGCCGCCTGCCCGACCTCACGCACCTGCTGCGCCGCGACCCCGGCCCCGCCTCACAGAGCACGTACGGCAGGCAGTACGCCAAGCCCGTCGACCCCGGCCTCGTCGAGGAGGTGTCGGCCTGGATCGCCGCCGGCCTGACGACCCGCTCCCCCCGCCCCTGAGGGGCTTCAGCCGCGCAGGAAGGCGTCGATCTCGGCACGGGCCGGCATCGAGGTACTGGCCCCCTCCCGCTGCACCGACAGTGCGGCCGCCGCCGACGCGAACCGCAGCGCCCGCGCCGGATCCAGCCCCTCCCCCCGGGCCACCGCCAGCGCCCCCACGAACGTGTCCCCCGCCGCCGTGGTGTCCACCGCCTTCACCGGCACCGCCGCCACCCGCAGCCGCTCACCGGAGCGCGAGCCGTACAGCGCCCCGGCCGCCCCGAGCGTGATCACCGCCTCGGGCACCCGCTTCAGAAGCGCGTCGAGCGCCTCATCGGCCCCGGAGGCGCCGGTGATGGCGGCGGCCTCGTGCTCGTTCGGGACGATCAGGGTCACGGCGTCCAGCAGTTCGTCCGGCAGCGGCCGGGCGGGCGCCGGGGTGAGGATGACCGGCGCACCGGACACCTGCGCCGCCTGGGCGGCCCCGATGACCGCCTCCATGGGCAGTTCGAGCTGCAGCAGCAACGCCCGCGAGGCGGCGATCACGGCGAGATCGTCCCCCGAGGGCCCGCTGACGGTGCCGTTGGCGCCGGGGACCACGATGATCGAGTTGCCCCCGTCGTCG
This sequence comes from Nonomuraea sp. NPDC059007, assembly GCF_042740555.1. Lineage (NCBI taxonomy): Bacteria > Bacillati > Actinomycetota > Actinomycetes > Streptosporangiales > Streptosporangiaceae > Nonomuraea > Nonomuraea sp. NPDC059007. The sequence continues at coordinate 2,933 of NZ_JBHYJD010000022.1, read as the reverse complement.
TCGACCACGATGTGCGCGATGCCGCTGGAACCGGGCACCTGCCGCAGCCCCCTGACATCCACCCCGGCCTCGGCGAGCGTGGCCCGCATCTCGGCCCCGAACCCGTCGTCGCCCACCGCCCCCAGGAACGCCACCCGGCCACCCGCCCGCGCCGCGGCGATGGCCTGGTTGGCCCCCTTGCCACCGGGAATCGTACGGAAGGCACGCCCGGTGATGGTCTCCCCGGTTCTGGGAGCCTGCGCCACATACGCGACCAGGTCCATGTTCGCGCTGCCGAAGACCGAGATCATGCCTTCATCATCTCCTGGGTACGGCGGGCCAGCTCTGCCAGCCCCACTCCATCGAAGCCGGTGAGGCTGGTGGACAGGCGGTCCCGCATGAGCCACTGCTCGGGCACCCGGCCGGCCAGCGCACCGGCGATCGAGCCGACGGTGGCGCCGGCCGAGTCAGTGTCCCAGCCGCCGGCGACGGCCCCGGCGATGGCCCGGGTGAAGTCGCCGCGGCTGTGGACCAGGGCGGCGGCGGTCAGGGCGGCGTTGTTGATCGTGTGCACCCAGTGCAGGCCGCCGTGCCGCTCGTACAGGCCGTCCACGACCTGCTCGAAGTCGCCGGCCGAGCGGGCCGCCTCGACGGCCTGCCGTACCGCGTGATGCAGGCGGGAGCGGGCGGGCACGACGGTCAGGCCCGTCTCCACGACGTCTTCGGCGTCCGTGCTCACCAGGGCACGGGCGCACATGGCGGCGACGAACATCGCGCCGTAGAGCCCGTTGGCGGTGTGGGTCAGGCGGGCGTCGCGGTAGGCGTGGATCGCGGCCGACGCCGGGTCGCCCGGGTTCACCCATCCGTAGACGTCGGCCCTGATGAAGGCGCCGATCCACTCGCGGAACGGGTTGCGGTGGGTCGCGGTGTCCGGAGGTTCCAGGCCGTCGAGCAGGTTGCGGTAGGCGACGCGCTCGGCGGTGAAGGTACGGCCGGCGGGCAGCTCGTCCAGCCACAACTTGGCCACGTCGTCGGTGGTGAACCCGTGGCCGTGCCGCTCCAGGACGGTGAGCGCGAGCAGCGGGTAGTTGAGGTCGTCGTCCTCGGGGATGCCGTCGATGTTCTCGGCCAGCGAGTTGACGGCGCTGCGCCGGTTCCACGGCCACCGGCCGGCCACCTCGGCGGGCAGGCCCTTCGCGGTGAACCAGCCCCGGATCGGCCAGTTCCCCGTGGCCTCGGCGATCTCCCTGATGCCCGCGCGCGGGATCTTCTCCACCGGCTTGCCGAGCACGCACCCGGCGGCCCGGCCCTGCCAGGCGGCCAGCAGGCGCGCCGGGTCGGGCACTGCGGGCCGCGGTGCGGGCCAGGCGGCGCAGGCGGCGATGATGTCGGTCAGCTCGCCCGGCTCCTCCAGCGGCGAGGTGAGCGCGGCGAGCCGGCCCATCAGCTCACCGGCCAGCCCGCGCAGCCGCGCAGCCCGCGGCTCGGAGGCGCCGGCGCGCGGCGGGGCGTCGTGCCCGCCCGCCGCGTGCCACTCGCCGGTGATGCGGGCGAGCTGGGCGGGGTGGGCGGCGGCCCGCCCGTCCTCCCCGGCCTGCCGGAGCTCGTGCCCGATCAGGTCCTCCGGCTGTACCCAGGTGAGGCGGATCATTCGCCCGCCAGCTCGGCGAAGGCGTCCTCGTGGGCGCGCCTGCGGGCCAGGTCGGCGGTGTGGACGCGCTTGGCCACCCGGGCGATCGCCCGCCCCGGCGTCACGATGTCGGTACGGCTGGCCGTACCGACCGCCTCGACCCACGCGGCGGGCACGCTGTCGAGCCCGCCGAGCGCGCCCGCGATCGCCCCGCCCATGGAGGCGATCGAGTCGGCGTCGCGCCCGTAGTTCACCCCGCCGAGCACGGTCTCCCTGAAGTCGCCCTTGGCGATCACCAGGAAGGCCAGCGCCAGCGGCAGCTCCTCGATGCTGTGCACCCGGCTCGGCCGGCGCGCCCCGAGTCCCTGGTCACGGTAGGTGTCGGCGACGGTGTCGTAGGGCCGCATGGCGGCGCGCAGCCTCTCGAACGAGCCGTCCCAGTGCCCGAGATCCACCGCGGCGCCGCACACGGCCTCGATGGCGGCGCGGGTGCCGTCCTTGGCCAGGCGGATCGAGGTGGCGATCACGCTGTCCACGGTGGCGCCCGGCCGCATGGCCTCGGCGACCGCGGCGGCCATGATTCCGGCCGCCTCGCGGCCGTAGCTGGACTGGTGGGCGCCGGTCAGGTCGATCGCCTCGGCGTAGGCTGCGTCCGGGTCGCCGGCGTTGACGACGCCGACCGGGGCGACGTACATGGCGGCGCCGCAGTTCACGATGTTGCCCACACCGGCCTCGCGCGGGTCGGCGTGGCCGTAGTGCAGGCGGGCCACGATCCACTTCTCGGCCAGGAAGATCCGCTGCAGCGGCAGCGCCTCGGCCTCCAGTTCGGGGATCCACACACGCTCGCCCATCAGTTCCGGCACGAAGTGCTCGGCCATCGCGTACGCGTCGAGGTGGCGGCCGGCCTTCTCGTACACGCGGATCAGCGCGTGCGTCATCAGGGTGTCGTCGGTGATGTGGCCGTCGCCCTTGTGGTACGGGGCGATCGGGCGGGCGTTGCGCCAGTCCTCGTTGTACGGCGGCACGATGCCCTCGACCGGCCCGCCGTACCTGGTGGTGATCTGCTCGGGAGTCCAGCCTTCCGTGGCGCCGCCCAGAGCGTCACCCACCGCGGCCCCCGCCACGCAGCCAGCGGCTTTGTCCTCAAGCGGCGTCATGTCAGTCCTTCCGTGAGTTCCAGGAGATCCCTGCCCGCCAGTTCTGGCAAGCAGCAACCGGCCAGCGTGCGAACCGGCGCGATCCACCCCTCCGGGATCGAGCCGTACCCCCCGCACGCTCCGGTGATCGCGCCCGCGAGCGCGTGCGCGGAGTCCTCTGTGGCGGC
>NZ_JBHYJD010000021.1:119694-172510 GCF_042740555.1 Nonomuraea sp. NPDC059007 | reverse complement strand
GCCCTCAGGGCCGGCGCCGCGCCTGCCGATCGTAGAAATGAGACGCATGTGATCTGGGCCAGATTCTCCGCAGCCTGCCTCGCCCTGTGCCTGGGGCTGCTCGCCGCGCCGCCCGTGCGCGGCGCCGTCGACCGCGACGTTTTCGTCGTGGCGCTACGGCTCCCGCCGGACGGCGACGAGGCGGGCGTCGAGACCCAGGCCGCCGCCCTGGCGAAGCAGTACGGCGGCGAGGTTCACCACATCTACGCCTCGGCCCTGCGGGGGTTCTCCGCGTCCATGACCGCTGAGCAGGCCGCGAAGCTGGCCGCCGACCGGCGCGTGGCCACGATCGAGCACAACCAGGTGTTCACCTCCCAGGCGAGCCCCTGGGGCCTCGACCGGGTCAACCAGCGCCGCCTGCCCCTGGACGGCGTCGGCGTGCGCGGCGGCAGCGCGGCCGGGGTGACGGCGTACGTCATCGACAGCGGACTGCGGCTCTCGCACACGGAGTTCGGCGGCAGGGCCCGCTACGGCTACGACGCCGTGGACTCCGACCTCGTCGCCCAGGACTGCTACGGCCACGGCACGCACGTGGCCGGCATCCTCGGCGGCGCCACCTACGGCGTGGCCAAGGACGTCACGCTGGTCGGTGTACGCGTGCTCGACTGCGCCGGCTACGGCACCACCGCCGAGATCGTGGCCGGGATCGACTGGGTGACCGGCAACGCCCAGCGCCCCGCCGTGGTCAACATCAGCCTGCAGAGCGGAAGGAGTTCGACCATCGACCGTGCCGTGCGGAGCTCGATCGCGACCGGCATCCCGTACGTGGTGTCGGCGGGCAACCAGAATGCCGACGCCTGCGAGGCCTCACCCTCGGGCGCCAGGGAGGCCATCACGGTCGCGGCCACCACGCGCGCGGACGAGCGGGCCCCGTTCTCCAACGGCGGCCGGTGCGTGGACCTCTTCGCTCCGGGGGTGGCCGTCGACTCGGCGTGGTTCACCGACGACACCTCGGCACGGTCGGCGAGCGGCACCTCGATGGCCGCGCCGCACGTCTCGGGAGCGGTGGCGTTGTTGCTGGCCACAAGCCCGCGTGCCACCCCTGCCGACATCGCGTCGGTGCTCATGGAGACGTCGACGAGAAACGTCGTATCGGGACTCCGGCGTGATACGCCCAACAGGCTGCTTTACGTCGGGGATACCCAACCCAAGCCCTGACCCTGGGGTGCGATATGGCCTGATTTGGACATATATCGGGCGGCGGTCAACAGCCTTTCTTGGCGCTCTGAGAAAAGGCCGAATGGCTGATTGTATTGCTTCTGCTGTGCCAAGGAATCCATGGCGGTCTTTGACTTTAATACGGCAAGGATCGGTGGAATTAGTATGCGTGGCGCGGCAAGGTAGTCATGCATGGCGCAGCTGCCAACTCAACAGGCGGCGCCACCAATTCCATTCGCACACTGGAGGAAGTAAACATGCTTCGTCGCATTGTCATCGGTGCGCTCGCCGCAGGCGCTTTCCTGGCTGCCTCGTCCACCGCAGCTTCTGCGGCCACGTGGGAGAAGGGCAACGACGACAACGTCGGCAACGCCCACAGCCCGGCGTCGATCGTCGTTCCGATTCTCAACCACGCCCTCAACAACAACGAGGTTGACGTCCTGACGATCGCGCACCTGGAGCGCATCAACCTGCAGCTCCTGACCAACAACACCAGCCTCACCGACATCGAGGGTAAGGACGGCTGAGCCGGACGCTAGAAAGTCCGTGTGAAGTGCCGGTGCGCTGGCAGCGATGACAGCGCGCCGGCATTCGCGCGGACCTCGAGTGACGGCAGGTCAGGAGGCCGCACGCGAACCGACTGGTGAGCGGTAGACGGGCACTCTCCCTCACCAACAGTCGACGCTGCCCCTGATGCGGCTCCCAACTCCCGAGGAGCCGGATCAGGGGCATTTCTTTTTGCCCGTGAAGATCATCCGGGCTTCTGCCGCGCGGGCCTGACCAGCCCGACGAAATTGCGCCGGTCGATCGGCTCTATGCGCACGACCTCGCCGGTGAATGGCGCGACCACCATCTGGTTCGCTTTGATGGCGACGCCGACGTGGTCAGGACCTGGGCGCTTGGAATCGGTCTCGAAGAAGGCCAGGTCACCGACCTGAATTCGGGTCCTGGGAATCCGGGTTCCTGAGCGCCACTGTTCATAGGTGCTCGAACCGATTCCCACACCGGCCTGAGACCACGCGTACTCGGTCAGTCCGGCGCAGTCGAAGCCTTTGACGCGCTTTCCCCTGCCGGTCCCGTACGTGGCTCCTGAGGGCCCGCCGCCGCCCCATGAATAGGGTGTGCCGAGCGTGCCGAGCGCGGTGTTCGCCGCCAGGCGGCCGCGGGCGACTCCCGCGGACCGCTCGCAGGCCGAGGTGTACCAGGAAGCGCACCACTGGAAGAGCTCGGGAACGGGGTCGAGCGGAAAAGGGGGGACCGCGCCCACGAACAGAGCTCCGCCGATGATGAACTCGAACTTCATGGCACCTAAGGTGCCCGCGGGCGCGGTCGATCAGCCTCAAAGGCCGATCATCTATCGCAAAACTACCCGTACTAGCGGGCCGGGCCCAGGACCGCGACGTGGGGGTCGCCGTGCAGCATCGCGCTGCCGGGCCCCGTACGCGCGGCCGGGGCCGTGACGGAGAAGTCGCTCGCCCTGACCACGGACATCGAGTACTGGCCGGGGCTCCTCGGCTCGACCGTCACCGGGGTGCCGAGGGTCCGTGCCCTGACCGGGGTGTCCGCGGGCGAGGTGACGACGATGGTCGGGGTGGCGGTGGCGGCGGCCGTACCGGAAGAACCCAGCCAGGCGAGCGCGCACAGACCCGCGGCGAGCGCGAACGCGGCGCGGCGGTTGGTCATCGGCATGACGGCTCCACGGTGACTAGGGAGGAAGGACGGCGGCCGGACACCCGGGCGACCAGCGCGGGGGCGACCGTGGCGGCGGCGAAACGGGAGCCGTGCACGAAGCGCATGACCGGGCCGAACGTGGGCGCGGCCGCGAGCCCCACGACGAACAGACCGGTCACGGAGGACTCGAACGTCCTGCTCAGCACGGGCGCGTGGCCCACGTGCGCGACGGAGTCACGCAGCCCCGGCTCCAGGACGCTGAAGCGCCGCACGTCGACGACGTACCCCGTCGCGGCGACGACGCGGTCGGCGTGCAGGTGGAAGACGCCCCCCGCGCCGTCCTGCAGGCGCAGATCGACCCCTTCACCCGGTACGGCCCGCCGCAACTGTGCGCCGAGGCTGGTCGGGACGCTGGTGAAGCGGTCCTTCAGCCACCAGGAGCCGGCCGGGCCGAGCGTGGTGCGCACGATGCGCCGGCGCACGCGTCCGGGCAGATGGCGCACCAGCGCGGGCTTCTCCGACCACATCCAGGACCGCCAGCCGGTCCCCAGCCCCGAGCGCGGGGCGAGGCAGCGCGCCAGCATCGTGCGCTCCTCGACGGGCGTCTCGTTCCACTTCAGCGCCGCCGTGCGCGCGATCAGATGGGGGTACGCGCCGGCCTCCTGCAGCAGGCACGCGGTCTCGATGGCCGACTGCCCGGCGCCGATCACCGCCACCTTCTCGCCGGCGTAGCAGCTGAGATCGTTGAGCTGGCAGCTGTGGGCCAGCACCGACGACGGCAGCGAGGCCAGCGCCGCCGGAATGCGGGCGAACGGCAGGAAGCCCACGGCGAGCACCACGGCCCGCGCCTGGACCTGCCGGCCCGTCTCCAGGGTGACGGTGAACAGTTCGTCCCGCTTGGCGACGTCCACCACGTTGACCGGCGTGACACGGTCCTGGACGGCCTGCTCGCAGAACCATTTCCCGTAGTCGACGAAACGTTCCACGGGAGTGGGCCGGGCATAGGCATAGGGGAATCCGTGCGAACGGCAGTATGCCGCGAGCGTGAAATCCCCGGCCGGGTCGGCGAGGTGCGAGGCGAATGGCTCGGACTTCAGCAGCATGCCGGTGGGCATGTGCTTGTCCCAGGCGTTCATCGGCTGGCCGAAGACCTGGGTCTCGAGGCCGGCGCTGATGGCGTATGCGGCGACGGAAAGGCCGTAGGGCCCGGCTCCGATGACCGCGACGTCGACGGTTTCGGTGTTCATGGCATTCTTTCGATCGTTGGTGTGCATGCCCTCATGGCGCGGAGAAACGTTTGTTTCACCATTCCGGTGAAGGGCTTGACATCGTCCCTCGCGTACCAGGCCAGCTCGTCGGCCCGGCGCAGGGACGACAGCCATCCCGGGCGGCGGCGGCCGTTTCCGCCGGGCCTTCTGGCCAGCTTCCGCAGGAGGTCGTAATTCTCCACCAGATACGTCCTGCCGTACTGGGGAGAACCGAAGTTTGAGTCTTGCCCGGTCAGGTCCAGATAGGCGGCCCTGATGACGTCGATGCGGTTGGAGTCGCCGAAGAGGCGGAACTGCGCGCCGACGCGGGGATTGAAGTCCAGCAGGTAGTACTTGCCGTCCCTGACGTCGAAGCGGAAGTCCATGTCGAGGATTCCGGCGTAGCGCAGGGATTTGGCGAGGGTCCTGGCGGTGTGGTCGATCTCGGGGTTGGGCAGCCAGCGGCCGAGCGTGGTGATCCCGGCGGCCGGGGGGTAGGCGCGCTCCTTCCTGCCCGAGCCGGCGAAGTCGCAGGTGGAGTCCTCGCGGAAGTAGCCGTGGAAGAACCAGTCGGCGTCGCGGGTCGGCGGGATGTAGCGCTGCAGCAGCAGTTCGCTGTCCTGCTCCGGGGCCCGTGCGGCCAGGGCGCGGAGCTGGTCGTGCGACTGGAGGAGCGTGGTGCTGCGCAGGCCGCGGGCGCCGGCGGCCAGCCAGGGCCTGGCCCACTTGGCCATCATCGGGAAGCCGTAGGCGCGCTCGGCGAAGCGCAGGTCGTCCTGGGTCTCGGCCACGTGGGTGTCCGGATGGGCGACGCCGAGATGGGCGCAGATGGTGGCGAGCGCGTGCTTGTCGGCGAGCTGGGCGGGGAGTTCGCCGGCCGGATTCGATATCCGGAATCTGGGGGACAGGTCCTGTGCGTGCTGCGCCGTATAGATGGCGGTGATGTCGTCCATTGGCAGCAGGACCGGATTTCCGCCGATGCGGTCGGCGGCTGAAAGCATTGTGCGGAGAAAGCTCTCGGCCGCGGTGGGCGCCGTGTCCCAGTGGCCGCAGCTGGAGAGGTATTTCGACTGGGCCGCTGGACCGTGCGGCCCTTCGAGAACGGCGTGCACATCGACGCCCATGCGACCCAGCGACCGAATGGCGGCGAGGGTGCCGTGATGGAATGGGTTGCGATCCATCCTGACGACCAGTGCCGGGGCCCTCGGGGCGACGGGCAGGCAGTTGCGGATATCGTTATTCCGCTTCTGTTGGGGAGCGTCGTTCACCGGTCTTTCCTATCATGGACACGGTGAATTGTTTTTCATGCGGGCGTTATTGTTTCTCCAATGTCAGGGACGAGATGGTGCGAAAAGCTCTTATGTGGCGAATCGGTCATCCTGTGCATTGCTTGCGAAATTCCGGAGAGGATTTGATGTTCTCATCAAGCAGGAAGGGGAATGGAAGCCCGCAGTAATGCTTTGACGGGCAGGAATGGTGAGTTAGCCGCATGAGAAGGCACATGTTCCCCGGACTTAGGCACAGGGGCGCGCTTGGAGCCGCCATGTTGCTCGTGGCCGCCGTCGCAGTACAGCCGGACGCGGTCGCCGAGCCCGAGCCCAAGCTGCTGGCGGTGACCAAGCAGCGGGCGGCGCTGGGCGTCTTCATGGGCTCCGACGCCCACGGCGCCGCCCGCCTGCCCGGCTTCGAGCGCTGGCTCGGCCGCGAGGTGACCGTCGGCAGGACCTACATCCCCGGCGAGACGTGGGCGGCCTTCCACGGCCCCGACTTCATCCTGAAGCCCTGGACCGAGTGGCGTGCGGCCCAGCCGGGCAGGATCCTCGCGATCAACGTGCCCATGGTGGCGCCCAACGAGGGCAAGCTCTCCGACGCCGCGGTCTCCGTGCTGCTGAACGCCGGAGCCGGCGGCGCCTTCGACCTCACCTTCAGGAAGCTGGCCGACCGGCTGGTCGCCGAGGGGGCCGAGGACTCCATCATCGTCCTGGGCTGGGAGATGAACGGCACGACGTACTCCAGCCGATGCGCGCCCGACCCGACCGCGTGGAAGGCGTACTGGCGGCGGATCGTGACCAGCATGCGGTCGGTGACCGGGGAGCGCTTCCGCTTCGACTTCACCGCCAACCGCGGGCGCGACGCGATCCCGTGGACCGAGTGCTACCCCGGCGACGACGTCGTCGACATCATCGGCATGGACAACTACGACCAGCCGCCCTCCGACGGCTTCCAGTCCTACGTCTCCCAGCCGTACGGCCTGCGCCACCACGCCGAGTTCGCCGCCGCCCACGGCAAGCCCATGTCGTTCCCCGAATGGGGCCTGTTCCGGTACGGCGACCGGCCCACCTACGTCCGGCAGATGCTCGACTGGATCGGGCGGCACAACGTCGCCTACCACTCGCTGTCGGACTACTGCCCGCACGGGGTGTGGCAGTGCTCGTCCAACCCCCGGTCGGCGGCGGGGTTCCGGACGCTGTTGCAGCAGATGCTGCCGACCCCGGCCGTGCCCACACCGACCACCCCACCGCTCCCGAGCACGTCAGCACTCCCCAGCACGTCGGCCCTCCCGTCGGCGCCCGCGCTGCCCAGCACCTCGGCCCTCCCGTCAGCCCCCGCGCTGCCCAGCACCTCGGCGTTGCCGTCGAAGCCCGCGCTCCCGTCCACGTCGGCGCTGCCGAGCGCGCCCGCGCTGCCGCCCAAGCCCGCGCTGCCCAGCGCGTCGGGGCTGCCGTCGAAGCCCGCGTTGCCGAGCACGTCGGCGCTTCCAAGCGCACCCGCGTTGCCGAGCGCGTCGGCGTTGCCGGTGAAGCCCGCGCTGCCCAGCACCTCCGCGCTCCCGTCGGCGCCCGCGCTGCCCAGCACGCCGGGGCTGCCGTCGAAGCCCGCGCTCCCGTCCACGTCGGCGCTTCCGAGCGCCTCGGCGCTGCCGTCGGCGCCGGCGCTACCCAGCACGTCGGCGTTGCCGTCGGCGCCGGCGCTACCCAGCACGTCGGCGTTGCCTTCAGCGCCCGCGCTGCCCAGCACGTCCGCGCTTCCGTCCGCGCCCGCGATCCCGCTCGGCGCGGGTGACCCCGGTGCGCCGGGTGCGCCGGGTGCGCCGACCGGGACGCCGGCCGGGCCGGTCCCGCCCCTGGGCGTGACGTCCAACCCCGTGCCGCCCTCGATCCGGAACCCCATGCCGCCCACCCTCCCGGCCATCACCCTGCCCCCGCAGGTCACCAGGGAGCCGATGCTCACCTGGCTGGTCGGCCTGTGGCGGAGCCTGCTGACGATGGTCGTCGTGCCGCCGCCGGTACAGCTGGAGGTGCCGGGCAACCTGCCCAGCCCCACGGTGATGCCGCCGGCCGTACCAGGGGATGAGCTGCCGACCTGAACGCGGGACCGCTCGGGCGAGGTCAGCCTCGCCCGAGCACTCCGGCGGTCACCCCGGCCAGCACCTCCATGGTCACCCGGGCGTCGAACTCCTTGCTGAGCAGCGCGGCGACCTGGCCCTCGCGCCACGCCGTACCGTCGTGGGAGGACAGGCGGGAGGACAGCGCGCAGGCCAGCCCCCTGAGGTCGCCGGCCGTCACCAACGCCCCGGTCTCCTCGCCGATCACCTCGCGCAGACCGGGGATGTCGAATCCGACGACGGGACGCGCGCTGGCCATCGCCTCCAGCGCGGTCAGCGGCAGCCCCTCCCAGCGGGACGGCATGACCACCAGGTCGCAGGCCGCGTACCAGGGCCGCACGTCGGCGCTGGGCCCGGCGAAGCGGACTCCGGGGGGCGCGTCGGCCTCCAGTTGGGCCTTGAGCTCGCCGTCGCCGACCAGCGCCAGTTGCGCGTCCGGGCACGAGCGCAGCACCCTCGGCCAGGCGCGTAGCAGCAGGTCCTGGCCCTTCTGGCGGGTGAGCCTGCCCACACAGACGGCCAGCCGGGCGTGCTCGGGGACGCCGAGTTCGGCGCGGGCCCGTAGCTGCGCCTCGATGCCGGCGGGGGTGAAGTGGTCGAGGTCGACGCCGTTGCGTACGACGACGAGCCGGGCCGCCACCCCCCGCGCCGCCCCGGCCTCAGCCTCGCCCTCGCCGACGCACACGATCGCGGCCGCCCAGCGCGCGGCGGTGCGCTCCCACGCGATCGCGGTCCTGGCCGTCGCGCCCCGGCAGGCCAGCCACGACCAGCCGTGCGGCTGGAAGAGCGTGGGCCGCCGGCCCCGTACGGCCAGCCGTCCCACCAGGCCCGCCTTGGCGGAGTGCAGGTGAATGATGTCCGGTTCGAGCTCGTCGACGATCCGGCGCAGCGCGACGGTCTCGTCCTTGCACGAGCGCACGGGGGAGCGGGCCGACTCCCAGGCCACGTGCGGGATCCTCTGCTCGGCGAGCCGGTCGGGGAGAGTGCCGCGGGACGGCGCGGCCACCGTGACCCGCCAGCCGCGCCGGGCCTGGTCGGCGGCGGCGGCGCTGACGTAGGCGGCCACGCCCGCCTCGACGGGCTGGCTGACGTGCAGGACGGAGATGGTCATGAGCCGGCCTTCGCTGGGAGGCGTTCCTTGAGCGTGCGGGCGGCGCGGATGCGGGCGCGCACCAGCGCCGCGTAGGGGCCGGCCCGGTGGGTCCTGCCGAAGATCATGCGCCGGTTGCCGATGGCCTTCGCGCCCCACTTGGCCTTGTGCGGCTCGGCTCCGCGCAGCAGGCTCAGCTTCTCCAGCCTGCGCGCGTGCGCCTGGCGAAGACCGTGCCGCAGGACCATGGCGAAGGTGTCGACGCGGGTACGCAGCCAGGGGTCGGCCCCGTACAGGTAGCCACCGGCGAAGTCGGCGCCGATGAGGCAGAAGTCGGCGGCCACGAGGCGCTCGCCGACCCGGAACTCCGTCAGCGCGGCCCGCCCGGTCGCGATGAGCTCGGTGGCGGACCTGGTGAGGTGGGCCTGGAAGCGGGGGCTGAGGTGTTCCTTGTTGATCGGGCGGCCCGCCCATTGCAGGGCGTGCAGGCGCAGGAGGTCCTCCATGGCCGCGGGCACCTGTTCCGGGGTCACCGCGTGCACCTGGAGGTCCAGCTTGTCGATCTTGTAGAGGCCGCGGCGGAGCTTGCCGGCCGTACGCGTGCCGAGCGCGGCGAGCTGGTCCTCCAGCGGAAGGGCGGGCATGTACAGGCAGGAGGAGCCCTCCATGAGCCACCGGCGGCCCGGCCAGCACGCGTGCAACGTCTCCAGGGCGGCGCCCGGCTGGGCCTCGGGGAAGTCCATGACGTCCCAGCCGGGCAGGCCGAGCAGCGCCTCGCTCGCGGTCCTGGCGAGGCCGTCGCGATGCGCCTCGTCCAGGAGTACGTCGGTGTAGTCGGACAGGCCGACGCCCAGCGGGCTCAGCACCCGGCAGCCCCAGCGCCGCGTGCGCATCAGCGGCAGCGCGGCCACCAGCCGGTCCTGGTGGCGCAGCAGCAGGACGTGCAGGCGGGACCGCCCGCCGTACCACTGCCACCAGGAGGTGAGCCAGGCGTGCGACTGGAAGGGCGTGGACGTGGCGCAGCGCTCGTACAGGGCGTCCCATTCCGGCTTCATGGCCGCGAAGGCGCTCGGGTCGGTCACGACGCTGCTCTGGCCGCCGGCCAGGAGGCTGGGCGTCATGCGCCGACCGGCCGCTTGCGTGAGCGCTCGCGGGAGCGGGCGGCGGGCTCGTCGCGGGCGGCGCCCTTGTCACGGCCCTGTCTGGCGGGCGGGGTGACGAGATAGAACAAGCCGCCGAGCAGGAGTCCCGCGGCGCCGCCCACGGTGAGGTTGATGAGCGCGTCGGGGCCCGACGGTTCTTCGGGCGCCAGGGCCTGGGACAGGTTGGCGATGCGCACACCGGTGTCGGTGGCGCGGGCGCCGGCGTAGGTGATGAGCGCCTGGGCCAGCGCGTTGGCCTGACCCGCCGCCTGCGCGGCGTCGGGCGCGGAGGCGGCCAGGCTGATCATCGGGGCGTCGGGGGAGGCGGAGACGCGTACCGTGCGCTGCAGCTCGCCGACCGTACGGGCGGCGAGGCCGGGACGCAGCGCGGCGCCGACGATGGCGGGCTGCGTGGCGATCTTGGTGAAGGCCTGGGCGAACTTCGTCGTCTGCTCGATGCTCGACGGGGCGTCGGCCACCACGACGACGTACGCCTGGGCGGTGTACACGCGGTCGGTCAGCGCGGTGTACAGGAGTCCCGCGCACAGGCCCAGGACGACGGCGCAGCCTTGCGGCCACCACCGCCGGGCAGCGGCGGATACACGGCGGGTCACGCTCATGGTTGCTCTCCCCAGGCTGGCGCGATGGTCTTCGATCGGGATCTTTGCTCGTGCACGCGCAGGTACAGCGCTTCGATGCGGTTGACGTGATGGCCGATGCCGTAGTGGTCCACGGCCTGCGGGGGAAGCTGCCGCGGCGCGCCGGCCGCGATGAGCTCCTCCACGGCCTGCCGGAACGGCTCCGCCGCCGAGGGCAGCCGCCGCGCGTTCGGCGAGGCGCTCGCGGGCAGTTCGTCCAGCGCCGGGCAGGCGCTGTAGAGCACGGGCAGCCCGCACGCCAGCGCCTCGACGATGGCGAGACCGAACGTCTCCTCCTGCGACGGCGCCGCGAAGACGTCCATGGCCGACAGCAGCGCCGGAACCTGGCTGGACTGCCCGGCCAGCACCATCCGGTGCGCGATCCCCAGCCGGCGCGCGTGCGCGACCAGGTTCGCCCGCTCTGGCCCGTCCCCCACCAGCAGCAGTACGGTGTCCGGCAACCCGGCCACGGCCTCGATCAGCACGTCGAACCGCTTGCCCGGCTCCAGCCTGCCCACCCCGCCCACGACCGTGATGTGCGGCGGGATCGTCAGCCGGCTGCGGGTCGTCTCCCGCACGGCCGGGTCGAAGCGGAACGCCCGCGGGTCGATCCCGTTGGCGATCACCTCGATCCGCTGCTCGGGCACCCCCCACCGGACCAGCCGCTGGGCCGCCGCCGACGACACCGCGACCGTCACGTGCCCGAGCCGCTCGCCGGCGCGGGCCATGACGCGCACCGGCGCGGTGATGGGACGGCCCTCCAGGTGCCGCTCGCCGATGGAGTGCTCGCTGGCCACGATCGCGGCCACGCCGGCCAGCCGGGCGACCAGGCGGCCGTACAACCCGGCGCGGAACAGGTGCGTGTGCACCACGTCGTAGCCGCCGCGCTGGACCAGCCGCCACAGCGGGCCCAGGACGCGCAGGTCCCGGTTGCCGGTCATGCCGAGATGGTGGACGGTCACCCCTTCGGCCTGGATGGCCTGGCTGATCAGGCCCGGCTTCGTGAGCGCGGCGACCTCGGCGGTGACGTGGTGGTTGGCCACCAGGTCGCGCAGCTGCCGCTCGGCCCCGCCCGCCTCCAGCCCGGTGATGACGTGCAGCACCTTCATCGCCGGCCCCACTTCCAGTAGTGCAGGGCCCGCTTGACGGTCAGCCGGAGCCGCCGGTCGTCGTCGCTCACGTGGGTTCTGGGCAGGCAGAGCCGGTCCGCCTCGCCGGGCTTGATGCCGCAGGCGTAGGCGTAGCCGGCGGCGCGTACCGCCTCGACGGCCTCGCGGTCGGCGTGGCCGTACGGGTAGGCCAGGCCGAGGACCTCGTGGCCGAGTATCGCCTCCAGGTCCGTGCGGCTGGTCTTGACCTCGTGGTAGAGGTCCCCGGTCGGGGCGCCGGCCAGCGACAGGTGCGTCTGGGTGTGGGAGGCGACCTCCATGCCCTCGCCGGCGACCTGCCTGAGCTGTTCCGCGGTCATGAGCGGTTTGCGCGGGCCGAGGGGATCCCAGGCGTTGTCGCCTCCCAGGCGGCCGGTGACGGCGAAGACCGTGGCGGTGAAGCCCTGGCGCAGGAGCACCGGCAGGGCGTGGGTGGCGAAGTCGGCGTACCCGTCGTCGAAGGTGAGGCCGACGAGGCGGCGGGCCGTACCCTCGCGCTGGGCGTGCAGGAGCTCGCGCATGGACACGCCGCGCAGCCCCCGCCCGCGCAGCCACGCCATCTGCGCGGCGAAACGGGCGGGTCTGACGGTGATGAGGTACGGATCCTCGTCGAAGTCGTCGACCGAGTGGTACATCAGGACCTGCTGCCTGGTTGGGCTCACAATCGCACTCCCCCTTCGCGGGGCCTCAGCGCGTCGCCGAGGTCCCGCCTGGAACCGGTGAGTAGTGCCGCGGTGACGAAGACCGCCATGGTGACGGCGGCCTGGCACGGCACGGCGACGATCAACGAGAGGTCCGCGGTGATCGGGCGGACCAGGAAGGAGACGCCCGCCGCGACGGCGGCCGCCGCGGAAAGGCGGCCGACGGACACGAGCAGCGCGCGCTTGGGCAGCACCAGCAGCGGCGCGCCGAGCCCGCCCAGCAGGAGCGCGGCCGTCAGGCTGATGCCCGCCGCGTTGGCCAGCGCGACCCCGCCCACCCCGAGCGGGACCGCCAGGAACGGCGCGGCGGCCGCGGTGAGCGCCAGACCCGCGGCCATGGCGGCGGCCGGGTACCAGGAGGGCCGGGAAGCGCAGAAGTAGACCCGGCACAGCACGCCGACCACGGCCTGGCCCAGCAGCCCCAGGCAGTACAGGCGCATGCTCCACGCCGTCGCGGCGGTGTCGTCCGGGGTGAAGGCGCCGTGCTCCAGCAGCAGGCCCACCACGCCGGGCGCGTGCGCGACCAGGAACGCCGTGGCCGGCAGCACGATCGCGGCGGCCACCCACGTGTCCGCGAGCACCCGCCGGCCGGCGCCCGCGCCGTCACCGGCGGCGACGCAGCGGGCCAGGACCGGGAAGGAGACCGTGGCGAGGATGAGCGAGGCCACCATGGGCACCTGGGCGATCTTCTGCGCGTAGTTCAGGTAGGAGATCGAGCCGGGCGGCAGCGAGGAGGCGACGAACCGCTCGACGAACACCTGCGCCTGGCGCAGCAGGGTGAAGGCGGCGATGGGCGCGAAGACCGTCCAGGAGATCGACGTCGCGAGGCCGGTCCTGACCGGGGTTCCGATGTGCCGGATGAAGGACGGGGCCTGGATGAGCGCCATGAGCAGGCCGCCGGCCGCCACGCCGCACGCCACCGCGGTGATTCCCCAGCCGTCGTGGCCGATGGCGATGGCGCCGACGATGGCGGCGTTGTAGGCCAGGTAGATGGCGGCGGGCGGGCCGAAGATCCGCTGGGTACGCAGCGCGGCGCTGCAGAACCCGGCCAGCCCGAAGCCCAGCACGGTCAGCGAGGTGATCTGGGTGCACCGGGTGGCCAGGTCGTGCTCCTGGATGCCCGGCGCCAGGCCGCGCGCGATGAGCGGCGCGGCGGCGGCCGTGGCCGCGCTCAGCAGCACGAACGCCAGGACGGCCTTGGGCAGCGTGGCCCAGACGACCTCGCGCAGCGACCGGCCCTCCTCCACGGAGCGGCTGAAGTAGGGGATGAGCAGGAACGACAGCGCGCCTTCTATGAGCAGGGGCGCGGCCGTCTCCGGGATGGTCCAGGCGACCATGAAGGCGTCGGTGCCCGCGCTGGCGCCGAAGACGCCCGCCACCAGGAGGTCGCGGGCGAACCCGGACGCCGAGCCGGCGATGACCAGCAGCATGGTGACCGTGGTGGCCCTGGCCAGCGGGCCGCGGGTCTCCTCGGTGGTGGCGCTCATGCCGTGTCCGCCGCGACCACCCAGGACAGCAGTAGGCCGATCATGATCGACATGACGACCGTGGGGGATCCGCCCACGTCGGCGTAGACGAAGTCGACGAGCTGCCAGGTCAGGAAGCCCGCCGCGCACAGCCCCGCGGCCCGCTGGGCCGAGGTGCGGGCGCGCCGGGCCCGCTTGGCCGCCAGCACGGCGAGACCGGCCCACAGCAGCGCGAAGGCGGTGAGCCCGAGAAGACCCTGCTCGCTCAGCACCAGCAGGTACATGTTGTGCGGGGAGCGCAGCTCCTGCCGCTGGAATCCGTTCACGGGGTCCGCGGTGTCGCTACTGGCCGAGACGTGCAGGGGCGCGTAGTTGTCGCGCCAGGCCGCGAAGCCGCGCGGGCCCACGCCCAGCAGCGGATGGTCGTGCCACATGCCCGCGGCCGTCTCCCACAGGCCGTACCTGTCGTTGACCGACTGGTCAGGCTGGGAGACGACGGAGGTCATGGAGGCCAGCCGCTGGGTGACGGTCCCCGAACCCCAGCCGCCGAACACCACGAGGCCCAGCACGAGCGCCCCGGCGAGGGCGCCGCCGACGGCCCTCCTGCTGCCCGACAGCAGGATCATGACGACGCCGGCCATGAGCCACGCCAGCCACGCGCCCCTGCTGAGTGACAGGGCAAGCGCCGCCAGCAGGACGAGCAGGACCAGCGCCGCGGCGACCCGTGGCCGTCCGCGCGTGGTCAGCGCCAGGGCCAGCGCCACGATCGCGCCGTAGCAGACGATGGTGGCCATGCCCATGACGTCGACGGCGCCGAACGTGCCGATCGCCCTGATGCTCTGCCCGCCGTAGGAGGCGCCGCTGCCCGAGTACGCCTGCCAGCACCCGAGCAGCGCCTGAACCAGGGCCGCGCCGAGCACCGCGGCGGCCACCAGCCGCCGGTCCACCTCGTCGCGGACGACGATCGCCATGGCCAGCGGCACGATCACGAAGATCTCGAGGTAGCGCACGAACCCCGGCAGCGCCGCGACCACGTCCACGGCGGCGAGCGTCGCCGCCGTCACCGCGACGGCGGGCGGAGCCAGCAGGTACGCCCGCCTGGGCAGCCGGAGCCGCCCCCTGAGCGCGTGGACGAGCGCGGCCACCACCAGGCAGCCGGCCGCCACGTCGGCGGCGGTCACGTTGAAGGACGAGTCGAGCTGGGCCCGTTGCTGCGGCACGCACACCAGCGCCACCGCCAGCACCGCCAGGACGCCGGGCCGCTGCCAGTGCGGCGCGTGCGGGGAGGAGCGCGGCCGCAGGGCGAGCGCCACTACGCGCCGCCCAGGCGCAGCACGCAGCCGATCGTCTTGAGCGCGATCTTCACATCCAGGCCGAACGACCAGGTGTCGATGTAGTGGTTGTCCAGGCGCGCGCGCTCCTCGATGGAGGTGTCACCGCGCAGGCCGTGCACCTGGGCCCATCCGGTGATCCCGACGGGCACCCGGTGGCGGCGGTCGTAGCGCTCGACCGTCTTCGAGAACTGCTGCACGAAGTACGGCCGCTCCGGCCGCGGGCCCACGATGCTCATGTCGCCGGTGACCACGTTCCACAGTTGCGGCAGCTCATCCAGCGACGTCTTGCGCAGGAAGCCGCCGAACGGGCCGCTGAGGCGGCTCTGGCTCACGGTCCACTGGGTGGCCGAGTCCCGCGCGCTGGCCGGCTTGAGCGTACGGATCTTCAGCATGTCGAAGCAGCGCCCGCCCATGCCGACCCGCCGCTGGCGGAACAGCACGCCCGGCCCGCCTTCCAGCCGGACGCCCAGCAGGCACAGCCCCAGCACGGGCGCGAGCACGAGCAGCGCGAGCAGGGCCAGCGTGACGTCACAGACGCGCTTGGCGATCCAGTACGGCCGGCGCTGCGCGGGCGGCCGCATGTCCATCAGCGGGAAGCTCTGAAGCTGCCGGCCCGGCGCCACGAAGTCCTGGACGAGGTCGTCCGGTCCGGGGGCGAGCATGATCTGGCACCCGGTGGCCCTGATCTCCTGCAGCACGGCCCGCGAGATCGGCGGCTGCCCGGCCAGGATGACGACGCTGACGGCCGAGCGCCGCAGCATCTGGGCGCAGGTGGAGTAGGTGGCCAGCACCGGCAGGTCGTCGGCGGGGCCGTGGGCCGACGCGCTGGCGCCGACCAGGCCGATGGGCTCGATGCCGTGCTCGGGGTGCTGCAGGAGTGTCCTGGCCAGCCGTACGCCGTGCTCGCCGGTGGAAAGGATCACGGCCTTGCGGGGCGCGCGGCGCCGGGCCGCGACGTGCCGCCAGGCGCGTGCGGCGCCGTGGGCCAGGGCCATGAGCGCGGCGTAGCAGAGGCCCGCCAGCAGCCAGGCCGCGGACGGCGGCGCGGGGACGGGCGAGCACAGCCACGCCTCCAGGCTCAGCGTGCACAGAGCGGCCGCCGCCCAGCCCGTGAACCGGGCTCTGGGCAGCAGGATGTGCAGGGCGACCGCGATCGCGACCGCCGCCGCGACGTTGGTCAGCCGCCAGCCGGTGACGCTCGTCGCGGCCAGCAGGCAGGCGGCCAGCAGGCCGAGCTGGGCGGCTCGCCGGGTGAGGTCGCGCAGGGGGAAGTCGGGTCGAGCTGAGGCGGGCGCCTCGGGTGCCATCGCGGGCTCGGAATCCAGGAAGTCCTCAGTCGGTTCGCTGGTGCCAACAGCTACGGTCATCTGTTGCCTCCAAGGTCGCGGTCACACGCCAGTGCTGCGGGATGAGGGGTAGTGGCAGGGGCTGGCAGTCGTGGCTGTTTCTCTGCAGGCGCTTGTGCGAGGACACAAGAATGGCGTTCATTCGCGCCCCAAGATCGTTGAGATGGTATCGGCGCGAGCGTTGGAACTGGCCGATGGAAGGCTCGCGCGGGGTTCATGGGTGGGCAAATCTTTCGCCACTGCCAGCCGCGCTGGAATTGTGGCGCGCGACTGTGCGAGTTATTCAATGCCCGCGCGGAGCAAACGGACAACTTCTTTGTTCTCGGCAATACGGCCAGAGCAGGCCTTGTCCCGTGAAGACGGACATGCCGTCAGGCGCGGCGCCGGTCGATGAAGAAGTCGCAGGCGAATTAACTGTGGTAATCGGCGGCTGATTAAGGCAAAGCCTGTGCCCACATAGTTCAACGTCGTCGGATGGGGCCGAGACGCGGTGATAGAACTTTCCCGGTAGCTCGGTCGCGATAGCGCTTTGTGCGGTGTCCACAGGGCGCACGTCGCGGCATTCGGAGTAATCGGTTCGTAGGTCATGCGTAATCGCGAACACGTCCGATCACAGCCCGGAAAGGCAATCATGAATCGCATAGTCAAAAGCACGGCCATAGCTGTGGCCTGCCTGGGAATGGCAGCGGCGCTGGCCGGACCCGCCATGGCCGCGGCCAGGAGCGGCGGGGACCCGCTCGGCGGCCTCCTCGGCGGAGGCGGCGGCGGCAGCCTGCTCGGCGGGAAGGGGCAGAACCCGCTGATGTCGCTCACGAGCCCGCTCGCGGGGCTCACCCAGAGCAACAACCCGGTGGACGGGCTCACCCGTTCCGCTGACGGCACGGCCCGTTCCGTGGAGGGCGCGGCGCGCCTTCTCCCCCAGGGGACCTTCCGTAACGGCCTGCCGCTGAACGAGGCCTCCAACGCCGCCGGTGTGGAGCACCGCGACCCGCTGGCGCCGGCCCTCACCGGCGCGGCGAGCTCGCCGCTGGACTTCGCGCTGCTGGACGGGCGCGAGGTCGTCGGTCTTGAGCACCAGGACGAGCCGGTGCCGGGTGTCGTCAGCTCCCTGACCGGGCGCGCCGACGAGATCCTGCACGCCCCCGCGCTCGAGCCCGCCGCCGAGGCGGCGATGCCGCAGATCACCGAGCGCCTGTCCGGTCACGCCGACCACGCGGCGTTCATGACGAAGACCGCCGCCCACCAGGTCGGCTCCGTCTCCGCGCACGATCTGCTCAGCGGCCCGAACGCGGCGCTCAGGTCCGCGCTGCCCGAGGCGGTGTCCACCGAGCTGGCTCCCATCGTGGGCAGCCCCGAGGTCAGGCAGCCGATGGCGCAGCGCGCCGCCGGCCCGCGGACCGACGTCCCGCTCGACGAGATCGCCCCGCTCGTCGAAGGCCCGCTCGCCGCGACGCCGCTGGCGAAGTCGAAGGGCGCTCCTGAGGCTGTGGGAGACGCGCTGGGGGCCTCGGTCCCGACGACCGGCGCCGTCGGCGACATGGCAGCGGCTCACTAGAGTCACTCCCTGGTGCGCTGAAGGAACCACAGGCCCTTCGCCGCACAGAGCAAGCAGCCCCCCATCCGTCTTCCGCACCCGTCCGGCGTCATGGTGCCTTTCGCCGGGCGTGAACAGATCGGCTGCGGTCACGACCTGCCCGCGCCGCTGTGCGCGGTGGGATCTGACCTGGTGACGTCGATGCCCTCGCTGTTGGAGGGGAACGGGAACATCGGCGCCACGAACTGCTGTGTGGCGTGACAGCTGCGTTCCTGACAGCGCAGCCCGCCGAGCGAGGTGATGGTGCCCGCTTCACCCGAGCCCGGTGGTTTGGCTCACGTGGACAACCGCCGACGGCCGTGCCCGAGCACGGCCGTCGGCCGTCGCGTTTCCCAGGGAAAATTAGCAGAATGCCCGATATAGCTTCTTTCTCCCGCGCAAATCCTCTTTCCTGACAGCGTCCATACCGTGCTTTTCCCATGGCGCCATTGCCCGAGGGTATGACCCGTCGGGGCGCCAGAGACGGAGATGTCGGACTAAGTCAATAAGCGCCCTGAAGATGCATCGCGTACGGCAAGCGAGGAGCGGGGCGGGAATGCGGAAAGTGCTCAGCAGGATCGGTAAAACCGCGGCGGCGGCGGGAATCGCCGCCTTTTGGCTCCTGCCACCCGGCGTGGCCACGGCCAGCCAGAGTTTCGCCGTCGACCTCACCACGGACGGCGTGAGCCAGTTCAACGTCGCCCACACCACGCGTGGCCTGCGACTCGGCCCCCAGCTCGCGGCCACGGCCGCCGAGGGCGAAGAGCGCCAGGGCTTCTACGTCACCACCGCGATCGGCACGCGCTCCCTGGCCAACCGCATCCGGCCGATCATGATGGCCGAGACGCCGCCGGGCGCGGACGTCATGCTCGAACTGCGCGGCCAGACCCGCTCCGCCCGCTGGACGGAGTGGCGGGAGGCCAGGCAGGGCTCCGACGAGGTCGTTCTGCCCGCCTCGTCCACCCAGCTCCAGGCCAGGATCACGCTGACGCAGCGCGGCGCCGGCCAGGGCCCGGAGGTGTACGGCCTGCGCCTGCTGGTCGTCGACCCCGCCCGAGGCCAGCCCCCGGCCGAAACCGAGCCCGCCCCCAAGCCGCTGACCAGCCGCGTCTTCGCCACCCGGATCGGCCAGATCGGCGACAAGACCGCCAACGGCCACACGATCGGCACCACGGACCGCTTCGTCGCCCTGCCCTCAAGGCGGGCACTGAACGCCAACACCACGGAACGCGCCTACGAGGTCAAGATCTGTTACGCCACACGCTGCGTCGTCGCGCCGATCTGGGACGTGGGCCCGTGGAATATCCGCGACGATTATTGGAACGCCGCCGCCACCCGCGATATGTGGGCGGATCTGCCGCAGGGAAAACCCCAGGCACAGGCGGCATATCTCGACGGATACAACGCGGGCCGCGACGACAGGTCGAGAAAGGTGCGCAATCCGGCGGGCATAGACCTGGCGGACGAGCTTTTCTGGCAGGACCTCGGCATGACCACGAATGACTGGGTCGACGTCACATATCTGTGGACGGACGTGGAAGCACTGCTGTGAAACAGGGAGCCCGGCGCGACGCCGGGCTCCCCCATTTTCTTTCTGCGGACGGGGGAACCATCCAGAGTGGCGGTGGGGGCCACGCGGAAAACGGTAGAGCACGGCGGATCCCGCACCGGTCCGTTTTGCGATCCCTTGAGACGCGGTATCCGTTCTGTTGACCGTCGGGACAGTTGCTGGCCATGCTGCGTGAGCAGCGGACCACCACGCTCGCCGCCCTGCACGACCTCAACGCCGCGGCGACGGTCTGCGATCGGCTCCACGTCCTGCACGAAGGGGCGGATCGTGGCCCCGGGGCCGCCGGCGAGGCGCTGACGGCGGGTGCGGGCGGAGGTGGTCGCCCATCCGCTGCCGGGCGGGTGCTGATCGCTTTCGATCACACGACGCCGGTGGCGTGATCCCGCTGTAGCGCAGCTGCCGCACTGGCCCGGCACTCCTCCAGGGTGTGCCCGGCCAGCGCCTCGCGTACGGCGGGGACGCGGACGGCCGACATGGACAGGCTCGTCACGCCCAGCCCGACCAGGACCGGCGCCAGGCGCGGGTCACCGGCGGCCTCGCCGCACACCCCGACGGGCTTGCCCGCGCCACGGCCGGCCGCCGCGCACATCTCCACCAGCCTGAGCAACGCGGGCTGCCAGGGATCGAGCAGGTCGGCCAGGGCGGGATGCTGCCGGTCGGCGGCGAAGGCGTACTGGCCCAGGTCGTTGGTGCCGATGCTGAGGAAGTCGACCTCGGCCAGGATCGCCTCGGCCAGCAGCGCGGCGGCGGGTACCTCGATCATCACGCCCACGCGGCGCACCCCGGCCGCGCGCGCCCGCCCGGCGAAGCGCGCCGCCTCCGGCGGGGTGCTGACCATGGGCGCCATCACCGAGGGTTCCGCGCCGGTGGCGCGGGCCGCCTCGGTGATGGCGGCGAGCTGGGTGTCCAGGACGTCCGGCCGCAGCCGGTCCACGCGCAGTCCGCGGATGCCGAGCGCCGGGTTCGGCTCTGCGGCCAGCTCCAGGAACGGCAGCGGCTTGTCGGTCCCCGCGTCCAGCGTCCTGACGATCGCGTCGGGGACGGCCTTGAACACCGCCGCGTACGCGGCCACCTGCTCCTCGAAGCCCGGGGCCGTCCGGCGATCCAGGAACAGCAGCTCGGTACGGAACAGCCCCACCCCCTCCGCCTCCGGCGCCAGGTCCCCGGCCGTGCCGATGTTGAGCAGCAGCTTGACCGGATGCCCGTCGGCGGTCCGGCCGGGTCCGCGGCTGTGGGCGAGCCTGGCGCGCTTGGCCTCCGCCCGGCGCCTGATCTCCTCGGCGGCCGGGCCGTCGAGGCCGGTACGGATCTCGCCGGTGGCGCCGTCGACGCTCACCAGCGTGCCCTCCTCCAGCGTGCGGGCGCCCGCGCAGGCGACGACGGCGGGAAGTCCTTTGCCACGGGCCAGGATCGCGGTGTGGCTGGTCGGCCCGCCCTTCTCGGTGACCAGCGCCAGCACGTCGTCGCTCAGCCCCGCGGTGTCGGCGGGGGAGAGGTCCTCGGCCACCAGCACGAACGGGTGGCCGGGGTCGGGCACGCCGGGCATCGGCAGGCCCAGCACCGCGGCCACGGCGCGGTTACGCAGGTCGTCGAGGTCGGCGGCACGCTCGGCGAAGTACCCGCCCGCGGCGACCAGGGCGGCGCGATGGCCGGTGAACGCCGCGTCAAGGGCGTGGGCGGCGTCCATGCCGCCGATGACGTGCTCCTCGGCCGCCCGCAGCAGCGTGGGGTCGGCGGCCATCATGGCCTGCGACTCCAGGATGTCGCGGGCCTCGCCACCGGCCCGGCCTGCCCGCCGGTCGAGCTCGGCCGCGACGGCCGACAGGGCGGCCGCCACGGCGGCGGTCCCGGCCTCGGTGGACAGCGGCGGACCGGGAGGCGGGAGCGCGGGCGCGGCGGCCATGAGGAGGACGGGGCCCGCCGTACGCCCCGGGCTGACGCCTAGTCCCCGCAGGTCAGGCATCTGCGGCGTCCAGGTCGCGAGCCAGCATGGCGGCCAGCGCGTCCAGGGCGGACTCGCCCTCTGGGCCGTCGGCGGCCGACAGCGTCACCTCGGTGCCCTGGACCGCGCCCAGCGACAGCACGCCCAGCATGCTGTTGGCCGGGACCTCCTTGCCCGACCCGACGCGGATCTTGACGGGCACGCCCAGCTTCATCGCCGCCTGGACGAACAGCTTGGCCGGTCGCGCGTGCAGGCCCGCCCGCGCGGCCACGGCCACCGTACGCTCTGCCATCTCACTGCTCCTTCACGGCTCGATCGTGACCTTGATCGCCTCGCCCCTGCTGACCAGGGCGATCGCCTCCAGCACGTCATCCAGGCCCAGCCTGTGGGTGATGAGGTCGGCGACCGGAACCTGTCCTGAGGCGATCAGGTCCAGCGCGCGGGCGTTGTGGGCGGGACTCGACCCGTTCGCCCCGACGATGGTCAGCTCCCGGTAGTGCACGAGGTTGGAGTCGCACCGGATGATCGGGTCGTCCTTGGGCAGGCCGCCGAAGAAGCTGATCCGGCCCTGCCTGGCCGCCATCGTCAGCGCCTGCTCCTGTGCGGCCCCCGAGGCGGCCGCGGTGATCACCACGTCGGCGCCGCGCCCGCCGGTCAGCTTGAGCACCTGATCGGCGGCGTCGTCGTCGATCACCGCGTCGGGCTCGACCAGGGCGGCGGCCTTGGCCAGGCGGTCGGCGTTCACGTCGACCAGGAAGACCCTGGCCGCGCCGCGGGCGCGCGCCAGCCGTACGTGGAGGCAGCCGATCGGACCCGCGCCCATCACCACGACGTCGTCCCCGCCGGACACCCGCGCCAGCTCCTGGCCGTTGAGCACGCAGGCCAGCGGCTCGGCCACCGAGGCCTCGGCGAAGGACACCCCGCCGGGGATCGGGTTGACGCCGCCGACGGCGACGACCTTGTCGGGGATCGCCATGTACTCGGCGAAACCGCCGTCGTAGTGGTAGCCCATCGACTCCTGGTTCGGGCAGACCGTCATCCGGCCGCGCCGGCACTCCGCGCACGTGCCGCAGGGGATGGCCGCGATCACCTGGACGCGTTCGCCCGTGCCCACGACCTCCCCGGCGATCTCGTGGCCCATCACCCTCGGCGGCGCGATGTGGTGGTGGCCGTGCTTGTAGATCTTCGCGTCGGTGCCGCAGGTCGAGCAGTTGCGCACGCGGATCACCAGGCCGCCCTCGGGGCGCGGGGCCTCTTCGATCCTGATGTCGCCTGGGGCGTGGAAACGGGCGACCTTCACGTGAGCTCCTTCATGACGGTCTCGACGTCGGGGGCCTCGCGCAGCGTGCGGGCCCGATCGGGATCGAGCAGGATCTCGGCGAGTCCGGCCAGCAGCGCCACGTGGCCGTCGCCCTTGGCGGCGATGCCGACGCAGAGCGTGACCCGCTCGCCGTCCCAGTCGATCCCGGCGGGGAAGCGGAGCACGCAGATCGCGTCACGCAGCACGTGCTCCTTGGACATGCCGTGCGGGATCGCCACGCCCTCGCCGACGTAGGTGGAGATGGAGCGCTCGCGCTCCAGCATCGCCTCCACGTACGGCCGCGCCACCGCCCCTGTCTCCACCAGCACCTCACCGCACCGGGCGACGGCCTCCTCGCGGGTCGCCGCCTTCTCGTGCAGGAGTACGGCTCGCGCCTCCAGCACCTCACGCACCGACGGTCCCGCCCTTCTTGATGGTCTCGACGAGCCGGGTGACGGCCGGATCGCCGAGGAAGATCTGGAAGGGGATGATGACCTTCCCCGGCGCCCCCGCCCGGGCGCGGGCGGCGAGCCCCGCGTGGGTGAGCACCACGTCGGCGTCGTCGGGGATGGAGTTGACCGGAGTGTGCTCCACCAGGACGCCGGTGCCCTTGAGCTGCTTGCGTACGGTGGTGGCGAGCATGACGCTGCTGCCCATGCCGGCGTCGCAGGCGATCACGATCTTGCGGATGTCCTTGCTCTCGATGCTGCTCATGCCGTTGCGACCTCTTCCTTCTCTTCTTCCTTCTTCTCGCCCCGCCCGAAGCCGAGCAGGAGGGCGGCGATGACGAAGCTGGCCGCGGTCGACAGCAGGATGCCCGCCCCCACTCCGAGCCAGCCGCCCCTGGGCGTCACCGTGAGGTAGGCGAAGATGCTGCCCGGCGAGGGCGGCGCCACCAGGCCGGAGCCGGTGATCATGAACGTGAAGATGCCGACCGCGCCGCCCGCGATGACCGCGAGGATCAGGCGGGGCTTCATCAGCACGTACGGGAAGTAGATCTCGTGGATCCCGCCGAAGAAGTGGATGATGATCGCCGCCGGGGTGGTGGGCCGCATGACCCTGGGGCCGAAGAACATGAAGGCCAGCAGCAGGCCGAGCCCCGGGCCCGGGTTCGACTCGAGCATGAACAGGATGGACTGCCCGGTCTTGGCCGCCTCGGCGACGCCGAGCGGGCCGAGCACGCCGTGGTTGATCGCGTTGTTGAGGAACAGCACCTTGGCCGGCTCGATGAGCAGCGAGGCGGCGGGCAGGAGGCTGTTGCCGATCAGCCACCCGACCGCCCCGCCCGCGGCGTCGGTGACGACCTTGACGATCGGGCCGATGCCCCAGGCGCCGAGCAACGCCATCGCGCCGCCCACGATGCCGGCGGTGAAGTTGTCGACCAGCATCTCGAAGCCGGCCTTGGTGCGGTCCTCGGTGAACCCGTCCACCAGCTTGAGGACGTACGCGGCCAGCGGGCCGATGATCATCGCGCCGAGGAACATGGGGATGGTCGCGCCGACGATCAGCCCGACCGTCGCGACCGCGCCGACCACCGCGCCACGCTGGCCGTGGACCATCCGGCCGCCGGTGTAGCCGATGAGGATCGGGAGCAGGGTGCTGATGATCGGGGTGACGAGCTTGGCGAAGTCCTCGTTCGGCAGCCAGCCGGTCGGGATGAACAGGGCCGTGATGAGGCCGAAGGCGATGAACGCGCCGATGTTCGGCATGATCATGCCCGCTAAGTAGCCTCCGATGCGCTGGATGGTGGCCTTGACGCCGGTCCCGGTGACCGGAGGGGTGTAGGTGTCGGCCATGGTTACTCTCCCAGGGGGGTGGACGGATCTGCGGGAAGCAGCCGGACACGGTCGCGGCGGATGTCGGAGGGGTGGGGCATGCGGCTCCCGGGCAGCTCCACGGCGGCGGCAGCCCAGGCCAGGGCCTCGCGTAACGCGCGTTCGCAGGCGACCGGATCAGCCAGGAGCGCGTCCCCCGGGGAGCCGTACGGCCGGGCGGAGCGGGACGGGCCGGCTGTGCCGGACACGTCGGCTGCGCCGGACAAGTGGGCTGAGCGGGGCAGGTCGGCTGTGCCGGACAAGTGGGCTGAGCGGGGCAGGTCGGCTGTGCCGGACAAGTCGGCTGAGCCGGACAAGTCGGCTGAGCGGGACGGGCCGGCTGAGCGGGACAAGTGGATTGTGCGGGGCGGGTGGGCTGTGCGGGAGAGGTGGGCCAGGAAGCCGGCCAGCATGGCGTCGCCGGCGCCCACCGTGCTGCGGGGTTCTTCGACGCGGCAGTCGCCGTACCAGACACCGTGCTCCGCGACCAGGACGGCGCCGGCCGCGCCGAGGCTGGCCAGCACCGAGCGCGCGCCGGCGGCGCGCAGCTTCTCCGCGGCCTCCACGGCGTCGCCCAGGCGGGTGATCGGACGGCCGGTCACGTCGGCGAGCTCGTCGCGGTTGGGCTTGACCAGCGCGGGACCGGCGGCGACCGCGGCCATGAGGGCGGGGCCGCTGGTGTCGACGGCCACGTGGATGCCCGCGCCGGTGAAGCGGCGGCAGAGCACGGCGTAGACGTCCTGGGGGACCGACGGCGGCAGGCTGCCGGAGGCGACCACCCAGTCGGCCGAGTGCGCGGCGGACAGGACGGCCTCGGCGACGGTGTCGAGCTCGTCGGCCGACAGCGCGGTGCCCGGTTCATTGATCTTGGTGACGGTGCCGTCGGGCTCGGCCAGGGCCACGTTCGAGCGGGTGGCGCCCCTGACCGGGACCATCACCATCTCCAGGCCCTCGTCGGCCAGGAGGTGGACCAGCCGCCTGCCCTCGTCGCCGCCGAACGGCACCACCGCGCACGAGACGACGCCGTTGGCGAGGAGGGCTCGGGAGACGTTGACGCCCTTGCCGCCGGGGTCGAGCCTGGCCGCTCCGGCCCTGATCACCGCGCCGCGGGTCAGTTCGCCGACCTCGATGGTGCGGTCGAGGCTCGGGTTGAGCGTCAGGGTGAGGATCATGCGCGGACCACCTCGAGCCCCGCCTGCGCCAGGTCCGCGGCGGTGGCCGGGTCGAGGCCGGTGTCGGTGATCACCACGTCGATCTCGTTCAGTGTGGCGAAGCGGGAGAGGTAGGTGTTGGTGAACTTGGTGTGGTCGGCGAGCAGCACGCTCCGCTCGGCGGCCGCGATCATCGCCCGCTTGATCGCCGCCTCGGCCGGGTCGGGCGTGGTGAGGCCCTTGGCGACCGAGCAGCCGTTGGTGGCCATGAACGCCACGTCCACGTGCAGGTCGGCCAGCGGGCGCAGCGCCCAGTCGTCGACCGTGGCCAGCGTACGCCCGCGTACCCGGCCGCCCAGCATGATCACGGTGAGGTTGGCCCGGGTGGCCAGGACCGTGGCCAGCGGCGGGGAGTTCACGACCACGGTCAGTTCCCGGTCGGCCGGCAGCACCTGGGCCAGGCGGCCGGTCGTGGTGCCCGCATCGATGATCACGGAACCGTCGTCGGGCAGTTCGGCGAGGGCGGCCTTGGCGATGCGTTCCTTCTCGGCGGTCATCACCTCGTCGCGGGCGGCCAGCGCGGGCTCGAAGCCGAGCCGCTCGACCGGGATGGCCCCGCCGTGCACGCGGCGCAGCACACCGGCCCGCTCCAGCACGGTGAGGTCGCGGCGGACGGTCTCCGTCGTGACGTCGAAGCTCTCGGCCAGTGCCA
Organism: Nonomuraea sp. NPDC059007; assembly: GCF_042740555.1. NCBI lineage: Bacteria > Bacillati > Actinomycetota > Actinomycetes > Streptosporangiales > Streptosporangiaceae > Nonomuraea > Nonomuraea sp. NPDC059007. Next base: position 146,083 of record NZ_JBHYJD010000021.1, on the reverse strand, counting down.
CGACGTCCACGCGACCGGCCTCGCGCGCCCTGCGCAGGATCTCCTGCTGGCGCTCCTCGGCGTACATGCTGTTGGTTCACCGCCGTTTCCATGTGGTTTCACTTTGTTTTAGACCTGTATATGTTGTTCGTCAAGGTCTGGACAGCGAAAAGGGCGCGCGATCCTGATCGGATCACGCGCCCTCCGCCGGCTTCTAGCCGGTGAAGCCCGTCGGGGCGACACGGACCGCGACTTCGGTGAGCATCGCGTGGCCGTTGCCGGTCGTGTCGGTGATGGTCACGCGCACGTACCTGGCCTCGCGCGGCGCCGCCAGCGTGGTCCAGTCGAGCGTGTCGGTGCGGGCCATCGTGTACGCGCGCACCTGCTGCCAGTCGCCGGACCCGGTCGCCGACACCTCGACCTTGGCCGACTCGTGGTAGCCGGGCTTGAGCACGACCCCCACCCCGGTGATCGGGTACGGCCCGCCGAGATCGGCCTGCCAGTAACGGGCGGGCGGCGCGGCGGTCCCGGCCCCCGCGGCGTGCCAGTAGGTGAGGTCACCGTCGATCGGCCCCAGCGGTCCCATCGACGGCCGGCTCGGCGCGGTGTGGGTGAGGTCGGTGGACACGGTCAGCGTCCCCGCCTGGTGCAGCGCGGCCAGGTCGAGCCGGTCCGGGGCAGGCGTGATGTGGTTGCCGCCGAGGATGCCCTGGCCCCGGTCGTAGTAGACGGTGAGGACGCGGCCGTCGGCGAGCTGGACGCTGCCCGGGTAGCTCATGTCGGAGAAGATGCCGGGGTTGCGGTAGATGAGCTGGCTCTGGGTGGCGGACCAGCCGCGCGAGTCGATGTACATGCGCCCGGCCACGGGACGGCCGCCGACCCAGGTCGCCGACTGGTCTCCGTACGTCAGCAGGTGGCTGCCGCCGCGCAGCTTGAGCAGGTGCGGCGCGTGGCCCTTGAGCGTGGGCTCGTCGACCGGGGCGCTCCAGGTGTCGCCGCCGTCGTAGGAGTGGCTGACGCGCATCACGTCGCCGTTGTTGGAGGTCCTGGCCACCATCATCACGTGGCCGCCGCCGAGGTTGGCCAGGGCGGGCTCGGCGTAGCCGATGGTGGTGCCGGGGACGTAGACGGGGCCCTCCCACATGGCCACACGTTCGTCACTCTTGGCCCAGGTCAGGCCGCCGTCCCGGCTGCGCAGGACGTGGGCGCCGGCGCCGCCCAGGGAGCCGGAGTAGTGGCGGTAGCCGTACACGGGGAGAAGGATGTCGCCGTTGTCGAGCTCGACCATCTCGCCGTTGACGGCGACGCTGGCCTTGCCGCTGTCGTACATGAGGCTGGGTGGCATGATCGGCGCCGACCAGGTGACGCCGTTGTCGGTGGAGCGCTTGACGTAGACCTGGCGGCGGTTGCCGCGTGAAGGCCGGTAGTCGTAGTAGGCCATCAGCAGGGTGCCGTCGCGCAGGACGGTGAGGCTGGGCTCCTTCACGTCGACGGTCAGCGGGTCGGGGTCGCTCGCGATGACCTGCTGGGCGGACCAGGTCTGGCCGCCGTCGGTGCTGCGCCGGGCGGCGATCGCGCCCGAGTGGGAGTGGGAGACGCTCCAGCTGTAGGCGAGGTAGAGGTCGCCGTTGGCGAGCGTGACGATGGACGGGAACCAGGGGCACTCGACGGTCTCGTTCTGCTCCCGGGTCAGGGCGGGGTCCCACGGGCGGCAGGTGCTGTTGCCGGGGCTGATGATCTGGACGTCCGGCGTGCTGGTCAGGAGCAGGGTGGCGACGGCTAACGCCTTGAGGAACATACGACCTCCTGGGGGTTGCCGCGATCGAACGCGAAATCCCGTTCCATGTCAACGTGAAAGGTTGTTCCATGTATAAACTGGCCGCGATCGTCGACCGGCTCGTGCTGCCCGCCCTGGGCAGGCCGTTCAGTACAGCCTGACGAGCTGAGCGGTGACGCACCGCGCCTGCTCGGAGGCGAGGAACGTGATCACGTCCGCCACGTCCTCCGGCTGCCCGATGTGCCCCAGCGGGCTGAGCCCGCGCAGCGTCGCCTCGTCCTCCTTCTTGATCCACCCGGTGTCGGTGACCGCCGGGTAGACCATGTTGGCGGTGATGCCGTACTTGCCCAGTTCGTGGGCGGCCGACATCGTGTAGTTTTCCTGGGCCGCTTTCGCCGCGCCGTACGAGACCTCGGTGGGGAAGCCGCCGGGGCCGCCCGAGGTGAGGCCGATGATCCGCCCCCAGTCCGCCTTCCGGGCGATGTGGCGGGTGGCGAACTCGGCGATCAGCAGGGCCACCGCCCGCGCGTCCACCGCGAACTGGCGGTCGTGACCGGCCGCGTCCACCAGCAGCAGCGGGCGGCCGAGGTCGTCGGCGGCGCGCGGCTCGAAGGTGTTCCCGATCCAGCCGGTGGCGTTGTTGACCAGGATCTCCACCGGCCCCAGCGTCTCCTCGGCCCGCTCGAAGAGCGCGCGGGGCGCCTCCGGGTCGGACAGGTCCGCCTCCGCCGACTCGGCCACCCCGCCCGCCCGCCGGATCCGCTCGACCACCTCGTCGGCGCTCGCGGCGCGCAGCTCGTCGTACTGGGCGGGGAAGGCCGGGTGGTCCACCGGCTCCAGCCGCTTGTACGTCAGGAAGACCGCGACCCCCTGCCCCGCCAGCGCGACCGCGGTGGCGGCCCCGATCCCCTGATTGGCGCCCGTCACGAGCGCCACACGTCCACGCAGCCCGGTGTCGATCATCCCGCCATCATGCCCAGCCGCCGCGGTCCGCCGCCAACGACTTTCGCGCCGTAGGGTGGAGGCGTCATGCGAGCGATGGTGGCGGCCGGAGCGGTCGCGGCGGCGCTGGGGGTCGGCGTGATCGCCGTCGGGACCGGCGCGTTCGGGCTGGAAACCCACGTGTTCACCCGGATCGAGTGCCGCTCGGTCATGGTCAAGGGCGGCACGGTCTGGCACTGCGACGGCGAGAGCCCGGAACAACTGCGCGCCAACGACGCGGCCGTCCGCCGGGCCGAACTCGCGGCGTTACGCGCCCACCGCGAGGGCAGCCCTCCTGGCGAGCCGAGGCGGCGCACGGCTCTGACGTTCGTCGACCACGACGGACGGACCGATCCGCCGCGGGTCACCGCCACGCGCCTGCCCGGCGGCGAGCGCTGGATCGCGCATTCGAGCTCGGTCGTCGGCACCGGGACCGGGCTGCTGGTGCTCGGCGGCGCCGTCCTGGCGTTTCAGTGGCGGCCGGTGATGGGCCAGCGGTCCACGGCGAAGCCGTCGTCGACGACGTAGGCGCCGCTCCACATGTTGACCACTCCGCAGCCGTGGTTGGGCAGCACCGACACCAGGGACCCGACCCGGAGGCCGCCCGCCCCGGTGAGATAGCCGTGCTCCTCGTTGGCCTTGCCGAAGGCGACGCCCGAGACGCCCAGCACGGTGCCGAACCCGCCGCCCCCGACCGAGGCGTCGGAGCTCATGGCCTTCAGCCCGGCGTCGACGATGGCCAGGTCCTCGCCCCGCGGCACGCTCACCACCCGGGTCAGCACGGTCAGCGCGCACCGTGACTGCTCGGCGGTGCCGAGCGCCACCTGGTTGCCGTCGTAGAAGACGTAGGTGCCGGGCCGCGCCTCCGTCACCCCGGGGACGAACGGCGCGCTGGCCGCCCCCGGCGTCGAACCCACCGAGACGATCGCGCAGTCGTGCCCGGCCGCGCGCAGGTCCTCGGCCACACCCGCCATCGTCTCGCCGACCCGCCGCCCGGCCTTCTCCCGCCCGCCGGGATCGCCCAGATAGGTCATCAGATGGCCTTCGTGCGTGAGCACGCCGCGCAGGCTCAGTCCGCCCAGCCGTTCCAGCTGAGCGGCCGTCCGCACGGCCTCGGCGGGCGCGACGCCCGCCCGCCCCATCCCGGTGTCCACCTCCAGCAGGTACGGCTGCCGCACCCCCGCCGCACGGGCGGCGGCGGCCAGCGGCTCGGCGGCGGCCACGGAGTCGAGCGCCACCGTCACCCCGGTGCGCACCGCGAAGCGCACCTTGGCGGGCCCGACCGGCTGGTGCGCCCAGACCAGATCGCCGATCCCCGCCTCCAGCAGGGCCTCGACCTCGCCCATCGTGGCGCAGGTGAACCCGGCGGCGCCGTGCCCGAGCTGCCGCCGCGCCACCTCGACGCACTTGGACGCCTTGAAGTGCGGGCGCAGCGCCACCCCGGCGGAGGCGGCCAGCCCGGCCATGTCCGCGAGGTTGCGCTCCAGCTTGGCCAGGTCGATCAGCAGCGCGGGCGTGGGCAGCTCGTCGAGCGGGATTCTCACGAGAGCCCCAGCAGCGGGCGCGGGTCGGCGTCGAGCAGCGTGTCCAGGGTCTCCTGCCGCACGCCCTCCAGACCTGGCACGCGGACGCCGGTGAGGGAACGCAGGCCCTTGACCGCCTCGTCCGGCGTCCACAGCGGGAAGTCGGATCCGAACAGCAGCTTGTCCGTCACCCCCCACTCCTGGGCGCGCACCAGCGACAGGTACCCGTCCAGCGGCCTGGCCCAGCTCGCCGACACGTCGGAGAACACCCGCCGGTTCTTACGCAGCACGATCATGGTCTCGCGCTGCCAGGGATGGCCCATGTGCGCGATGATCTGCGTCAGCTCCGGATGGCGGCGGGCGACGGCGTCCACGGTGAGCGGGTTGGTGACGTCCAGGTCCCCGGCGGGGCTCGGGGTGGCGCCCATGTGCCACAGCACCACCAGCCCCGCCGCCGCGGCGGCCGCGTAGAACGGGTCGTACGCGGGGTCGCGAGGGTCGAAGTGGGCCAGCACCGGGTAGAGCTTGATGCCGCGCAGCCCCCGCGCCACCCCGTCGGCGAGCTGTTCGAGCACGTCGGGGTCGGTGGGGTCGAGCGCCATGAAGCCGACCGTCTCGGTACGGGTGTCGGCACAGAAGCGTGCCACGTGCTCGTTGGAGGTGGCCACGCCCGCCGAGGTGGCCCGGATGCCGAACACGAACGCCGCGCGCACGCCGGTCATCGCCCGGTCGTAGTCCTCGGGGGTCACGTCCTGCCAGGCCCCGCCGTACACCGGCCGCCAGTGGTCGTCCCACTCGCACCCCCAGTCCTCGGCGAGCATGCAATGGGTGTGCACGTCGATCATCGGCTTCGTCCTTCCGCGGCGGGGAGCAGGGAGCGGGTCACCACGCGCAGCGCCGTCACCAGCTCGTGGTCGGCGAGCATGGCTCCGGCGGTGGCCCGCAGTTCGGCGAGCAGCGCCTCGTGGCGGGCCGGTTCCAGTTCCCCGGCCGGCCCCGACACGCTCAGCGACGCCAGGACCTCGCCACCCGCCTCCAGCGGGATGGCCAGGCAGCGCAGCCCGATGCTGTTCTCGTTGTCGTCGAAGGCGTAGCCGCGCTCGCGGGTGACGCGCAGGTCCGCGAGCAGCTCGGCGAAGGTGGTGCGCGTGTGCTCCGTCCTCCTCCGGTACGGCTCCGCGGGCAGGAACACCGGCAGCTCACCCTCCTCCAGCCGCGACAGCAGCAGCTTGCCGAGCCCGGTGGCGTGCGTGTCGTCGCGCGAGCCGCTCATCGCCATGTACCGGATGGGCCGGTCGGGCTCCTCGACGCACAGATGGAGCACCTGCGTGCCGTCCAGGACGCCGAGGTTGGCCGTCTGCCCGGTCCGCTTGGCCAGCTCTGCCAGGTGCCCGCGGGCCGAGGCGCCCGCGTCGAGCGTGGAGACGTAGGCGGTGGACAGGTCCAGCACCTTGTGGCCGAGCCGGAACGACGGCCGCTCGTCCACGCGCACCACGTACTCGGTCTCGGCCAGTACGGACAGCAGCCGGACGAGCGTGCTCTTGGGCAGCCCCGTCTCCTCGAACAGCTCCGACAGGGTCACCGGGTGGCGGCTGGTGGCCAGCCGTTCCAGCAGGGCCAGGCCGCGCGCGAGTGCGTGCGCGTGGTAGTTGGCCGCGGCGGGCTTGTCCTCGTCGATGCTCCGCTTCTCGGTGCCTCTCCTCATGCGCTGACTCCGATCTGGCCGCGGGCGCGTAGCACCTGGCCCGGTCCGGCGCCGGTGTGGCCTGTGCTCTCCACGACGGCGACGCCGTTCACCAGGACGAGCTCCACCCCTGACGGGAACTGGTGTGGTCGGTCGAACGTGCTCAGATCATTGAGCGTGCCGGGGTCGAGGACAAGCACGTCGGCCGCCGCGCCCTCCTCGATCAGGCCGCGGCCGTCGAGGCCGAAGACCTCGGCGGGCAGGCCGGTGCTCTTGCGCACGGCATCCTCCAGCGTGAGCGCGCCCTCACCGACGTAGCGGGCGAGCAGCCGGGGGTAGCAGCCGTAGCTGCGCGGGTGCGGCGTGGCGCCGCCGGTGAGGCCGCCGGGGTCGAGCGCGAAGCCGTCCGAGCCGATCATGGTCGCGGGGTGGCGCAGGACGGTCAGCAGGTCCTCCTCGCAGCGTCCGAAAGCGACCATCGTGACGGCGTTGCCGTGCTCGGCGATCAGGTCGAGCGCCTGTCCGCCGGACTCCAGCGGGTGGCCGTCGACGAGGATGTCCGGCCAGTCCCACCAGCGCCCTTCCCATCCGGCGAGTACGCGGTCGCGGGCTCCCGGCTCGGCCAGGCGTTCCCGTGCCCGGCCGCCCTCGTGGGCCCAGCCGGGCAGGAGCTGCGACAGGTTCGCGCTGCCCGCGAGGTACGGGTAGACGTCCACGTGGACCGGGGCGCCGCCGATGAGGTCGAGCGCCCTGGCGACGGCGCCCCAGTTGCGGCGGCCGACCGCGGCCAGGTGGGAGATCTGGGTGACGCAGCCGGTGGCCTCGGCCACGCGTACCGCCTGCGCCACCGACTCCGTCAGCGTGTCGGTGTAGTCGCGCAGGTGCCAGGCGAAGACGCCGCCCGCCTCCGCGACCACCTCGGCGAGCGCGGTCAGTTCCGCCTCGGTGGCGTAGCTGGCGGGGGCGTAGATGAGGCCGGTGCTCAGGCCCAGCGCGCCCTCTTCCAGCGAGCGGGCCAGCTCCTCGCGCATCGCGCCCAGTTCCGCGGGTGCGGCGGGGCGGTCGGCGAAGCCCACGGCGCTCGCGCGCAGCGGGAGGTGGCCGGTGAGCGTGGCGACGTTCAGGGACGGGGCTGCCGCCTCCAGGGCGCGAAGGTGGCCGCTGGTGCCGCCCTGGGGCCAGGGCAGCGCCGGGTCCAGGTCGATGAAGGCGACGGCGGCCCTGAGTGCCGCCTGGTCGGGCGCCGGGGTCACGCCGAGGCCGCAGTTGCCGACGATCTCGGTGGTGACGCCCTGCCGTACCTTGCTGTGGGCTTGGGGGTTGGCCAGCAGGGCCAGGTCGGAGTGGCTGTGGACGTCGACGAAGCCGGGACAGACCACGCGGCCGGCGACGTCCAGCACGCGGGCGGCGCGGCCGGCGCCGGGCGGGCGGACGGCGCTGATCCGCGCGCCCGTCACCTCGACGTCGGCCGGGCGCGCGGGCGCGCCGGTGCCATCCACCAGCAAGCCCCCGGCCAGCAGGAGGTCAGCCGACACGGAAGACGCCTTCTACCTCGACCTGGCTGCCGAGTGGCAGGGCGGCCACGCCGATCGCGGCCCGCGCGTGCCGGCCCCGCTCCGGGCCCAGCACCTCCAGGACCAGTTGCGAGGCGGCGTGCGCGACCAGGTGCTGCTCGGTGAAGCCGGGCTCGCTCGCCACGTAGACGGTCAGCTTCACCGCGTGGACGTTCTCCAGCGAGCCGGTGTGCTCCCGGACCGCGGCCATCAGGTTGCGGGCGCACTGCCAGGCGCAGTGCCGGGCGGTGTCCAGGTCGGTGACGGGCCCGGTGGCCACCAGCGTGTCTCCCGCCATGGCGACCTGGCCGGAGGCGAACAGCGTGTCGCCGTCGCGGCGGACCAGTTCGATGGTCACCGGCTCAGCGGGAGCCGGCGGCGTGTCGGGCAGGGAGTCGAGCATCGGGGTTCTCCTCGGGGAAGTGGCAGGCGACGCGGTGGTCGGCCCCCGTCAGTACGGGCGCCTCGGCCGCGCACCGCTCCTGGGCCTTCCAGCAGCGGGTACGGAAGTGGCAGCCCGACGGCGGATCCGCCGGGCTGGGCACGTCTCCGGTGAGCACGATCCGCTCCCGGTCGCCGCGCGCGGACGGGTCCGAGATGGGCACCGCGGAGATCAGCGCCCTGGTGTAGGGGTGGGCGGGCCGTTGGAAAACGGCTTCGCGCTCGCCCTCCTCCACGACCCGGCCGAGATACATGATCGCAACCCGGTCGCACACGTGCCGCACCACGGAAAGGTCGTGCGAGATGAACAGGTACGCCAGCCCGAGCTCCCGCTGCAGTTCCGCCAGCTTGTTGACCACCTGCGCCTGGATGGAGACGTCCAGCGCCGAGACCGGCTCGTCCAGCACCAGGACGCGCGGGCCCAGCGCGAGCGCCCTGGCGATGCCGATGCGCTGGCGCTGGCCGCCGGAGAACTCGTGGGGGTAGCGGTTGGCCTGCTCGGGCAGCAGCCCGACCATCTCCAGCAGTTCGGCGACGCGCTCCCGGCCGCCGTCGCGGTAGCGGCCCTGGGAGCGCAGCGGCTCGGCGACGATCTCGTGCACGGTCAGCCGGGGCGACAGCGACGAGTACGGGTCCTGGAAGACGATCTGGATCTCGCCGCGCAGCGGGCGCAGCTCGGCGGGGGAGAGCCTGGCCAGGTCCCGGCCGCCGTACACGATCCGGCCCGCGGTGGGCTCGGCCAGCCGTACGACCAGCCGGCCCGTGGTGGTCTTGCCGCAGCCTGACTCGCCGACCAGCCCCAGGGTACGGCCGGCGTGCAGCGCCAGATCGACCCCGTCCACGGCACGTACCGCCCCGGTCCGCCTGCGCAGCACGCCCGACCGGATCGGGAAGTGCTTCACCAGGCCTTCGACGGAGAGCAAGGGCTCGCTCACGCCAACTCCTCGTGGTAGTGGCAGGCCGAGCGGTGGCCCGGCCCGACCGCCGCGGCCTCCGGCCGGTCCGTACGGCAGGGCGTCCGCTCCTCGCTCAGCCCGCACCGGGGCTGGAACGCGCAGCCGGGCGGCGGCGCCAGCAGGTTCGGCGGGCTGCCCGGGATGGCCGTCAGCTCGCCAGTCGACTCCAGCCGCGGCCGGCTGGCCAGCAGCCCCGCCGTGTACGGGTGCCGGGGCGCGGCGAAGATCTGGTGCACGTCGCCGTGCTCGACGACGCGGCCCGCGTACATGACGGCCACCCGGTCGGCCAGTTCGGCGATCACGCCGAGGTCGTGGGTGATGAGGATGGCCGCCGCCCCCGCCTCGCGCCTGGCGGTGTCCAGCAGGCCGAGCACCTGCGCCTGGATGGTCACGTCGAGCGCGGTCGTGGGTTCGTCGGCGATGAGCAGGTCCGGTTCGTTGGCGATGGCCATCGCGATCATCGCGCGCTGTCGCATGCCGCCGGAGTACTCGTGGGGATGCCTGCCGTACCGGTCGGCGGGGTTGGCGATGCCGACGGCGGTCAGCAGTTCCAGGACCCTGGCCCGGACGGCGGCGCGTGACAGGCGCGGCTGGTGCAGCCTGATCGCCTCGGCGATCTGTACTCCCACCGGCATCACCGGGTTGAGCGCGGTCATCGGATCCTGGAAGATCATGGCGATGCGGCGGCCGCGGATCCGGCGCAGCCTGCGGGCCGGGAGCGCCAGCAGGTCCTCGCCGTCGAAGGTCACCGAGCCGCGGACGATCCGGCCCGGCGGCCTGATCAGGCCGAGCGCCGACATGGCGGTGACGCTCTTGCCCGAGCCGGACTCGCCGACGACGCCCAGGATCTCGCCGGGCCGTACGTCGAGGGTGACGCCGTCCACGGCGCGTACCACGCCGTCCTCCGTGGGGAACTCCACGGCCAGGTCGTCCACCTGCAGCAGCGGGCTCATGCGCGGGCCCCCTTCGGGTCGACGGCGTCGCGCAGGCCGTCGCCGACGAAGTTGACCGCCAGCACGGTGAGCGCGATCGCCAGGCCGGGCGGCAGCCACAACCACGGCATGGTCTGGATGAGGGTGAGGCTCTGGGCGTCGTTCAGCATGTTGCCCCAGCTCGCCTGGGGCGGCTGGACGCCGAGCCCGAGGAAGGACAGCACCGCCTCCAGCAGGATCATCTGCGCCACCAGCAGCGTGCCGACCACCGCCACCTGCGAGAGCACGGCGGGCAGCACGTGGCGGAAGACGATGGTCAGCCGGCCGGCGCCGAAGGCCCGCGCGGCCTGCACGTACTCCTGTTCGCGCAGTGCGAGCGTGAGCCCGCGCACCACGCGGCAGGCGGTGGGCCAGTTGCAGGCGGCGAAGACCACGACCAGCATCGCGGTGCTGGGGCCGAGGACGCCGGCCAGCACGACGACCACGACCAGCGAGGGGAACGACAGCACCACGTCGGCCACCCGCATGACGGCCGCGTCGAGCAGGCCGCCGAACATGCCGGCCAGCGCCCCCAGCAGCGCGCCGAGGACGACCGCCGCCAGCGCCGACATCAGGCCGACCAGCAGCGAGACCCGCCCGGCGTGGACGAGCCTGGCGAAGACGTCACGTCCCGACGAGTCGGTGCCGAGCAGGTGCGCGGCCGAGGGCGGCTCGCGGAAGGCGGACAGGTCCACCGCGTTCGGGTCGTGCCCGCTGACCAGCGGCGCGGCCAGCGCCATGAGCACGATCACGGCGAGGAAGACCGCGCCGGCCGGCGCCATCCGGTTGCGGCGAAAGCGCCTGGCCGCCAGCCGGGCGGGGGAGCGGGGGATGATCTGCGTGGTCATGACAGGCTGATCCTCGGGTCGGCCACCGCGTAGAGCAGGTCGGCGGCGAGGTTGCAGATCAGGACGAGCACCGCGATGAACATCGCGAACCCGATCACCACCGGATGGTCGAGCTGGCCGATGGAGCTGACCGCGAGCTGGCCCATGCCCGGCCAGGCGAAGACCTGTTCCAGGGCCACGGCTCCGGCCAGCAGCTGCGGGACGTAGATCATGACGACGGTGATGAGCGGGATGAGCGCGTTGCGCAGCGCGTGGCGCAGCAGCACCCGGCCGGGACCGGCGCCCTTCGCCTCGGCCGTGCGCACGTAGTCGGCGCCCAGCTCGGCCAGCAGTCCGGCGCGCACGTACCTGGTGAACGGCCCCGCGATCGACAGCCCGAGTATCGCGGCGGGCAGCACCAGATGGGCCAGGATGTCGGCGCCGCCGCCGTCGCCCGGCGTGGACATGCCGGAGGACGGCACCCAGCCGAGCTTGAGCGCGAAGACGTAGATCGCCGCGATGCCGAGGAAGAAGCTGGGCACCGAGATGGTGCCCAGGCTCGCCGCGGTGGCGGCGTAGTCCACCGCGGTGTTGCGCCGCACGGCGGCCAGGGTGCCGACGGCCACCGCCAGCAGCAGCCCGATGACCAGGGCCGTGGACATGAGCAGCACCGTGGGGCCCACCCGCTCCAGCAGGACGTCGGCGACGGGCCGGCGGCTGACGAAGGAGTAGCCGAGGTCGCCGCCCAGCGCGTCGCGCAGCCAGATCAGGTACCTGACGAACGCGGGGGCGTCCAGGCCCAGCTCGGCCCGCTTGGCGGCGAGGAACTCCGGCCCGCCCGACTGCAGTTGCTCGGGGTTGACCATCATCAGCACGGGATCGCCGGGGACCGACTGGACCAGGACGAACACCCCCACGCTGATGAGCAGGAAGACGGCGGCGTTGACCAGGAGCCGGCGCACGAGGAAGGCGAGCATCAGCCGGCCAGGGTCCACTCGTCGGCGTTCCAGAAGCCGGAGACGAAGTCGCCGCTCGGCTTGAAGCCCCGCAGCCGCGCGCTGCTCGCCCAGAGGGTGTCCGGGTTGTACAGCCACAGGTACGGCACCCGCGCGTTGTCCTTCTCCGCCGCCTCGCGGTACAGCCCGGCGCGTTCGTCCTGGTCGGAGATGCCGTCGGCCGCGGCGGTCAGCTTGTCGAGCGACGGGTCGCAGAAGGCGCTGATGTTGCCGCCGGTCGGGTAGAAGGCGCCGCAGCCGAGGATGGGCACGCTGCTGGAGGGGTCCACGGCGTAGGTGCCGCCGCCGAACAACGCCAGGTCGAAGCTGCGATCCTCGTACGACTGCAGGAGCTGGGCCGCCTGGACCTGCTTGAGCTCGACCTTCACCCCGGCCGCCGCCAGCGAGCTCTGCACCACGGTCGCCGCGGCGTCGCGGTCGCGCTGGCCGGGGATCCACGACAGCGTCACCGGCTTGGACGCGTCCCAGCCCGCCTCGGCCAGCAGCGTCTTGGCCTTGGCCGGGTCGTAGGCGTAGCCGGCGAGCGTCTCGGGCAGGGCCCAGGCGGCGACGAAGGAGGAGTTCTGCACCCGGCCCTTGCCGGCGAGCAGCTTGTCGACCAGCGCCTTCCTGTCGATGGCGTGGAGCATGGCCTGCCGTACCCGGGGGTCGGCGAAGCGCTTGTCGGTCTGGTCGACCGCCATCCTGAGGAAGCCGGGACTGGGCCGGCCCGCCACCGTCACGCCCTTGAGCGCGCCGACCGCCTGCAGGTCGGTGGGGGAGATCTGGACCAGGTCCATCTCGCCGGTGCCCAGCTGCGCGGTCGCCACGTCGGAGCTGACCGGCTTGAGGAAGATCTTGGGGATGGACACCGGCTTGCGGTAGTTCGGGTTGGCGGCCAGCTCCACGTACTGGTCGGTCTTGTACTGCACGAACGTGTACGGGCCCATCCCGGCCGTGGGCTTGTTGAAGAACGCGTGACCGGTGAGCTGGGCGGCGGGCACGGAACCGAGCACGTGCTCGGGCAGCACGAACCCGAACGGCCCGGCCAGCAGGCTGAGGAAGCCCACGTTCGGCTTGGCCAGCTTGACGACGAACGTGTCCGCGTCGGGCGCCTCGAAGGCGGCGCCGGCGAGCTTGCCCGCCATGGCGCTGCCGAGCTTGGCGTCGGCCAGCAGCTTGTAGGTGAACAGCACGTCCTTGCTGGAGAACGGGGTGCCGTCGCTCCACTTCAGGCCCTTGCGCAGGTGGAAGACGATCTTGCGGGGCGTGACGTCCCAGCGCTCGGCCAGGCGGGGCTCGTACTCGTAGCGGTCGTTGACGGTCAGCAGGTTGTCGTAGACGAGCTGCATGACCTGCTGGTCGGGGCCGGTGAGCGGGTCCAGCGGGCTGAAGCGCTTGGGCTTCTGGTACAGGTACACGCTGAGCGCGCCGCCCTGCGCGGGCTTGGAGCCGGAGTTGGTGGGGTCGGAGCAGCCGGTGGCGAGCACGAGGACGGCGGCGGCCAGTACGCCGAGCGGACGGATCATGAGGGCTCCATGGGCGAGACGGGATTGACCAGCGTGCCGAGGCCGGAGATCGAGACCGAGACCTCGTCGCCCGCGGCGAGAAACTCCCCCGTGGTGGCGCCGACGCCGGCCGGGGTGCCGGTCATCAGCACGTCCCCCGGGCTCAGCGTCATCAGACGGGAGGCGAAGGCCACCAGCTCCGCCACCGTGAAGATCATGTCCTTGGTCGAGCCGCGCTGCCTGACGCGGCCGTTGACGCGCAGCTCGACGTCGAGCGCCTGCGGGTCGCCGACCTCGTCCGCGGTGACCAGGTACGGCCCCAGCGGCGCGAAGCCGTCCAGCCACTTGCCGGCCAGCCAGTCGAAGAAGCGCACGGCCGGGTCGTCCAGGTCACGCGGGTAGCCGTAGCCGACCGACCGGGCCGAGACGTCGTTGGCCACGCAGTACCCGGCCACCGCGTCCAGCGCCGTCTCCGCGTCCAGGTCCTTGGCGGTGCGGCCGATCACGACGGCCAGCTCGGCCTCCCAGTCCACCTGCTCGCTGACCCGGGGCAGCGGGATCGGGCGGCCGTGGGCCAGCAGCGCGGTCGGCGGCATGAGGAACAGCCGGGGCGCCAGCCGGGACTTGTCCAGCGGTTCGGCACCGGCCTCCGCCACGTGGTCCTGGTAGTTGGCGGCGACGCCGAGCAGCTTGCCGGGGTTCAGCAACGGGGTGAGAACCTCGACGGCCGCCAGCGGCACGGTGGCCAGGTGCCGTTCCGGCGATCCGGCCAGCCAGTTCGTCAGGTCGCCTTCGCCCCACTCCTCGATCACGTCGCCGTCCAGCAGGCGGCCGTGCCGTACGACGCCGTCGCGGCGGTAGGTGAGCAGCTTCACGACAGGACCTCCTCGACCTGGCCGGACGTCAGCGAGCGGCGGGCGGCCTCGACGATCCGCAGCGCGGCCACGGCGTCGGCGGGGCCGAGTTCGGCGGGCCGGCCGGTGACGACGGCGGTGTGCAGTTCGGTGAGCATGCGATCGACCGTGGACGGGCCCGCCCACGTGCCACGCGGCGTCCCGGCGGTGGTCAGCACGCGCGCGGCCGGGCGGTTGGCGTCGGCCAGGAGCGTGCCGTGCGAGCCCGCGACGCGGTAGCGGTGCAGCGACAGCCCGCCCGCTCCCGGCATCGCCGGTGTCCGTCCCGCCACGACGGTGCTGGTCATTCCGCGCTCATGGGTGAGGCAGAGCGTGACCAGATCCTCAGGGCCGTCTTGGAAGCGGGGGCCGCCTATGGCGTATACGGCGGTGACCGGGAGTGCGGTCATCGCGTGGATGGCGTCGGTGGCGTACGGGGCGAAGTTGAGCAGTTCGCCGAGCGGCCAGACCGCGCCGCCACCCGCGACGAGGAAGTCGGCCTGCACGTTCCACGGCAGCCCGACCTTGCCCGCGGCGATCGCCTCCCGCGCCACCCTCACCGCGGGCTGGAAACGCTGGTGGTGGGCGGGCAGGCAGACCAGGCCGGTGCCCGCGGCCGCCTCGGCGATCCGCGCGCACTCGGCGGCGGTCAGCGCCATCGGCTTGTCGACCAGCACGTGCTTGCCCGCGCGCAGGGCGCGGGTGACCACCTCGACGCGCCGCTCGTAGGGCACGCAGACGCTGATGACGTCGGCGTCCGGCCGGTCGAACGGGTCGTCCGCCCCGGTACGGCCGGCCACGCGGAAGCCCGGGTGCGCCTCGAAGGCGGGGGCGTACATGTCGCGCTGGTGGTTCTGGTGGCCGAGGCCGTACTCGCCGGCCAGCAGGACGTCGAGAACCCTCATCGGACCTCCTCCAGCGTCACCGGACGGCCGAGCTCCATCGAGCGTTCGGCGGCGACGCCCATCGCCACCGCCAGCAGGGCCTCGTCCCCGGCGACCCCGGTGCTCGCGGCGCCGGTGACGGCGTCGAGCCAGGCGGAGAGCTGGGCGGCGAAGCCCGCGGCCGGGCCCTCCGCGGCCAGGTGGGTGCCGCGCTCGTCGGCGAGCAGCACGCCCTCGCCGTCCCACTCCATCGTCAGCAGGCCCTCGCTGCCCTGGACGACGACGTCGCGGGCGCTCAGGCTCGCGGGGCGGTGGGCGCGGCTCATCTCGCAGATCGCGGTGGCGCCGCCGGCGTAGGTGACGACCATCTCCAGGTGGTCGTGGACGTCCAGTTCGGCGGCGGTCCTGCGCTGGCCTCTGGCGTACACGCTGACCGGCTCGTCGCCGATCCACCAGGTCACCAGGTCGAGCAGGTGGACGCCGTTGTGCAGGGCGTGGCCGCCGGAGCGCTCGCGGTCGATCACCCAGGTACGCCAGTCGGGCCAGATCCAGCCGCCGAGCAGCGCCAGCCGTACCAGGAGAGGGCGGCCGAGCGCGCCGGAGGCGATCTCCCCGCGGACGGTGCGGGCGTAGTCGTAGAAGCGGTGCGAGTGCGCGACGGAAAGGGTGCGGCCGGCGGCGGCGAAGGCCTCGACGGTCTTGCGGGCCGCCGGGACGGTGGTCGCCAGCGGCTTCTCCACCAGCAGGTGCTTGCCGGCCGCGGCGACGCGGGCGGCGAGTTCGTCGTGGGTGTCGTTGGGGGTGCACAGGACGCAGGCGTCGACGCCGGGCCAGGCGAGCGCCTCGGCCAGATCGGTGGTCCAGGGGACGCCGCCCCGGGCCCGCGCGGCCTGTTCCGCCCGTGCGGCGCTGGTGTCGACGAAGCCGGCCAGCCGCCCTCGTGGATCGCTGGATAACGCGGCGACGTGCTGGTCGGCGATGGCGCCCGCACCGATCACGAGCACGCCCACCGACGTGGAACCTCTTTCCATGCGTGCATCCTTCGTGCGTGCCCAGGCCGATGTCAAGGGTTGACGTGGAATCTCCTTCCACGTAACTTCCGCGACATGGAACGTCTTTTCACGTAAGGAGCAGTTGTGGAATTACACCGTCCGCTGGGACACGCGATCGACCAGGCCGCGCGCCGGGTTCTGCCGGGAGGCGTCAACTCCGCCACCCGCCAGGTGGGCGCGCCGTACGCCTTCACCACCGCCGACGGCGCCTACGTGAGTGACGCCGACGGCCACCGCTACCTGGACTACCACGCCGCCTTCGGCGCCGTCCTGCTCGGTCACAACCATCCCGCCGTACGGCGGGCCGTCCTGGCCGCCCTCGACGGCATCGACCTGATGGGCCTGGGCGTGACGCCGATCGAGGTCGAGCTGGCCGAACTGGCCTGCGAGCTCATCCCCTCCGCCGAGATGATGATCACCACGATGAGCGGCTCCGAGGCCACCGTCCAGGCGGTCCGCCTGGCCCGCGCGGTCACCGGCCGGTCGCTGCTGGTCAAGTTCCAGGGCTGCTATCACGGCTGGGGCGACGCCCTGGCCAGGAACGTGATCTCCAAGCCCGAGTCCGCCTACGGCCGTGACCCGCTCTCCGCCGGGCTGCTCGACTCGGCCGTGGACGCCACGCTCATCGCCGAGTTCAACGACCTGGACTCGGTGCGCGCCCTGTTCGAGTCCCATCCCGAGCAGATCGCCGCGGTCTTCCTGGAGCCGATCCCGCACAACGTCGGCGCGCTGGTGCCCACGAAGGAGTTCGTCGAGGGGCTGCGCGAGCTGACCAGGCGGGAGGGCGCGCTGCTGGTCTTCGACGAGGTGATCACCGGGTTCCGCCACGCGCTCGGCGGCTACCAGCAGGTCTGCGGGGTGCTGCCGGACCTGACCGCCTTCGGCAAGGCGATGGCCAACGGCTTCCCGACGGCGGGCCTGGCCGGGCCGCGCGAGCTGATGGAGCGTTTCGCCGCCGACGTCCTGCTGGCCGGGACCTTCAACGGCCACCCGGTCGCGGCCCACGCCGCCGTCGCCACCATGCACCACCTGCGTGACAACCCGGACTTCTACCTCAGGACGCACCGGCTGGGGCAGCGCCTGCGCGACGGGCTCGGCCAGATCGCCGCCGAACTCGACGTGGACGCGACGGTCAGCGGGTTCGGCGGCGTGTTCGTGCTCTACTTCGGCACCGGCCCGGTCTCCGGCTACCGCGACCTGATGCGCAACGACCACGCGGCGTACGCGGCCTTCCACCGCAGGATGACCGCCAAGGGCTTCCTGATGCTGCCGATGGCGCTCAAGCGCAACCACGTCTCCGGCGCGCACACCGACGCCGACATCGACCTGACCCTGGACGCGGCCAGGGACGTGCTCAAGGAGATGCGCGCGGACGGCCTCGTCTGACGGGGCCCGCGGTCAGGAGGCGCGGGGAGGGTCCACGGGCTTGCGGGCGACGCCGACGTACCACCACTCGCTGCCCTCGGGGTCCTCCTCCCACGGCTCCTCCGGCCGCCAGTCCGCCACGTGGACCACGCCGGGCTCGACCAGCTCGAAGCCGTCGAAGAAGCGGGAGATCTGCGCGAAGCTCCGGTGCAGCAGGGGCGTGTCCGCCTTGTCGTACACCTTCCGGGCGGCCACCCCCACCTCGGGATGGGCGTCGTCGGTCAGGTGGGAGACGACCAGGTAGCTGCCCGGCGCCATGCGCTCGGAGAAGGCCCGCACCACCTGGTACGGATCGTCCTCGTCGGGGATGCAGTGCAGCACGCCGAGGAACACCACCCCGACCGGCTGGCTGAAGTCGATGAGCCGCTTCACGTCGGGATGGTCGAGGATCGTTCCCGGCTCGCGGATGTCGGCGTGCGCGATGGCGGTGTTGCCGTCGACGTCGGCCAGCAGCGCCCGCGCGTGGACGATGACGACCGGGTCGTGGTCCACGTAGACCACGGGCGCGCTCGGGTGGATCCGGCGGGCGACCTCGTGCACGTTGTTCTGGTTGGGCAGCCCGGTGCCCAGGTCGATGAACTGGCGGATGCCCAGGTTGGCGATATGGCGTACGGCCCTGCCCAGAAACCACCGGTTGGCCAGGCAGATCTGACGGCTGGGCCCCAGCGCCATGATCTTCTCTGCCGCCGCGCGGTCGGCGGCGAAGTTGTCCTTGCCGCCGAGGTAGTAGTCGTACATGCGCGCGGCGTTGGGCACGTTCGGGTTGATCCCGGAGGGCACGCGCGTGGGGTTGCTCATCGTCACACCTTTGATCAGCGCAATCCGATGAACAGATGCTAACGGTATGAACACTCATTATTTCCGATCTTTCGGCTACTCCTTCCGGTGCCGTAACGCGTAGTCCGTGCCGACGGCGGCAAGGATGAGCAGTCCCTCGACGATCGGGCGGTATGTCGTATCCCATCCGAGCAGGTTGAACCCGTTGCCGATCAGCGTCAGGATCAGCACGCCGATCATGCCCCGCCAGATCGCGCCCTCGCCGCCCAAGATGCTGGTGCCCCCGATCACGGCGGCGGCGATCGCGCTGAGCTCCAGCAGCGTGCCCATGCTCGCCTGCGCGGATCCGCCACGGGCCGCGAGCACCAGTCCCGCCAGCGCCGCGCAGACCCCGCTGATCGTGAACACGACGATTCGCACCGGCCCCACCCGGATGCCGGACAGCCTGGCCGCCTCCGGGTTGCCGCCGACGGCGTACACGCGCCGCCCGAGCGTGGTCCGCCACAGCACGAGCGAGGTCACCGCCGAGACGGCGAGCAGCAGCAACGACGGTACGGTCACCCCGCCCAGAGCCGTGGGCCAGCTCAGCGACTGGAACTCCGTCAGCCGCGCCGGATCCGGGTACACGATCGCCCCGGCCGTGATGACCAGCGCGAGCCCTCGGTAGACGATGCTCAGCGCCAGCGTCACGATGAACGAGTGCACGCGCAGCAGCACGACGGCGGCGCCGTTGACCGCCCCGAGCAGCGCGCCCGCGAGCACCGCCGCGCCGAACCCCAGCGCCACCCCGCCGCCGCGCGCGGCCAGCACGCCCACGACGGCGCTGACCGCCAGCACCGCGCTCGCCGACAGGTCGAACACGCCGCAGATCATGCACAGGGTGATCCCGCAGGTCAGCAGCCCCACGATGACGGCCTGGTCGAGCAGGTTGACCAGATTGCCCTGGGTCAGGAACGTCTGCGTGGCCAGAGACAGCGCCACCACCAGCACGAACAGCGCCAGCAGGATCCCGGAGTCGCGTACTCTCATCGCGGCCGCCCGGCGAAGGCGAGTTCCATGACGTCCTCGCGCTCCGCGGCGCCGCGCGCGAACTCGCCGGCCACCCGGCCGCCGCGCAGCACCAGCACGCGGTGCGAGAGCCCGAGCACCTCCTCGATCTCCGACGACACCATGAGCACGGCGACGCCGCGCGCCGCGAGCTCGACCAGCAGCCGGTGGATCTCCACCTTCACCACGACGTCGACGCCCCTGGTCGGCTCGTCGACCAGCAGCACCTTCGGCTCGCGCATGAGCCACTTGCCGAACATGGCCTTCTGCTGGTTGCCGCCCGACAGGCCGGCGGTCCTGCCCTTGGGGTCGGCCGCCCTGACGTCGAGGCGGTCGAGCCACTGACCGACCTCGCGGGCCTCGGCGGCCCGCCGGACGAACCCGGCGCGCTGGCGGGCGGACAGGCCGGTCAGCGCCAGGTTCTCGCGCAGCGAGCGGACCAGGACCAGGCCCTGCTCCTTGCGGGACTCGGGGACCAGAGCCATGCCCTGCGCCATCGCGTGGCGGGGGGAGGCGGGCCGTACCGGATGGCCGGCGACCGCGACGTCGCCGGACGTGCGGCGGTCGGCGCCGAACAACAGCCGCAGGACCGCCGACCGGCCGCTGCCGGTCAGCCCGGCGAGCCCGACGATCTCGCCCGCGCGGACCTCCAGCCGTGCCACCTGGGGCAGCCCGGTGGCCGCCAGCACCACCGGCGCGTCCGCCGCGACGGGGGCCGGCTCGGGGTAGAGGACCTCGATCGGGCGGCCGACCATGTGCTGGACCAGCGAGCGCGGGGTCTGTTCCGCTGCCGGCGCCGTGAGCACGTGCCGGCCGTCGCGCAGCACGGTGACCACGTCGCAGGCCGACAGCACCTCCTCCAGCCGGTGGGAGACCAGCACGATCGCCATCCCGTCCGCCGCGAGCGTGCCCAGCAGCTCCAGCAGCCGCTCCGCCTCGGTGCGCGGCAGCAGCGCCGTCGGCTCGTCCAGGGCCAGCACCCGCGCGCCGCTCGCCAGCGCGCGCAGGATCTCCACCCGCTGCTGGTCGGCGACGGGCAACTCCCGCGCGGGCCGGTCCGCGTCGAGCACGAATCCGGTACGGCCCAGCAGCCCGTCGAGCAGGAGCCGGTCCGCGCCCGGCCGCCACCATCCCGCCCGGTGGGCCCAGCGGCCGAGGAAGACGTTCTCCAGCACCGTGAGCCGGGGGACGAGCGCCACCTCCTGCGTCACCAGCGCGATCCCGTGCGCCCGCGCGGCCCGGGGGCTGTCCAGGCGCACCGCCCGGCCGTCGGCGACGATCCGCCCGGCGCCGGGCGTGGTGACGCCGCACAGCACCTTGACCAGCGTGCTCTTACCGGCGCCGTTCTCGCCGACCAGGCCGTGTATCCGCCCCGGCTCGACGCGCAGGTCGACGCCGTGCAGCACGGTCGTGCCCGCGTAGCTCTTGGTGATGCCCTCCAGGAGGAGCGGGCCGGTCATTCGTCGTACTCGCCGGTGACGCCCGCCAGCACCTCCTTGGTGCCCAGGTGCTTGCCCGGCGTGACGTCGGTCATCAGGTTGCCCGCCCGCACCTGCTTGCCCTGCGCCTTGTCCAGGCCCAGTTCGGCGGCCTTGGCGCCCAGGGTGCGGACGGGGAGGTAGTAGGCGGCGAACCAGCGTCCGTCCTGGACCGCGGTGACCGTCTGGCGGGAGCCGCCGTTGGCGACGTACAGGATGGGCTTGCCCTTCGCGACCGCCTCGGCGCCGGCGATCGCCTGGGAGGAGCCGACGACGACGTCGACGCCGGGCGCGCGCTGGAGCACGTCCTGCATGGCCTTGCGCCCGCTGTCCTGGGTGTATCCGCCCTCGACCTGGGCGACGATCTTCGTGCCCGCCTTCTTCAGCACCCCGACGGCCGCGTCGGTGCGCGCGTTGTCGAGCGGGAGCGCCTTCAGGCCCTCCAGGTAGGCGATCTCGCACGGGTCCAGCTTCTTGCTCACGCAGGCGCGTACCGCCAGTTCGGCCAGGGCGGCGCCGTTCACCGTGGGCACGTCGATCAGCGTGATCGTGCCCTCGACCTGCGGCTCCGCGGTGTCGTAGCGGGTGCCGAGCGGGGTGAACTGCACGACGACCGCGATCCCCGCCTGTACGGCGGAGCGGATCGCCGGGACCACCGCGGCCCCGTCGTTGGCCTGGACGACGAAGACGTCGAAGCGCTTGGAGGTGACCGCGTCCTGGATCTGGCGGACCTGCGTCTGCGCGTCGAAGTTGGGGTCGAAGAACTCGGCCGTGGCGCCGCGGGACTTCGCATGCTCCTCGACGCCGGCGAACGTGGCGGCGGTGAACGAGTTCGCCTTCGCGAAGCCGAAGAAGGCGACGCGGCTCTGGCCCTTGGGACTCGGCTGCGCCGTCGGAGCGCCCTCGGTGTTGGGGTTGACGCAGCCCGCCGCCAACGCCACCACCGCCGCGAGCAGGGGTAATCCGGTCCAGCGTGCGACCATCGACGGTCTCCTTCGCATGTCAGCGAACGTGCACGTCCCAGAGAGCTTGATCATAGGGAACCGAGGGCGCTTTCGCCCACCGATAACCGATCGAAAGCGGTCACGGTTACGGTCCTTGCGGCAGGAGAGAGACCGCAATCAGGAGTGGCCGCGTGATGACCTTGACCTCCGCGGCGCGCCGGACCGGGCGGCGCCGATGGCGCTGAGCGGAGAGCCGGGCACGAGGTTCGGGATTCTCGGGCCGCTGGAGGTCGCGGTCGGCGACCGGCCCGTCCACGTGGGCGGTCCGCGGCCGCAGGCGGTCCTGGCGACCCTCCTGCTGCACAGCGGGCAGACGGTGAGCACCGGCCGCCTGGTCGACCTGGTGTGGGAGGACGCGCCGCCCTCCTCCGTACGCGGGCAGGTGGCCGCGGCGATCTCGGCCCTGCGCGGCGCGCTGCGCAAGGCCGGAGGAGACCCGGCGCTGATCGAGACCGTCGCGGGCGGCTACCGGGTTCCCCGGACGCTGGCCCTGGACGCGCTGACGGTGGAGCAAGGTCTCGCCGCGGCACGCCAGGAGGCGGCGGGCGGGCGGCCGGGCCAGGCCGCGGCCATGTTCCGCGCGATGCTCAAGCTGTGGCGCGGCCCCGTGCTCGGCGGGATCACCAGCTCCGCCCTCCTCAACGCGGCCAGCAGGTGGGAGGAACTACGCCTGGCCGCGCTGGAGGAGTGCGTCGAGCTGGAGCTGGACCTGGGCCACCACCGGGAGCTGACCGCCGAGCTCAGGAGCTTCGTCGGCGAGCACCCGCTTCGGGAGCGGGCCCGCGCCCAGCTCATGCTCTCCCTGTCGCGCTCCGGACGGCAGGCCGACGCGCTGGCCGTCTACGACGAGGGACGCAGGCTCATGGTCGACGAGCTGGGCCTGGAGCCCGGCCCGCGCCTGCGCGAGGTGCACAACCTGATCCTCCTGGAGGATCCGGTCACCCGTGAGCCGGAGCGCGAGGTCGCCGACGTGCGGCCCTCGCAGCTTCCGCCCGCCGCCTTCGCCTTCACCGGCAGGCAGGCGGAGCTGGATGAGCTGGACGCGTTGCTCGACCCCGGCGACGACAGCGGTGACGACGCCGTGCGCGTCAGCGTGGTGAGCGGGGTGGGCGGCATCGGCAAGACCGCCCTCGCCATGGCCTGGGCGCACCGCCGGGCCGAGCGCTTCCCCGACGGGCAGCTCTTCGCTGACCTGAGCGGATTCACCCGCGGCAGCCGTCCAGCCGCACCGGAGAGCGTGCTGGACGGCTTCCTGCGGGCGCTCGGGGTGCCCGGCCGCCGGATACCGCAGAGCCTCGCCGAGCGCACGGCCCTCTACCGCAGCATGCTCGTCGGCCGGCGGCTGCTGGTCGTGCTGGACAACGCGCACTCCGCCGACCAGGTCCGCCCGCTTCTGCCCGGTTCCGGCACCTGCCGCGTCATCGTCACCTCCCGCAAACGGCTCGGCGGACTCGTCGTCCAGGAGGGCGCGCGGCCGCTCACGCTGGAGGTGCTGCCGCCCGCCGACGCGCGGCTGCTGCTGCGCCGCATCGCCGGGCGGCGGCGGATCGAGGACGACGCCGACGGCGAGGAACTGTCCACGCTCGCCGAGCTGTGCGACCGCCTCCCGCTCGCGCTGCGCATCGCCGCGGCGAAGCTGGCCGTCGGCAGCGCGTGGTCCCTGGGGGAGCTGACCGGCAGCCTGCGCGCCGAGCGCCACCGCCTGAACGAGCTGCGCCAGGACGAGGAGCAGCTGCGCAACACCTTCGAGCTGAGCTACCTCGACCTGCCGCAGACAGCCCGGCTGGCCTTCCGGCGGATCGGCCTGCTCCAGGGCGTCAGAGACCTGGCCCCCTGGACGCTGGCCGCGCTCCTCCACACGTCGTTGCGCGCCGCGGAGGAGCTGTGCGAGGAACTGGCCAACGCGCAGATGCTCCAGCCCGCCCGGCGCGACGCCAGCGGGCAGCGCCGCTACACCATGCACGACCTGGTCCGCCTGTTCGCGATCGAGCGGGCAGAGGCGGAGGAGAGCCGGGACCAGCGCGCCGAGGCCCTCACCCGCGCGATCGGCGGCCTGCTCGCACTGGCCGAGCACGCGCGCGGGCACGAGTATCCCCGCCACGACCTCATGATCGTCCGGGGTACGGCACCGCGCCACCACCTGGAACCCCCGCCCCAGCTGGACGCCGACCCGATGGCCTGGCTCGACGCGGAACGCGCGACCGTGGTCGCCTTCGTCACCCAGGCGGCCCGCCTCGGCTGGGCCGGCCTGGCCTGGGAGCTGGCCGCCACCCCGGTCTACCTCTACGAGATGTCCGGCTACTTCGACGACTGGCGAACGGTCGTGGACGCGGCGCTGGCCGCGTGCGGGGAGACCGGCGACCGGCGCGGCGAGGCCGCGATGCTCCTGTCGCGCGGCGAGATCCACCACCAGCGCCGCCAGCTCACCGAGGCCGGGACCACGCTGGCGGCGGCCATGCGGATCTTCGAGGAGGTCGGAGACGAGTACGGCCTGGCCCTCACCCGCCGCTACGACGTCGTCACCCGCGACTACCAGGGCGACCACGAGGGCGTCGTGGCCGAGTTGTGGGAGGCGGTCGCCGTCTTCGAGCGGGTGGGCGACACCACCGCGGAGGCGGTGACCCTCGGCAGCATCGCCTTCCACCACACCACCGTGGGCCGCCCGGACCAGGCCGAAGGGCCTCTGGTGCGGGCACTGGCCCACCCCCTGGGCAGGCGCACGAAGGCCCTGCTGACCAAACGTCTGGCCGACACCTATCACGAGCTGGGCAAGAACCTCGAAGCCGTCGAGGCGGGCAGGCTCGCCCTCCGGCTCACCAGGGAGCAGCGCGACCAGATCGGCGAGGCCTGGGTGCTGCTGAGCCTGGGGGAGGCGCTGGCGGACGTGGACAGGCCTCTCGGCAGGGAGACGCTCGCCTCGTCCCTAGCGGGGGCCGACCGGCTCGGGGACCTCCTGCTCGCCGGGCGTGCCCACCTCGCGCTCGCCCGCCTGGGCGGCGAGGACGCGAACGAGCACCTTGACCTCGCCATCACCGCCTTCCGACGCCTGGGCGCCCAGCCCTGGCTGGAGAAGGCACTCAACCTCACCTAACCCGTCCTGGAGGACATGACGATGAAGCGCCGTCTTTCCGCACTCTTGCTCAGCGTCGCCGTAGTACTCGGAGGCAGTGCCGCGGCGGCCCACCTCGAACCGCCGCACGCGCCCCCGGCCCAGACCGTCGTCGCCGGCGAATGTCCGGGCGACCACGAGTGGTGTTAAGCGCCGGCCCGGCCCTCGGGGCCGGGCCGCCGCAGGTAGAGGGCCGCGTGCGCGCCCGCCAGCAGGAACATCACGGCCGCTCCGAGCAGGATGAGGTCGATACGGCCCCGCCCACCGGCCAGCCAGCCCACCAGACCCAGTGAGGTGATCGAGGCCAGGCGCAGCGCCGAGGTGAAGACCGACAGGACCCGGGCGAGATGGTCCCGGCCGGTGGCGGCCAGCAGGATGGGCGACATCACGGTCTCGACGATGCCGCCGGCGACGCCGTACCCGAAGATGACCAGGGCGGCGAGGGGCGCGCTGTCGAGGCGCGCGTAGACCAGGCAGGTGAGGCCGCACAGCAGCAGGCCGCCGGCGAACAGCCGCTCCTTGCCCAGCCGCGCGTGGAGCGCGGCGGAACCGAGCGCGCCGGTGAGGATGCCCGCGCCCAGCGCCGAGCTGATCACGCCGAACCAGGCCGGGTCGGCGCTCAGGTTCTCCCTGACGAAGAAGACGTTGAGCGAGCCGAACGCGCTCGCGCCCAGCATGACGATCATGCCGGCGCCGAGTACGGCCCGCAGCGTGCGGTCGCGGGCGAGGAGGCGCAGGGGCGCGAGCATCTCCCGGCCCAGGTGGCGTTCGCGGGCCTCGGTCATGGGCACGCGGGTCCCGCGCAGGGCGAGGAAGGAGCAGGCGAAGGTGGCCGCGTTGAGGCCGAAGCAGACGCCGGGGCCGGCGGCGGCGAACAGGGCGCCGGCCAGCGCGGGACCGGCGATCATCGCGATCGCGGAACTCGCCTGGGCGAAGCTCGCCGCCTGCTCGCGCCGGTCATCGGAGACCACGTCGCTGAGGATGACGATGCGGGCGGGGTTGAAGAACTGCGTCGCCGCGGACTGCCCGGCCAGGGCCAGCCCGCACAGGGCCAGCGTCAGCCCGACGGGCAGCGAGCCCGCCAGCCAGGCCAGGATCGCGAAGCCGCCGCCGATCAGCGTTCTGACCGCGTCGGCGGTTCTGGCGACGCGTACCTTGTCCCAGCGGTCGACCAGCGCTCCGGCGACCGGCGCGCCCGCCACCGTCACCACGGCCACGATGAGCAGACTGGCCGCGGTCGCGCTCGGCGCGTACGGCTGGTCGCGCAGCAGGACGGTGCCGATCCACAGCGCCATCGTCGTGGTGAACAGGTAGTCGCCGGCCAGCGAGACGCTCTGCCCGAGCCAGAGGCGGCGGTAGGTCCGGTCGAGCAACAGTTCCTTCATCGCGCTCCTTCCCTGGACAGCGGCGGGGCGCCGAGCACGAGGAGGGGCGCGCGGCCGGCCCGCCCCGGCACAGGGGGGGCGTTTGATGCGTGGAAAGCTGTCGCCCCCCCGGGGGGGCCCGCGCAGGAAGGGGGCGAAAC
>NZ_JBHYJD010000021.1:0-119684 GCF_042740555.1 Nonomuraea sp. NPDC059007 | reverse complement strand
CTCTGCCCGCGCCTCTGGGGGGGTTTGGCCCGGTCGACCATCTGATCCTACAGCGCGCTCGTACCCTGCCCCGGGGGGGCCCGCGGACGAATCGTCTTCGACGGCGCCCGGCCGGACGCGAACTAGTCGGTCGTGATGCTGATGCAGTGGCTGTCCCCCCGCTTGGGGGCCTCGGACTGCAGGGCGAGAATCTCGGCCATGGTGGTCACCTCCCTTCTGTCGTCCCGGCCCCGAGGAAGGGCAGAAAGGATCCGCCCCCTCGGAACGCTGAGTTCAGGGCGAGCAGGATGCCCGCCGAGCCTGACGCCACGTCCATGGACAGGCGCAGGAGCTTGGTGCTCGGAAAGGCCAGGTGCCCCCGGTACGGCTGCGCGTGCAGCGCCAGCCTCGGCACGTGCGCCATGAGCACGTCGTGGTCGGCCGGATGGCCCAGATGCGCGAGCGTCGCGATGAACCCGGCCCGTCCGCGGAACAGGCTGGGCCCCCGCGTGAACGGCGCCCGGCACCCGCGCCGCACCCCGACGACGGCGGCGGCGAGAGCCTCGTCCGGCCGGTGCCGCAGGTACTCGTGGGCGACGATCGCCAGCCCGGCGCTGCCGCCCTCGACGTAGAGGATGTTGCGCCGCCGGGTGCCGTGGTCGACCAGGTGGAAGGTGTCGCCGCCCAGGACCTCGCCCCGGTCGAGGTCCTGCTGGAGGGCGGCGCGGGCGCGGTCCAGCCATACGTCCCGGCCCGTCGTCTCGAACAGCCGCAGGAAGCAGAGCGCCACCCCCGACATGCCGCGGATCAGCCCTCCTTCTGCGGGCTTCCGGTCGTCCGTGAGCGCGGCCAGCCGCTCGCCGATGGCGAGCGCGCCGGACAGGTGCGCGTCGTCGCCGGTCCGGTGGGCGAAGTGCAGGAGGTTGAGCGCGTGGCCGGCGCCGCCGCTGAGCAGCCCCGCGGTCGCCACCCGGTCCTCGGCCGCCCGCGCCTGTTCCAGCGCCTTCAGCGCGACGTCGGTGTAGCCCAGTTCGTCCAGGACGTAGGCGACGCCGTGGAGGCCGTCGTACAGCCCGGGTTTGGCGTCCGGGCCGCGCAGGGCCTGGGCGGCCATCCAGTCGGCGAAGGCCGCGGGCACCTCGGCGCCCACCCGGTGCAGCGCGAGCAGCACCCCGGCCGCCCCGTAGGCCAGCGTGAAGCCGCCGGTGGCGAACTGCTGCGGGCCGCCGGGGAACAGCGCGCCGTCGCGGGAGAGGTCCGCGCTCTCCATGATCCCCGCCACCAGCGAGTCGCGTACGGCCGGCCAGGAGATCTCCCCGTCGCCCAGCAGCCGGTCGGCCACGTCGGGGGCGGGGCCGTCCCCGGTCAGCCCGAACCCGGCGGCCGCCTGCGCGGCGAACGTCTCGTCCACGGGAAACAGGTCGGTCACCGTGCCGATCGCGCGGCGGACCTGGGCGGGGGTGTGTTCGGGCCGCATGTTCATCGGCAGGTGGAGCCAGACGCGTACGCACTCCAGCTGGTAGCGGTCGGCGGCGGCGCCGCTCATCCCGGCGGGCGCGTGGAAGCCGGGCGCGCCGCCGTCCAGGATCGTGGTGTCGTCGAGGTCGCGGGCGTACTCGTAGTCGACCAGCACGACCTCGCCGTCGGGGCGGACGATGACGTTGCCGGGATGCAGGTCGCCGTAGCGCACGCCGCGCTCGTGGATCCGCTCCAGCGCGTGCCCGATCTTGCCGACGATCTCGGCGGCCCATTCGGTGTAGGCCCTGACCTCGGGCTCCGGCGGGCCGTAGGTGTTGTGGGCGTACGGGTAGCGGCGGACCATCTCGTCGAACAGGCTCAGGCCTTCGACGTGCTCCTCGACCAGGAAGTGGTGCTCCCAGGCGAGGTGGTGGCCGAGCAGGCGGGGCACGCAGGGCAGGCCGTCCAGGCGCCGCAGGATGTCGCGCTGGACCTGGAGGCGGGCGACCGCGTCACGGCCGTTGCGGTCGAGACCGGCGTGCGGCCTGGCCTCCACCAGGACCACGCGCTCGTCGGTCCCCTTGCGGGTGGCGAGGTAGACGCCGCCGGCGTTGGAGTAGTGCATGACGCTCTCGACGGCGAAGGGGAAGCCGGCGCTGCCGCTGTGGCGGGCCTCCAGGTGCGGGGTCAGGACCTCGGGCACCTCGACCCGCTCGGGCAGGACGAACCGGGCCTCGCGTACGTCGGGGACGATCCGGCCGTCCGGGTCCAGCCTGCCGGACACCGGTTCGCCGTCCTCGCCGACGCAGGTGAGCTTGGTGAAGGCGCCGTAGCGGACGAACAGCGGGCCCTCGCCGATCCGCAGGTCGCTGAGGACGTACGGGCCGGTGATGCCCTTGAGCTGGTGGCCGAGTGTTTCCAGCGCCTCGGCCAGTTCCTCGTCGTCGGCCGGGTAGATGGTGATGGCCTTGCCGCTGGCCGCGCGGTCGGCGTACTTGCCGTTCAGCAGCTGGATGGCGCGCCGGCTGCGCAGGAACTTGAACGGGATGTCGCGCTCGACGCAGTAGTCCCAGACGATCGCGCAGGCGTGGTCGGCGTCGCCGGGCGTCACCGCCACGTGGATCTTCCAGCCGGTCCGCTTGAGCGGGCGGTAGGCGGGGCGCAGCCGTACCCAGAGGTCCTTCTCGGTGCGTTCCCAGTTCGCCGGGGGCTCGCGGTGCGCGAGTCGCTCCGCGGTGTCGGCGATCCGGTCGGGGCGGGCGAAGAAGTCGGGGTCCGACTGGCAGAAGAGCGCGAGATGCTCCCACTCGATCATTGGTGTCCCCCTCGGCGTTGATCGGCTGGCTAGAGCCTGCACGCCGCCGCTATGAGCTCGATATGAGGCGCTCATATCTCCCGCGAACCCCGCGTCCCTAACGTTTCCCCTCGCAACTTCCAGAAAGGAAAGTCAGTCATGCTCAAGAAGGTTCTTCTCGGCGCCGCGGCGCTGGTTTCCCTGTCGATCGCGGCACCGGCGCAGGCGGACGTCTCGGCGGCGGCCTCGGCGTGCAACGTCCAGCACGAGGGGTGGTACAGCGGCGGCTCCGCCAACTTCTTCCGGTACGTGAAGGTCGTCAACGAGTGCGGTTACGCGAAGACGATCTGTGTCGACATCCCCAACTGGCCGGACGCCGGGCCGTACACGATCAAGGCCTATGAGCGGAAGAACCTCACCTACGGCAACGCCTCCCACCGGCAGGGGCGCGGCCTCTATCCCTGCTGATCGCGCGAGGGGCTCTTGCCAAGCGGGCGAAGGTTCTTTACTGTCCCTACAAGTTAGGAAACATTCCTAACTAAGGCGTCGTCCGAACCTCACCCCCCAAGGACCCCGCTGATGCCGCACGTTGTCAGAGCCATGGCCGCCGCCGCGGCCATGGTCGCAGCCCTCACGGCCCATCCCGCCGCCGCCAGTTCGGCGGCCGACACCCTGATCTCCCGCGACAGGCCCGCGACCGCCTCGTCCATCGAAGGCGCCGGTTTCGAGGCGGCCAAGGCGGTGGACGGCAGCACGAGCACCCGCTGGGCCAGCGCCGAGGGCCACGACCCCGAATCGGTCACCATCGACCTCGGCGCCACCGCGACCATCTCCCGCGTCAAGCTGAGCTGGGAAGCCGCCTACGGCAAGTCGTACAAGATCCAGACCTCGCCCAACGGCACGTCCTGGACCGACATCTACTCCACCACCTCCGGCAACGGCGCCACCGACGACCTGACGGGCCTGTCGGGCAGCGGGCGCTATATCCGCATGTACGGCACGGCCCGCGGCACCACCTACGGCTACTCCCTCTGGGAGTTCGAGACCTACGGCTCGTTCCCGGGCGGCGGCGACACCACGCCCCCGAGCACCCCCGGCAACCTCCGCTCCACCGCCACCACCTCGACCAGCGTCTCCCTGGCCTGGAACGCCGCCACCGACAACGTCGGCGTCACCGGCTACGAGGTCTACCGGGGCGGCACCCTGGTCAACACCGCCACCGGGACGACCTACACCGACACCGGCCTGACCCCCGCCACGGCCTACACCTACACGGTCAAGGCCCGTGACGCCGCGGGCAACGTCTCACCCGCGAGCGGCCCGGTCACCGCCACCACCCAGGCGGGCGGCGGCGGCCCCGCCGTACCGTTCGGCAGCCACGCCATCCCCTACGCCTCCGGCATGCTGAAGCCCTCCGGCGCCCAGGCGACGCTCGACCAGAAGGTGGTCGACTACTACAAGCGGTGGAAGACCGCCTTCCTCCGCCAGAACTGCGGCAACGGCTGGTACCAGGTCTACTCCCCGGACGCCGACCACCCGTACGTGGCCGAGGCCCAGGGTTACGGCATGGTGATCGCGGCGACCATGGCCGGAGCCGACCCGGACGCCAAGAAGATCTTCGACGGCCTGACCAAGTGGATGATCGACCACCCGTCGGTGATCAACCCCGACCTGCTGGCCGCCGAGCAGAACGAGGCCTGCCAGAGCGTCAACGGCAGCGACGGCGCCACCGACGGCGACATGGACGTGGCCTACGGCCTGCTCCTGGCCGACCGGCAGTGGGGCAGCAACGGCACGTACAACTACAAGAACCTCGCCGTGCGGCACATCAACGCGATCAAGAAGGATGAGCTCAACCCCTCCACGAACCTGCTCAAGCTGGGCGACTGGAGCACCCCGAGCGACCATCGCTACTACGTCTCGCGCGCCTCGGACTGGATGGCCGGCCACTTCCGCGCCTTCAAGAAGGCCACCGGCGACTCCACCTGGGACACCGTGCGCAACGCGCACCAGAACGTGATCGCCTCCCTGCAGTCCACCTACGCCCCGAACACCGGCCTGCTGCCCGACTTCGTGGTCGACACCAACACCTCGCCGCGCCCGGCGCCGGGGAAGGTGCTGGAGCACGCGAACGACGGCCAGTACTGGTGGAACTCCTGCCGCGTGCCCTGGCGGATCGGCGCCGACGCGGTGACCAGCGGCGACGCCAGGTCGCTCACGGCCGCCCGCAAGCTGAACACCTGGGTCAAGTCCAAGACCGGCGGCGACCCCGGCAAGATCGCCATGGGCTACAAGCTCAACGGCACGCAGATCTCCTCCGGCAGCGACGCCTCGTTCTTCGCCCCGTTCGCGGTGGCGGCGATGACCGACTCCGGCAGCCAGGCCTGGCTGGACGCGCTCTGGAACAAGATGCTGGCCACGCCGATCGACAGCAGCAGCTACTTCGCGGCGAGCATCCAGCTCCAGGTCATGATCACCGCCACGCACAACCACTGGGTGCCCTGACACACCCCGGTGGCCGGTCGGCCCGTCCGACCGGCCACCACCTCGCTCCACCCCGGCGCGGCACGGGCGCCTTCACCCCCGCGCCGGGGTGGCATCACCCCTGCGCCGGGCCTGGAAGCACCGCTCTCGCCATCAGCGCGCGCAGCGCGGCCAGCGCCTCCGGGTAGTCGACGCGGTCAGGGGCCAGCAGCCATTGCTGGTGCACGCCGATCACGGCCCCGACGAGCAGGATCGACAGCCCCTCGGCCGACAGTCCGGGCGGCAGCGGCAACCGCTCCAGCACCCGCCTGCCGTGCGCGCGCAGCGCCTCGTGCATCTCGACGTAGCGCCCCTGGATCGGTGAGCCCGGCTCCAGCGCCTCCACCAGCAGGTTGACGAAGAGCCTGCCCGTGGGTAGCGCGAACAGCGCCCCCGCGCCCTCCGCCAGCAGGTCGAGCGCCGTCTCCACCCGCTCGGGCGGTTCGCCGAGCCCGGCGCGCAGCTCCTCCAGCGAGCGTTCGAGAACGGCCAGCAGCAGCCCTTCCTTGCTGCCGAAGTGCCAGGGGATCGACCCTCTGCTGATCCCGGAGCGCTCGCCCACGTCGGCGAACGTGGTCTGCCGGTAGCCCTTCTCCGCGAACAGCTTGGCCGCCGCGGCCAGGATCAGCTCGCGGCTCTCCTGGCTGGTCTGCTCTCGACGTGTTGTCACCGCGCCTCCTTCTGTGCTAGCAATCATACTCTATGCTGGCCAACACAGGAGGTCATTTTGCGCTTCGTCACCTACGCCTCGGCCGACGGTGACCGGGTCGGCGTCGTCAACGGCGACCAGGTCCACGCCCTGCCCGCGGGCACCGGCCTGATCGAGCTGCTCGGCCCGTCGCTGCGGCAGGCGGGCGAGCGGGCGCTCGCCGAACCCGCCCAGGTCACCCCGCTCGCCGACCTCACGCTGAAGGCGCCCATCCCCAGGCCGCCGTCCATCCGCGACTGCCTGTGCTTCCTCGACCACATGCGCGGCTGCCTCAGGGCCGCGGGCGGCACCGCGACCCTGGAACCGACCTGGTACCAGATCCCCGCCTTCTACTTCGCCAACCCGGCCACCGTCATCGGGCCCCGCGACGAGGTGACCGTCTCGCCGGGCAGCGCCTGGTTCGACTTCGAGCTGGAGATCGGCGCGGTGATCGGCGTGCCGGGACGGGACCTGACGCCCGAGCAGGCCGTGGAGCACATCGCCGGCTACACACTGTTCTGCGACTGGAGCGCGCGTGACCTGCAGGCACTCGAAGCCCAGCTCAAGATCGGGCAGGCCAAGGGCAAGGACGGCGCCACCACTCTCGGGCCCTGGCTGGTCACGCCCGATGAGCTGCCCTGCGGCCCCGGCGGGTGGCCGGCGATCGAGGTGCGGGCCGAGGTCAACGGGGAGCTGGTGGGGGCCGGCCGTACCGACGCCATGGACTGGACGTTCGGCGAGGTCGTCGCCTACGCCTCGCGCGGTGTCGAGCTCCAGCCGGGCGACGTCTTCGGCTCCGGCACCGTTCCCGGCTGCTGCCTGATCGAGCACCTCAGCTTCGCCGACCTCGCCGCCTTCCGCGGCTGGCTCAAGGACGGCGACGTGGTGACGCTGCGCGCCGAGGGGCTCGGCGAGATCCGCCAGACCGTCCGCGCCGGTACGGCCCCGCACCCGCTGCCCGCCAGGCCCGATCCCGCCGCCGCACCACGCGGGCCGAGGGTCAACCGCGCGCCGAGCCCGCGGGTGCCGTACACGAAAGGGGCGCACCAGGTCGGCGACGGGGTCTGGGCGTGGCTGCTGCCGGACGGCGGCTACGGCATGAGCAACGCCGGGCTGGTCACCGGCGACGGCGCGTCGCTGCTCGTCGACACGCTCTACGACCTGCGGCACACCGCCGAGATGCTGGACGGCCTGCGGCAGGTCACCGACCGCCATCCGCTGACCCACCACGTGCTCACCCACGCCAACGGCGACCACACCCACGGCGGCCAGTTGCTGCCCGGCTCGGTCCGCGTCATCGCCGCCGGGGGCACCGCCCACGAGATGCGTACCGAGATGGCTCCGGAGATGACCGCGGCGCTCCAGATCATGGACCTCGGGCCGGTGCTCACGCCGTACCTGCGTGAAAGGTTCGGCGCCTTCGACTTCGGCGGGATCAGGCTGCGCGGCCCCGACCAGACCTACGAGCGGCGGCTGACCCTCGACGTGGGCGGCCGCGAGGTGCGCCTGCTCGACCTCGGCCCCGCGCACACCGGGGCCGACACGGTCGTGCACGTGCCGGACGCGGGGGTGCTGTTCGCGGGCGACCTGCTGTTCGTCGGATGCACGCCGATCGTGTGGGGCGGGCCGATCGCCAACTGGATCGCCGCCTGCGACACGATGCTCGCCCTCGACGCGCCGACCGTGGTGCCGGGCCACGGGCCGGTGACCGACGCCGCCGGGATCCGCGCCGTCCGCGACTACCTCGGTCACGTCGTCGCGCACGCCGACGCCGCCCACGCCAAGGGCCTGGACGTGCGGGAGGCCGCCTTCGGCATCGACCTGGGCGAGTACGCCGCCTGGCTGGACGCCGAGCGGATCGTGGTCAACGTCTACCAGCGCTACCGCGAGCTCGACCCCGGGCAGCCGGTGCTCGACCGCGTCGCGCTGTTCGCGCTGATGGCCGAATGGGCGCGCGCATGAGAATCCCGAACACCGAGCACACCAAGCACGCCTGGCACATCCACGAGGTGGCGCCCGACTTCCGGGTCGAGGACGTCTGGGCGCTGCCGACCCCCGGCGGCCCCGGTGACCTGGACGTGCTCGTCCGCCAGATGTCCACGCGTCCTGGCGGCTTCTCCGGCCTCACGGGCGCGCTCTTCGCCCTGCGCTGGAAGATCGGCGCCCTGTTCGGCTGGGACCGCGGCGCCGCCGGGATCGGCTCGCGCGTGCGATCCCTGCGCGGACGGCTGCCGCCGCACCTGCAAACCAGGCGTGGCCCCGACCTGCGGGCGGTGCCGTTCACCTCGGTCTTCCAGACCGACACCGAGTGGGCGTCGGAGATGGCGAACAGGACCGTGCACACCGTGATGCACATCGCCTGGGTCCCGGACGGCAAGGGCGGCCACCGCGGCCAGATGGCCGTCCTGGTGAAGCCGAACGGCCTGTTCGGCCGGGCCTACATGCTCGCGATCAGGCCGTTCAGGCACCTGATCGTGGATCCCGCCCTGGTCAGGAAGATCGGCCGGGGCTGGCAGTCACCCGAAGACCCGAATCAAAGGAGATCATCATGAAGGTCGGAATGATCGGCCACCACTACCCGGCCGCCGAGCACCGGGAGGAGTTCGTCGCGCGCGTCCAGGCGGTGGCCGCGGAGTTCCGGCGGGCGCCCGGCTGCCTGTCGGCCACGTGCTGGCTGGCCGGCGACGCGGTGGTGTCCATCGTGGAGTGGGAGTCGGAGGCGGCGTTCACCGCCTCGCTCGCCGCGGTCCAGGCGGCCGACGTGGACCTCGCCTACGACGAGCGCGAGGTACGGCCACGCGAGATCATCCGCCTCGCGGCGCCCTGACCAGCCAGACACCCGTCACGAACGCGAGCGGGAAGAGGGCGGCGGCGCCCAGGGGCAGCACGAAGAAGGTGAGCATCGTCCGCGGCTCGTCGGTCATCAGGGCCGTGACGGCGTAGGCCACCAGCACGATCAGCACGCTGCCCGCCACGCCGCCGCCGGCCTGGCGCGCCCCGCCGCGGGCGGCGAGCATCACCAGGCCGACCAGAAACGCGAACGGCGTGATCATGGGCGCCAGGAAGTAGAGGTATCCGACGCCGCTGCGCGGATCGGCGGTCAGCGCGACGACCAGCAGGGCGACGGCGGGAACGGTGGAGATCAGGCCGGTGATCAGCCCGGTCCTGGCCACGGCGGCCATGCGGGGGAGAGGTTGCACGATCGGCAAGCTAACGGGGGCCGCTTGCACCTCGCTTTACGCCCTTTCCTCCGGGGACGGGCAGGATGTCATGCGTGAACATGTCCGACGAAGAGATCGCCAAAGCCCACGTTACGACCCCGCCCGTCCACAACGAGCGCATCCACCTGGCCGACTACGACCCGGCCTGGCCGGTCCGCTTCGAACGCCTGGCCGGTGACATCCTGGCCGCCCTCGGTGAGGTCAGGCTGGAGCACGTCGGGTCCACGTCGGTGCCCGGCCTGCCGGCCAAGCCGATCCTCGACATGCTCCTGATCGTCGAAGACCCGGCCGACGAGGCCGCGTACGTCCCGGCGCTGGAGTCACTCGGCTACGTCCTGACGATCCGCGAGCCGGAGTGGTACGAGCACCGCGTGCTCAAGCTGGCCGGTGAGATGCCGGTCAACCTGCACGTGCTGCCGGAGGGCTGCCTGGAGGTGCGCCGCATGCTGGGCTTTCGCGACTGGCTGCGTACGCACGACGAGGACCGTGACCTGTACGCGCAGACCAAACGCGACCTCGCCGGGCGCACCTGGAAGTACGTCCAGAACTACGCCGACGCCAAGACCCGGGTCGTGGAGTCGATCCTCACCCGGGCCGGCGTCTAGCGTCACCTGGCCAGCCGGTCCCAGAAGCCGCAGTTGTGGCTCTTGCCGACGTCCCGCGGGCCCGGGTCGTCCGCGCTGATCGACATCGCCGTCCCGCCGCGCGCCTTCGACCTCGGCCAGTACGGCAGGCCGCGCCCGTTGGGGTCACCGGTCCTGGCGAAGTTCGACCAGTAGCCGATCATCTGGGCGGCCAGCCGCTTCTGCGCCGGGGTCGAGAGCGGCTTGGCGCCCGGCATGTCGAACAGATACCGCAGCTCCGCCCCGTGCCAGGCGCCCGGCCGGAAGGTGAGACCCGGGTAGTCGTCGCCGACCGGCTGGGCGAACTCGAAGGCGTGCACCCGGACCTTCCCGGCCATGGCCCGCGCGGTGGCCACGGTCGAGCAGAACCAGCCGTGGTCGGTGTACACCGATCCGAGTGCCTCGGCCGGCCGTACGTCGGCGGACACCGGGTAGCGGCGCAGGACCTCCGGGGCGTCGGCGCCGAAGCTCTCGCGCACCTTCACCGGGTACTCGGTGGCCGTGAGCGGCTTCGACGGGTGGGCGCCGTCGAAGCGCCACACCATGAACAGGCGGCTCTCGTCCTTGGTGGCCCCGATGAGGACCGGCACCCGGTTGAACCGCCCGTCGCCGAACACGTCGCCCTTCGGCAGGAACGCGGAGCCTGATCCGCCGCCGGCCTCGAAGGGGCCGGCCTGCACCTGGAGGATCTTCTCCACGCTCAGCCCGCGCAGGCACGCCGCCGCGCCCGCTTGTCCGGCGCAGCCCAGCTTGGCGGCGGTGGCCAGGTTGCCGGGCAGTGTCTCCTTGTGGGTGCGCGGCCGCCCGTCGTTGGCCGGAGTGCCCTCGAACAGGGAGTTCTTCGCCCACCGCAGCTTGCACGGCCCGCTCTGCAGGATCGCCCGGTGGAACAGCCCCGCCGCCGGGGGAGCGGCCAGCAGCCCGCACACCGCGGTCGACCCGGCCGACTGCCCGCCGATCGTGACGTTGCCCGGGTCGCCGCCGAACGCGGCGATGTTCGCCTTCACCCAGCGCAGCGCGGCGATCCGGTCCTCGGTGCCCCAGAAGCCCGAGTCACCGGCGGTGGAGGCGGCGTCCAGGGCGGGATGCTGCAGCCCGCCCAGGATCCCGATGCGGAAGGCGGCCGACACGACCACGACGTCACCGCCCGCGACCAGCCTGTTCGCGTTGTACTCCGAGGCCGCGCCGGACATCCCCACGCCACCGTGGAACCACACCACCACGGGCCGCTTGCCGGGCTTCGCCGGGGCGGTCACCTCCAGGTAGAGGCAGTCCTCCACGCCGCTGTCGCCCCCGCCCATCTGCGGGGACTGCGGGCATCTGCGCGCCGACGCCGAAGCGTCCCGCACCCCCTTCCACGGTACGGCCGGCCGCGGCGACGCCCAGCGCAGCGCCCCCACCGGCGGAGCGGCGTAGGGCACACCCAGGAACCGGCTGACCCGGCCGTCGGTGACACCCCTGACCCGGCCCTTGTCGGTGCGCACGTCCACCCGCCCCTGGGCTTGGACCTGCGCGTTCGCCGGTGGGATCGCGGCGGCCGGCGGGGCGGCGGCGCTGAGGGTCAGGGCGGCGGTGAGCAAGGCGAGGGTCGTCCTCATCCGTCCTCCAGAAATTAGCGTTTCGCTAAATCGGAACACATGACGAGATCGCCGGTCAATCCCTTACTTAGCGAAACGCTAACGGTGGTCGCGGCCGGTCAGACGGTTGTAGGTGCCGACGACACGCTGATCGAGCTGCTCGGGGGTCACGTCGAGCTGCCGGGCGAGAGCCGTACGCATGACGAAATATCCGTAGAAAAAGCTGTCCCACATGACCAAGATCGCGGCCAGATCCACGTCCTGGGGCAGCCGGCCCTCGTCACTCTCGCGGCGCAGATCGGCCAGGCGGCGCTCCACGTACGGCATGGGCGCGAACTCCTCGTCCCCGTCCAGCGCCAGCAGCGCCACCACCCGGGCATAGCTCGAATCCCGGGCATGCGCCTCGAACGACCACGCCTCCTTGTCGGCCGGGGCGTCCTCGCGTACCTGCTCGAACGGTGCTTCCCCGGCGTTCTTCCTGGCCTCCAGCGCCGCGCGCAGCAACGCCTGGCGGCTGCCGAAGTAGTGGTGGATCAGGCCGCGGTTGACCCCGGCCTCGTCGGCGACCGCCTGAAGGCTGAGCCCGGCCAGCACCCCGTCACGCTCCAGCAGCCGCAGCGCCGCCGCCATCAGCGCCGCCTCGGTCGCCGCCCGGCTCTGCGTGGCCTTGGACCCCCGCTTGGGCGCCTTGCCCTTCGCCTGCCGTTCGCCGGGCGCGCGCGCAGCGTCAGGGGAACCCTCGTCGGCGTCGGCACTCACGGCCCCAATCCTTCCACGGTCGTACGTCAGCCCGCGGCGGCCCCTTCTGAAGGAGGAGACGGCCCCCGCTCCCCAAAGGGAACACCATGGCCGCCACCCTGACCGCCGCTCCCGGCCTGGACGAGCTGGTGCTGACCAAGCAGGGGGAAGCGGGACGCGACTAGCGGTAGCGGTCGAGCACGTTGTCGAGCGTGGCGATCAGCCGGTGGGGCGGGTACTCCCCGGGATTCATGACCCCGTGCAGGGTCAGCCCGTCCACCACCGCCACCAGGGCGTCGGCGATCTCCTCCGGCTCCTGCTCCCCGCTCATCTCGCCCACCGCGATCGCGATCCGCACCAGCAGGCGTACCGTGTCGCGCCACTCCCGGAAGCTGGCGAAGCGCCGCTCCCGCAGCGCGGGCGAGGTCACCATCGCACCCCACGACAGGACCAGCACCTGCGTCTCCACGCTCGCCGCGCCGATCGGCAGCGCCGCCAGCAGCACCTCGCGCACCGCGTCGCGGCCGGAGCGCCCGGCCATGCGCGCGCCGAGCTGCTCTCGGGCCACCGCGTAGGCGCGCTCCAGCGCGGCCTCGAGGATGGCGTCCTTGTCGGGGAAGTAGTAGGCGAGCAGCCCGTGCGCGTACCCGGCCTCCTTGGCGATCTCCCGCGTCGTCGTGCCGGCCAGCCCGAGCCTGCGGATGGTCCGCCAGGTCGCCGCGATGAGCTCCTCGCGGCGCGCGTCGTGATCGACCACCTTCGGCATAGCTCCGCATGGTACGGCAGCGCCCCGGCTCAGGCCTGTGCCAAGTCTTGGAGTCCTTGACCGCACAAAGGGCAGATGGCGGGCAGTTATCGGGTCGAACCCCGCGAACGGACAAGGACAGGCTCATGCGTGCACTCACCATCGCCCCCGGCGCCACCGGTTCCCTGCGCGTCGAGGACGTGCCCGACCCGGTCCCGGCCACGAACGACCTGCTGGTCGAGGCCATCGCGCTCGGCGTCTGCGGCACCGACCGCGAGATCGCGGACGGCGAGTACGGCTGGGCCCCGCCCGGCAGCGACCGGCTGATCCTCGGCCACGAGAGCCTGGGCCGGGTCCGCGAGGCGCCGCGGGACAGCGGGTTTCTGGCGGGCGACCTGGTGGTCGGCATCGTCCGCCGCCCCGACCCCGAGCCCTGCGGCGCCTGCGCGCACGGCGAGTTCGACATGTGCCGCAACGGCCGCTACACCGAGCGCGGTATCAAGGAGATCGACGGCTTCGGCTCCGAGCTGTGGACCATCGAGACCGACTACGCCGTCAAGCTGGCCCCGTCCCTGGAGGAGGTCGGCGTGCTGATGGAGCCGGCCACCGTCCTGGCCAAGGTGTGGGACCAGATCGAGCGCATCGGGGCACGCGCCTGGTACGGCCCGCGTACCGTCCTGGTCACCGGCGCGGGCCCGATCGGGCTGCTGGCCGCGCTGCTCGGCCGGCGGCGCGACCTGGAGGTGCACGTGTTCGACCGGGTCGCCGACGGACCCAAGCCGGAGCTGGTCCGCGATCTCGGCGGCACGTACCACACCGGCGACGTGATCGAGGTGGCCGAGCGGATCGCCCCGGACATCGTCGTGGAGGCGACCGGCGTCTCGGAGGTGGCCGTGGGGGTGATGGCGACCAACGGCCCGGCGGG
The DNA here is from genome assembly GCF_042740555.1 of Nonomuraea sp. NPDC059007. Lineage (NCBI taxonomy): Bacteria > Bacillati > Actinomycetota > Actinomycetes > Streptosporangiales > Streptosporangiaceae > Nonomuraea > Nonomuraea sp. NPDC059007. The sequence goes on along the minus strand of NZ_JBHYJD010000021.1, from coordinate 105,913 downwards.
CATCGTCTGTCTCACCGGCGTCACGCCGACCGGCCGTCCGCTGCGGGTCGACGCGGGCACGCTCAACCGCAATATCGTGCTGGAGAACGACCTGATCTTCGGGTCGGTCAACGCCAATCGCCACCATTATGAGCAGGCCGCGACGGCGCTCGCCGAAGCCGACCACGACTGGCTGAAACGGCTGATCACCCGCCGGATCCCGCTGGAGCGCGCGCACGAGGCCTTCGAGCCCGGCGACGACATCAAAGTGGTCCTCGATTTCAGTAAATAGCGCCTTTTCCGAGGACGAAACTCAAGGGCGGAATGCTGCTAGCTTTTCCTCGGGTCTTTCTGAAGGGAAGCCGATGGCTGAGGAAAAGGCGCTGAACGTGGGGCCGGCCGGCATCGAGGTGGCCTACGAGCGCCACGGCGACCCCGACGACCCGCCGCTGCTGATGATCATGGGCATCGGCGGCCAGCTGGTGTCCTGGCCGAGCGGTCTCGTGGCCGAACTGGTCGCCCGCGGCCTGCACGTGATCCTTTTCGACAGCCGGGACAGCGGGCACTCGACGCATCTGCGCGACGCGCCCGTCCCCGACGTGGCCGCGGCCATGGCCGGAGACCTGTCCGCGGTCGCCTACACGCTGTCCGACCTGGCCGCCGACTGCGCCGGGCTGCTGGACGCGCTCGGGCTGGGCAGCGCCCACGTCGCCGGCGCCTCGATGGGCGGGATGATCGCGCAGACGATGGCGATCGAGCACCCCGGCCGGGTCCGGTCGCTGACCTCCATGATGTCCACGACCGGCGACCCCTCCGTGGGGGGCTCGGACGCCGAGGCGCTGCGCGCGATGGGCGGCGGCGCGCCGCCTGCCAACCGGGAGGAGTACGCCGACCAGGCCGTCAGGGCGATGAGCGTGCTCGGGTCGCCGGGGTTCGAGCCCGACCTGGCCGGGGCGCGGGAGCGGGCGGAGCGGGTCTACGACCGGGGCTGGGATCCGGCCGGGATGGCGCGTCAGGCGGTCGCGGTGATCGCCTCGGGGGACCGTACCGGCAGGTTGCGGGAGGTCGTGGCGCCCACGCTGGTGATCCACGGCGCCGACGACCTGATGTTCGACGTCAGCGGCGGGAAGGCCACGGCGTCGGCGGTGCCGGGGGCCGAGCTCGTGGTGGTCGAGGGCATGGGCCACAACTTCCCCAGGCGGCTGTGGCCGGACCTGGCCGCGCGGATCGCCGCCCTGGTCCGGCGTGCGGAAAATCGCCACTGACCGCCTCAGCGGATCGCCGCCCTGGTCCGGCGCGCGGAGAAACGCCACTGACCGCCTCAGCCGGAGATGGCCTTCTCCAGCACCCGCAGTTCCTCGGTGCCGAGGTCGCGCAGCGGGGCGCGGCAGTATCCGGCCGTTCTGCCCCTGATCCGCAGGACGCCCCGGTAGAGCGCCAGGTCGCCCACCCCGCGTACCGGCGGCTGGAAGAGCATGCGGCGCAGTGGCAGCAGCTCCGCCCACCGGGCGCGCGCCAGGGACAGATCCCCCGCGCGCACGGCGTCCCACACGCCCACGGCGGCGGCGGGGACGATGTTGAGCAGCCCGCTGATCCACCCGTGCGCACCGCCGGCCAGCGCCTCGAGCGGCGAGGTGAACCCGCCGTAGAAGGCGTGGAAGCCGGGCAGCGCTGACAGCTCGCTCAGCTGGTGCACGGTGGGCAGCGTGCTCTTCACCCCCTGGATGACCCCGTCGGCGTGCAGCGCCGTCAGGTCGGGGACGTCCAGCGCGGGGACGGCGGCGTTGACCGGGATGTTGTAAACCCAGATCGGCAGCCCGCTCGCCGCGGCCACCGCGCGGTAGTGGCCCAGCACCTCCTCGCGCGAGGGCCGCTGGAAGTAGGGGAGCACGACCAGCGCCGCCGCGGCGCCCGCCGCCTCGGCGTGGGCGGTGAGCGCGACGGTCTCCGCGGTGGTGTACGCGCCGGTCCCGGCCAGCACGGGAACCCGGCCGGCGACCGTCGCCACGGCCGCCTCCAGCAGCGCCCTGCGCTCCTCGCCGGTCAGCGCCACGAACTCGCCGCTGGTGCCGCCGACGACCAGCCCGTGCGCGCCCTCGCCGGCCAGCCAGTCCAAGTGGTCGGCGGTGGCGTCCAGGTCCAGGCGCCCGAACCGGTCGAACATGGTCAGCGCGGCCGGGTAGACGCCGTTCACCGGGTGCCGCCGGCGTCGTACTCGGGGCGGAAGGGGTGCTTGACGATCTCCTCGATGCGCAGCTTGGGCCCGAGTCCTGGCGCGTCGGAGACCACCCACTCGCCGTTGCGCACCTGGGGCGGGTCCTCGGTGTAGCGCTCCCAGAACACCATCTGCTCCGGCGTGAGCATCGACTCGGAGATGAGCAGGTTGGGCAGCGTGGCGCCGAGCTGCCAGGTCGCCGCGCTGGCCAGGGGGCCGAAGGGGTTGTGGAAGGCGATCGACACCGCGTTCGCCTCGGCCAGCGTCGCGATGCGCTTGGCCGCGGTGATGCCGCCGCAGAAGATCACGTCCGGCTGTGCCACCGACAGCGCGCGCCGCTCAAGGAACGGCGCCGCCGCGTACGGCCCGGCCCAGCGCTCCCCGGCGGCGATCGGCGTCGTGGACCGGCGCGTCACCTCGGCCAGCCACTCCGGCCGCTCCGGCGGCACCGGCTCCTCCACGAACGCCAGCCGGTACGGCTCAAGCACCTCGCACAGCCGGATCGAGTTGGCCACGTTGAGCCGCCCATGGCAGTCGAGCATCAGGTGCACGTCGGGCCCGGCGACCTCCCGCGCCGCCTCGAAGTACTCGGCCAGCAGCGGCCAGAACCAGTTGGGCAGCAGCTCGGTCTCGGTCTGCCGGGCGGGGATGGCGGCCGGCGTCTCGTGGTGGACGCTGGAGACCTTCGTGTAGAAGCCGGGCAGCGTGGTCTTGATCGCGGTGAACCCCATGGCCAGCCGGTCGGCGATCTCGTCGGCGAACTGCTCGGGCGTCTCGGTCGCCCTGGCGTGCGTGTAGACGGGCACGGAGTCGCGGAACTTCCCGCCCAGTAACCGGTGCACGGGCACCCCGAGCGCCCTGGCGTTGAGGTCCCACAGGGCCACGTCGATGGCGGAGATACCGATCGTCAGCAGCGTCCCGCCGAGGAAGGAGTCGCGGTACATGCGCTCGAAGTGCTGCTCGATGCGGGTGGGGTCCTTGCCGACGAGGTACTCGCCGAGTTCCTCGACGATCGCGGAGACGGTCTTGGTCCGGCGGCGCATCGCGACCTCGGCCACTCCCTCCACGCCTTCGTCCGTCTCGATCCTGACGTAGATCGCGTTGTAGTACCCGAACTCGGCGATCCACTGCCGGACGGCGGTCACGCGCATTCGATGGCTCCTTCTCCCGATGATGCCCTAATCGTCCGAATAGAAAGGACCTAAGTCAAGAGTCTCAAGTTTTGCGGCCAAAATTGGGCCGATGGTCTACGATGACGTGGAACATAGGACATGAGTGGAGGCGAGACGTGGACACCGAGGCATTGCCGCGCGGGCGCGCGCTGCTGGGCACCCGAGTCGCCGCCCTGATCACGGACTACATCAGGAAGCAGGGCCTCAAGGAGGGCGACGAGCTCCCGTCGGAGGCCAGGCTGGCCGAGGAGTACGGCGTGAGCCAGCGCGTCGTGCGCGACGCCTTCCGCTCACTCAGCCAGCAGGGCGTCATCCGCACCCGGCAGGGCAAGCGCGCCGTGGTCAGCGAACTGCGCCCGGTCGCCGTCCACAGCTACTTCCGCCTGGCCATGGAGGCCGACGGCTCGGCCATAGACGAGCTGGTCGAGATGCGCCTGGCCCTGGAGACCAAGGCCGCCGGGCTGGCCGCGGCCAGGATCACCGACCGCGAGCTGGAGGGCCTGCGCGCGCTGCTGGAGGAGGCCGACGCGGTCGGCGACGACCTGCAGCGGCGGGTGGAGCTCGACCTCGCCTTCCACCTCGGCATCGTCAAGGCCGCCCGCAACCGCTTCTTCACCGCGGTGCTGGAGGCCCTGTCCGACGTGCTGGCCAACGAGCGCGAGAAGGGCAAGGAGCTGACGGAGTTCCTCGGCGAGACGCACGCCGAGAGCGACGCCGAGCACAGGGCCCTGCTGCTCGGCCTCGGCACCCGCGACGCGGCGCTGGCCGAGCAGCAGATGCGCGCCCACCTGGAGCGGGTGCAGCGCACCTTCCGCGGCGACGACCTGGAATAGGCCGCGACCCGAAGCAGGTCGCGGCCTACAGCAGGTCACTCCCAGATCGGCGCCCGCTCCGCCTCCCGGTAGCGACGGTCGAACTCGGCCGTGCCGTCGTCCTCCCAGACCTCCAGGTCTGCCCCGCGCGGCTGCACCGGCAGGTTGCCCACGTACCTGCACTCCTCGAACAGCTGCTTGATCCCGGCGTAGCGGCGCACCCTGCCGTCGCCGAGGTGGAAGCCGAGCAGCTTGCGCGACGGCGACGGGGTGAACCCGTCCGGCACCCGCCAGCGCTCCAGCGCCTCCTCGTCGAACTCCACGCCCAGTCCCGGCGACTCGGGCACCCTCGCGTAGCCGCCCCTGATCTCGATGGGCGTGGTGATCAGGTCGTCGGCGTACACGTTGAGGCAGGTCACCGCGGGCCAGCGGGCTTGGGTGAGCACGGCGCCCAGGTGCAGCGTCCACGCGGTGGTCAGGCCCGGCCCGACGATCTGCAGGAACAGGTCCTTGTTGAAGGCCGCGGCCTGCAGGCCCTGCGCGATCGTCCCGGCCACGCCCGCGTTGCACGAGACGAAGCCGTCGATGGCGTCCTCGCGCATCCAGAGAGGGAACAGGGCCTTGTTGTAGTGCTCGGCCAGCGGCCGGTCGACGCGGGCGCGCAGCGCCTTCTGCCCGGCCACGTCCGACTGGAGCACCGGCGACTCGTAGACCCCGACGCGCGGGCTGCGGTCGAGCTCGCGCAGCACCTCGACCGCCTCGCCGGGCGTGCGCAGCATGCCGTTCCAGTCGAGGTCGAGGACGTAGGTGGCGGGCGTGACGGCGGAGATGGCGGCCACCTGCTCATGGACGTCGAACCACGGCCTGGCCTTGAGCTTGTGCGCCAGGTAGCCCTCGGCCAGCGCGTCCTTGGCCTCCTCCGCCAGCACCCGGGCCGGCATCTTGGTGCTCCACCAGGCCAGCGGGCACCACTGGCGGACCATCGGCTGGCCGAGCAACTGGTACACCGGGACGCCCAGGGCCTTGCCCGCCACGTCGTAGAGGGCCATCTGGAGACCGGCGCCGAGCGAGTCGTCGCCCATCAGCTCGGCGGGGTGACGGTCGAGGACCCGGGCCACGGACGCGTCGGTGGTCCTGGCCCAGGTGTAGTGGGGCAGGCTCTCGCCGTACCCGATGAGGCCGGGGGAGTTCGTGCGGACCCGCACCACCTCCACGACGGCGAACTCGGAGACGAGGATCTCGTTCCACGGCCGCGAGCGCTCCCTGAACGGCACCCGCAGGGTGACGCGCTCGACGGCGGTGACGCGCAGGCTCACGGAGCCTCCTTGGCGATGTTGAGCAGGGAGATGTCGTCGAAGTCCACCGTGACCTCGGCGGCGCTGTCCACCAGGAAGATGAGCTCGACCATGCCGACGGCGATGTTGCGCGCCTTGTCGGGGATCTCGCAGTCGAGCCGCAGCGGCGTCCAGGTGTCGTTGGCGCGCAGGCTGATCACGGGGGAGCGCACGGAGCTGCTCGGGATGGGAGTGCCCGCGGCGTCGCACAGGTCGAGCGCGAGCTGCACCGACGCCGAGGTGCCCGCCGGGGCCCGGTAGGAGGCGGTGAACCTGGCCAGGCCTGGTGTGACGGCGATCTTCTGGCACGGCCCGCCCCAACCCTTGCCGCTCACCCGCAGCACGGCCTGGTCCGGCGGGCGGGAGACGGCCCTGGTGCCGTTGGAGCGGGGCAGCAGTGTCCACGGGGGCAGGCCGGAGGTGAGGTCCGGGTTGCCGACGAGGTTGGGCGCGGGCAGGCCGCGCAGCACGAGCGCGGCGTAGGGGTTGGCCGCCGACAGGCTCCTGGCCAGGTCGGTGACCGGGCCGCCGGTGGGCTCGTGGGCGCGGATGTAGGCCACGACGCTCCAGTACTCGCCGGCGTTCCAGCCCGTCCAGACCAGGTTGGGGTGGGAGGCGGGGTTCATCTGCAGTACCAGCACCGGGTCGGTGGCGAACTCCTTGATCAGCGCCAGCCGCCGCGCCGCCTGTTCCAGGCGGCGCTGATGCGCGTCCGCGCCGCTCTGGAGCATCGCGAGCGCCGCCTCCTGCGTCGCGGGCGGGGTGACCGCGCGCGGGTAGCTGAGCGCCGAGGCCTCGTAGAACTCGTACGCGCGCCGCAGCACCGTCGCCCTGGCCCGCTGCGGCGCCGTGGCCGCCCGCGCCACCACCGAGTCGAGCAGGGTACGGCTGCGCGTCATGTCGCCGTCCTGGACCAGCTCAAGATAGTGCGGCAGGTTGAAGGTCTGGTAGGTGGCGTTCGGCAGGAACCACGCCGAGCCGGGCACCCGCTCGGCCCAGAACTTCTCCCATAAATCGAAATATGCCAGCAGATCCCCGGCGGCTGTCTTGCCGACCGCGCGCTCGCACCACTCCCGCTGGAGCGCCACCGGGTCGGCGTCGGCGTTCCACTGCAGCTTGGCGCTCACCCACGGCTTGGGCCCCTCGCCCCAGTTCGGGTACAGCTCGGCGTAATGGGCGACGATGCCGCGTGCCTTCGCGTAGCGCATGGTCTTGGCGTAGCGGCGGGTGAACATCCTCGGCAGCAGGTACGGCGCGCCGTACAGGTAGTCGTAGAACCCGAGCTGCGAGCTGACCGCCAGCCACCGGTCGGTCAGCGCGTGCCCGGCCGACTCGACGGCCGGGTCGGTCCAGGCGTAGCGGTCCTGCGTGAGAAAGGGCACCACCTGCCGGTGCAGCTTGAACGACGGCGGCGTCTCCAGCTTGCGGTAGGCCAGCAGCCCGAACCGCTTGCCGGGACGCTCCAGCAGCACCCGGCGCACGACCTCGTTGACCCAGGCGTAGTAGGCGGGCACCGGATCGGCCTCGGCGAAGCCCTCTCCGTCGTTGACCCCGAGCGAGTACGAGCTCGCGCCGGGGTTGGCGGTGAAGTACTCCAGGATTCCGGTGACGGCGGCGTCGATCGTGCCGGGGACGGTGAAGGCGGGCTGCCAGCCGGTCAGCTTGCCGGGCGGCGGGGGCTTGCCGCCCGGGTAGAACTCGGGGTTCGACACGCCGTAGCGTTCGACGGGGAAGAGCGCGTGCAGGTTGTGGTGGAAGGCGATGGGCTCGGTGGTGGTGCCCTGCATGCGGTTGCGGCGGGCCCAGAGCTGCTGCGGCGGGTAGCGGGTGTCGCGCAGCGGGCTGAAGGAACGCATGGCGAAGGACGGCTGCTGGCAGAGCGCGACCGCGGGCACCTCCAGGGTGGACAGGGCCGGAACGTCGTCGCCGTCGGGGCCCGGCATCAGCCAGCGCACCCCGGCGTAGCGCTCCAGGAACTCGCGCACGCCGTTGGCGGTGCCGGCCGGGCTCGGTCCCACCACGGTGAGGCTGCCCTGGTAGGGCCGGATCAGGAAACCGTCCCTGTCCAGCTTGGCCAGCAGGCCGGGCACGGCGGGGTCGGGGCCGGGCGAGCCCACATGGACGGGCGTCAGGCCGGGCGCCGCGGTCCTGGGCAGGCGCACGCCGGTGGCGCGCTCGACGTAGGCGACCAGCTCGGCGGCGGCCTCCTCCGCGTCCGGCGGGGCGATGACCGCGGCCATCGCCCTGCCGGAACGCACGATCGGCAGGCCCGCCTTGGGGCGGATCCACGGGGTGGCGGCGACGGCCCCGGCGAGGCCGAACAACTGGCGGCGTTTCATGATCACTTCCCGTATCCGGCGGCGATGCCCTCGATGAGGCGGCTGCTCATCCACAGGTAGAGCAGCAGTAGGGGGATGACGACGATGCAGATCCCGGCGAACAGCACCGACCAGCGGGCGCCGGTGTACTGCATGGTCTGGATGAAGTTCAGCAACGTCAGCGAGATCGTCTTCTTCTCCTGAAGGAACGACAGGGCGAAGAACGTCTCGCCCCAGTCGCCGATGGCCTGCAGGATGAACAGCGCCAGCAGTCCCGACCTGGTCAGCGGCAGCATGATCCGCCAGTACGTGCGGTACGGGCCGGAGCCGTCCAGCGCCGCGGCCTCCTCCAGCTCGCGGGGGAGCGAGGAGAAGAAGGCGGTCAGGAAGAAGACGGCGAACGGCAGGTTGGTGGCGATGTAGACGATCAGCAGGCCGCCGAGCGAGTCGATCAGCCCGACCCGGTCGAGGCCCAGGTAGATCGGGATCATGATGGCCGGGGCGGGGATGCCGAGACCCAGCGCGAAGAAGATGGTGACCGGGCCGGACAGCCGCCAGCGGAAGCGGGCCAGCACGTACGCGGCGGGCGCGGCCAGCACGATCGTGCCGAGCCCGCTGCCGATCACCAGCAGCAGCGAGTTGACGACGCCGTCGCCGAAGGCGGCCGAGGTCCAGGCCTCGCCGTAGTTGCCCCACTGCGGGGAGGCGGGCAGACCCCAGGGGTCCTGGACCACCTCCCGCGTGGTCTTCAGCGACGACAGGGCCATCCAGGCCACGACGAACAGGTCGAACAACGCCAGCGACCAGGCCAGCGGCATGGCGAGGAGTCTCATGTGACCTCCTTGCGTCAGTAGGTGGCCTGCTCGCGGCGGCCCATGACCCGCCGGACCAGGATGGTGAGCACGACCGTGAGCAGCATGGTCAGGACGGCGGCAGCCGAGGCGATGCCGTACCTGGGGACGCCGTCGGAGGGGAAGGCGCCGGCGTAGGCGTAGACGGAGAACGTCCACAGGCCGGTCGGCGGCAGGCTGCCGGTCGCGCCCGCGAAGACCAGCACGAACTCGAACGTCTTCAGCGCGCCGATCGCCCACAGCACCGCGCAGACGCCGATGACGTCCCACATCAACGGCAGCGTGATGTGCCAGAAGCGCGTGAGCGGACCGGCGCCGTCGAGCTCGGCGGCCTCGTAGAAGTAGCGGGGGATGCGGTCGGCCGCGGCCATGAAGATGACCGTGTACGTGCCCGCGGCCAGCCAGGTCATCCCGGCCATGACCGTGGTGAACATGTTCTCCGGCGCCAGCCACAGCGGCGGCTCGGCCACCCCGAGCGACTTCAGCACCGAGTTGGCCAGCCCGTCGGGGTCCAGCAGGAAGCCCCACAGGATCGCGATCACCAGTCCGGGCACCAGGCTCGGAAAGAAGATCACCGCCCGCACGAACTTCCTGCCGACCATGTCCTGCAGCAGCATGGTCAGCGTGAACGCGATGACGAAGACCGCCGCGCCCACCAGCACCAGGATCTTCATGGTGTTGGCGAAGGAGGTGCCGAAGACGGGGTCGGCGACCATCTCACGGTAGTTGGCCAGACCCGCCCACTCCATGGCGCCGACCCCGGCCCACTCGTTGAAGCTGATCCAGACCGTGATCACGCTCGGCACGATCATCACCAGCGCGTAGACCAGCAAAGCGGGCAGCAGGAACGGGCCGATCATCCGCCGCCGCGCGGCCTCGAACGGGCTGCCGCCACGCCGTGATCGGGGAGCGGCCTCGACCGGAGGCCGCTCCAGGACCGCGGTCATCCTTTGGACTTCCAGTAGGCGGCCGACTGCTCGGCCATCTGCTTGGTGAAGTCGGCGGCGCCGATCTTGCCGAACAGGAGCTGGTCGCTGAGCGGCAGCAGGACCTTGGTGTTGAAGTCGCCCATGTCCAGGACGTCGGCCTTGTTGATCTCGCCGCTGTCGAGGGCGGCCTTCAGGTCGGCCACCTGCGGCGCGGCGGGCACGTCCTTGCGCACCGACATCTCCAGCGCCACCCCGGCCACCTTGTCCTGGTACTTCTTCTGCAGGAAGAAGGCCAGGAATTTCTTGGCCGCGTCAGGGTTGGCCGCCTTGACCGGGATGCCGAAGCCGGTGGTGGTGACGTTCATCGTGGGCGCCTTGCCCTCGACCGACGGGAAGCGGAACGCCCGGAACTCCAGGCCGGGCTTGGCGTACGGCGCGACCTCCTTGGGCAGGTAGGTGCCCTGGTAGAGGAAGTCGGACTCGCCGTTGGCCCACTTCTGCTGCATGGCGGGGAACTTGGCGGCGTTGAAGCCGTCGGGGAAGTAGCCGCCCTTGGCCAGCGCCTCCACCATCTGGGCCGCCTTGAGCACCTCGGGCTTGAGCCAGCCCTGGCCGCTCTTGTCGGGGGCCAGCGCGTGCCAGCCCTCGTCGCCCATGATCGCGCGGGCGAAGTGCTCCAGGTAGCGCATGTTGTAGTTGGGGATGCTGCCGTCCTGGCCGAGCGGCCTGCGGCCCTGGGCCTTGCGCTCGTCGAGGACCTTCACGAACTCCTCCCAGGTCTTGGGCGTGGTGGGGAAGTCCTTGCCGTTGTAGAACCACCCGTACGTGGAGACCTGGTACGGGAGCTGGGCCAGCACGCCCTGCGACGAGGTGGCCATGCGCTTGTAGGCGTCTCCGACGGTCTGCCCGACCGTGGCCTGCTCGCCCTGGATCGTGGCCGCGTACACGTCGGACAGGTCGAGCGCGCCCTTGGCGGCGGCGAACTGGCGGGTCAGCTCCCTGTTGTTGCCCTCGATCAGGTCGGCGGGCACGTTGGCGGTGTTCAGGCTGGGCAGGAACGACTTCATCGCGGTGCGGCCCTTCCACTGCACCCTGACCTTGACGCCGGTGGCCTTCTCGAAGTCCTTGAACGCCTCGGCGAGCACCTTCTGGTTCGGCTCGCCTTCCGACCACATGCTCCAGACGCGCAGTTCCGCCGCCTTCTCGCCGCTTCCTCCGGAGCCGCAGGCGGTGGCGGCCAGGGGGAGGGCGAGCAGGCTCGCAGCGATTCTTAACCTCATGTTTCTTGCCTCTCGCCAAGTAAGACATAGGACAGACCATCGTGTGTGCTCACGGTACAGCGCAATGCTGGTGGGTCAATAGCCCACTTGACGGACATGTCGCCGAGGCATACATTCCGCTCAATCTTCCGTCCTAGGTCCTACTTGAAAGGACTTATCGTGACTTCAACGGATCGACGGCGTGTGCTGGGGTTGCTGGGAGTGTCGGCGGCGGCGGTGGTCCCGCTGGCCGCGAGCCCTGCTCAGGCCCAGACCCGGTTCAAGGAGAACGACCTCAACCTCTACCCCGCCGCCGCGTTCGGCGCGGTGGGCAACGGCACCACCGACGACTCCGCGGCGTTACAACGCGCGATCGACGCCGCCTCCGCCGCCGGAGGCGGGTCGGTGCACCTCGGCGCGGGCAAGCGCTACCTGCTCGGCGCCCCTCTGCGGCTCAAGAACGGGGTGAGCCTGCGGTCGGAGCGGACCAGGGCCACGCTCGTGCTCTCCGCGGGATACGGCCAGAACCACGTGATCGAAGGGAGCGGGCTGTCCGTCGTGGGCCTGCTGAACCTGGCGATCCTCTGCGACGACCGGGCCTCACTGACGCGGGCCGTACATCTGACGGGCTGCACGGACGTGCTGATCGAGAACGTGCACCTGGAGGGACTCAAGGCCGGCTCGTACGAACCCCTGCCCGGCACCGCCTCCACCGCGCTGCTGCGCCTGACCGGCTGCCACCGCGTCCACGTCGGCGGCTGCCGGATCAGCAAGGCCTACGTCGGGATCAACGTCAACGGCAACGGAACCAACATCACGGTCGACGACTGCGACTTCCAGGACGTCACCCAGTTCGGCCTGCACGTGCTCGGCAACACCGAGTCGCACACCGAATACCTCACCGTCAGCCGCAACCGCCTCGAACGCATCGGCGGCAAGCCCGGCCAGGTCGGCTATCCGATCTACATCACCTGCGGCGGCAACAACCCGGCCGCGCACAAACACCGCTTCGTCCGCGCGATGGACAACCTGGTCATCGGCAACAAGCTCGCCTACGGCCAGGGCGGCAACGCCGACCTGCTCGCCGTCTACGACATCTTCGACGGCGTCTTCGAGCGCAACACGCTCTTCTACGGCGGCGACGCCGGCCTGTCCACCGACCGCTGCAGAAAGCTGGTCATCTCCGACAACATCGTCGGCCACTGCAACACCGTCGGCATCAACGTCTGGCAGTCCAACGACGTCACCGTCACCGGCAACGTCGTCTACAACAACCACCAGAACTACGGCGGCGGCCTCAGCAACGAGCCGCGCGGCGGCATCAGGACCTACGCCCGCACCGGCTTCAAGGCCGAGAACGTGGTCATCAGCGGCAACCGCAGCTTCGACGACCAGGAGGTCAAGACCCAGGACTACGGCATCTTCATCCACGCCAGGACCCGCGGCGTGGACATCGGCGCCAACACGCTCACCGGCAACAAGGAGGGCATGTTCCGCACCGGCACGCAGGAGGACATCAGCTACTCCTTCACAGTGACCCGCACCGCCGCGCCCACCGAGGGCTGGTGGGAGAAGGGCATGGTCGTCCAGAACCGCAACCCCGCCGCCGGTCAGCCGTTCGGCTGGGTGTGCACCGTCTCCGGCAAGCCCGGCACCTGGCTGCCCCTGCCGGGTCCGGCCTGATGGAGCGCCGCGCCCTGTTCGGCGGCACCGCCGCCCTGGCCGCGAGCGGGCTCGTGCTCGCCGCCCCCGGTGACACCGCGGGCCTCTACGTGGAACGGCTCGGCCCCCGGCAGCTCATGGTCTGGACCCGCGAACCCGGCCACCTGTGGATCCGCTACGACCTGCGCCACTTCACCGACACCACCAAACGCATGGACGCCTGGCGCATCCAGGAGATCACCGCCGTCCGGCAGGCGGGCCCGCCTCCTGCCACGGCCGAGGGCATCCAGCTCGCCACGGCCGCCGCCTACCCGTACGCCATCAAACCGGCCGGCGCGCCCGACCACTTCGGCGGCCTGCACGGCGACGAGCTCCTGCGGAGCCTGCTCTTCCTCGTGGACGGCCGCGCCGCCGTCCCGTCCGGCATCCTCCGGGCGGGGGAGTTCGAGCTGGCCCAGGACACCCAGGTGCTCGATCCGGCCGTCGAGGCGCCGACGGTCCTCGGCGACATGAACGTGCGCCACGTCTTCACCGCCGCGGGGCTGCGGCTCCGGTGGGTGCTGCGCTGGCGGGCCGCGCGGGCCATCGAGTACGCCTACGGCGCCATGCTCCCGGCGGTCAGGGCCGACGGGGTCACCACCCGGTTCCGCTACCTGGACCAGGCGATCGAGCACAAGATCGGCACGGCGGGGCACCGGGCGCCGCCGGCCGACAGCTACGGCGCGGAGCTGTACAACACCGTCAACGGGGCGACGATGTCGGTCGAGGTCGAGCCCGGTTTCTTCAACGGCTACGCGCAGTCGGACGGGCGCGGGGTCTGGGTCTACGACGGCGACAAGTACAACAAGGTCTACCCGACCAGGGTCAGCAAGCCGGGCAGCGAGCAGGTGGCGCCTGGGGACATCTGGCGGCTGGACGCGGTCTACCGCTTCCGCTACCCGGAATGACCGCTTCTGTAGGTGACCGGGGCGGGAGGGGGATGCGGTATTTTCTCCCTCCCGCCCCGGTTTTCCCTGCCTTTAGCGGCCTCGGAAGGCAGGGAAATCTGGCCGGACCTCAGGCGGGCCCGAGGTCTGGGCGGGGTTTCGTGGGTCAGGCGGGCTTGATGGGGGCGCCGCCGTTGCGGGCGGACTCGTACACGGCCAGGACCAGTGCGAGCGCGGCCCGGCCGTCGGCCGAGGTGACCTCGGGGGCGCGCCCCTCGGCGGCAGCGGCGATGAAGTCGGTGAGCTGGGCGCGGTGCGACTCAGGACCCAGGCGGGCGGGGGCGTTCCGCGCCCGGTCCTCCTCGCCCACCCGGAAGCTGGTCGGCACCTCGTTGTCCACGATCGCGTGCCCGGCGTCGCCATGGACCGAGACGCGCACGCTGGCCCCGCCGTACGCGGCGGTGCTGGCGAAGACGCGGCCGAGCGCGCCGTTCGCGAACCGGATGGCGGCCACGACCGTGTCCTCGACCTCGATGTTCTCATGCGCGAGCAGCCCCGAGTAGGCGCTGACCGACTCCACCGGCCCGAGCAGGGCCAGCAGCAGGTCCACGACGTGCACGCCCTGGTTCATGAGCGCGCCGCCGCCGTCCATCGCCCAGGTGCCGCGCCAGCCGCCCGAGTCGTAGTACGACTGGGGACGCCACAGCGTGACCTCGGCCGTCCCGGAGGTCAGCCGGCCCAGTTCGCCGCGGTCGACGGCCGCCTTCACCGCGCGGAAGGACGGCTCGAAGCGGCGCTGGCTGATCACGGTCACGCTCTTGCCGCTCTCGCGCTCGGCCGCGATGATCCGGTCGGCCGCGGCCAGCGAGATGTCGATCGGCTTCTCGACGACCACGTGCTTGCCCGCCTTCAGCGCGGGCACCGCCGCGTCCGCGTGCAGGCCGCTGGGCAGGCAGATCACCACGGCGTCCACGTCGTCGCGGGCGTAGAGCTCCTGGGTCGAGCCGAGTGCCGCGCAGCCGTGCTTTCCGGCGAGCTCCCTCGCCCGCGCCAGGTCGTTGTCGGCGACGGCGACGAGCTCCGCCGTTCCTGCCATGTCCGCGATGAGCCTGGCGTGCAAGCCGCCGATGACTCCGCTCCCGACGATCCCGAACCGCACGGACCACCTCCACGTCGTAACTTATGACCTAGGACTCTAGATGTCTTCCGGGAAATAGGTCAATATGCCGGTATAACGAGAGAAGGAGTGCACCATGAGGCTCGGACTGATCGGGCTCGACAACACCCACGCCGACCACGCCATCCGCCACCTCAACACCGAGCGCGCCCTGGGCGACGTCCGCATCGTGGCTCTTTGCGGAGGTACGGCGGAGCGCACCGCCCAGCTCTCCGGCCAGGGCGGCGTCGAGTTCGGCGTGGACCGGCCCGAGGACCTGATCGGCCGGATCGACGCGGCCATCGTCATGGACAGGGACGGCGACCTGCACAGACCTCACGCCGAACCCCTGCTCAAGGCGGGCGTGCCGGTCTTCGTGGACAAGCCGCTGGCCGGGACTTCGGCCGACGCCGAGGCGATCCTGGCCGCGGCCAGGACGGGCGGCGTACCCGTGACCTCCTCCAGTGCGCTGCGCTGGGCGGTGGAGGCGATGCGCGATCGGCTGGAGGCGCTCGGGCCGATCCGCTCTGTGGTCGCCACCGGCCCCGTGCAGCGCGAGAGCCCGTACGGCGGAGTGGCCTTCTACGGCGTGCACGTCGTGGAGATGGCCCTGCACCTGCTGCCCCCGCCCGAGGACGAGCCGCGGATCTCGGTGCTGCCCGGCGGGGTGCTGGCCGTGGCGCGAGCGGGCGCCGCTCACGCCGTGCTCAACCTGGTCGAGCGCGACGCCGGCGGCGCGGTCCCCTTCGCCGTCCAGGTGACGGGCGCCCGAGGGGTCCTCGCCGAGCAGCTCTCGCTGGGCAAGGACTACACGCTGCCCGCGCTGCGGCTGTTCGCCGAGATGGTGCAGAGCGGAAAGCCGCCTTTGGACGAGGCGGCCCTGCTGGCGCCGGTCCGGATGCTGGAGGCGCTCACCCGCGCAGTACCTCCGCGATGAACACGTCGATCTCGGCCTGCGCCCGCCCGCTGTCCTTGCTGCCCGGCTCGTAGAAGAAGCCGTGCTCGGCGCCCGGCAGCAGCACCACGCGCGCGCCGGGGAGCGTCGCGGCCAGTTCGCGCACGTGCTCGTGCGGGAAGAAGCGCTCCTTGCCGACCACGATGAACAGCATGGGCGGCGCGGTCGCCGGGTCGGCGTGGTGCGCGGGCGAGGCGGCGGCGTAGTCGCCGTCGGCCAGGTGCTCGACGGCCGCGCGGATCTCGGGGTCCATTCCCGGCCAGGGCCGCAGGCTCGCGCCCGGCCCGTTGACGCTGACGCACCCGGCGGGCTCCAGGCCGTTGGGCGACAGCGACAGCAGCGTGGCCAGGTGGGCGCCGGCCGAGCTGCCGACCAGGAAGACCGGCAGCTCGTCGAGCCCGCGCTCGTCCAGGTGGGTCTGGAGGCGCCGGTACCCGTCGGTGACGTCCTCCAGCAGCGCGGGCAGCCGCTCGCCCACCCGGTAGCCGAGCGAGGCGCTGATGACGCCCCGCGCCCCGGCCCGCCGCATCTGCCGGTGCCACTGGGCGGCCTCGCCCGCGCGCCAGCCGCCGCCGTGCACGAAGCACAGCGCGTAGGGTGCGTGCGCGGCCGGCGGGTGCAGCAGGTCGAGCCGGCGGCGCGGGTGCGGCGGGCCGTCGTACGGCAGGACACGAATGCTCATGGCTAGATCCTAGGTCCTAAGTTTGGAGGACGGCAGATGACGGATGTGCGCATCAGACAGGCCGGTGCCGACTTCAGGGAGGTGATCCTCGACCACCCCCTCAGGCTGGCCGGCGCCACGGTCGACCGGTTCACGCTCGCGGTGGTGACGGCCGAGGTGGAGGCCGTGGACGGGCGCCTGGCCGAGGGGAGCGGCGCGAGCGTGCTGTCGGTCCCGTGGGCCTGGCCGCGTTCGCCGCTGAGCTGGCACGCGCGCGATCAGACGTTGCGCGACATGGTCACCGGCCTGTGCGCGGACGCCGGGTCCGTTTCGGGCGACCCGCTGGAGATCTGCGCCGACCTGGAGGCGCGCCTGTCCGGGCCGCGCGGGGTGCCGAGGCTGGCGGCGTCGCTGGTGCTCGGGGCCGTGGACAACGCGGTGCACGACGGCTGGGCCCGCGCGGCCGGCCGCCCGGCCGCCGAGCTGTACCCGGAGGCGCTGGCCGACGCCCGGCTGTCGGCCCTGCTGAAGGAGGGGCTCGGCGAGCCCAGGACCCGCCTGCCCGTCCAGCACGTGGTAGGCGTAGGCGACTCACTCGACGAGGTACGCGTCTGGCTCGAACGCGACGGCATCCGGCACGTCAAGGTCAAGGTCGCCGGCCAGGACCCCCAGGCCGACGCCGCCCGGATCACCGCGATCCACGCCCTGCTCGGCCCCGGCGCAAGTGTCTCCGTGGACCCGAACGAGGGCTGCCGGAGCGCCGCCGACGCCGCCGAGATGCTGGACGCCCTGCCGTCCGGGGTCCTAGCCGACGTGGCCTACCTGGAGCAGCCCGTACCCAGGGACGCGCCCCCGGACCCTGACGGCATGCGGGAACTGGCCCGCCGCATCCCCGTCCTGGCCGACGAGTCGCTGGCCGGCGTCGCCGACCTCGACCGGCTCGCGGCGGGCGGCTGGAGCGGCGTGGTCGTCAAGGCCGCCAAGGGCCAGAGCCTCGCCCTGCGCAGCTGGGCCTACGCGAGAGAGAACGGCCTGGCCGTGATGATCCAGGACCTCACCGCCGTGGACCTGGCCCTCGCGCACTCGGCCCGGCTGGCCGCGACGCTGCCGTGGTCGTGGCCGCCGTTCGAGTGCAACAGCAGGCAGTACGCCCCGCGGGCCAACGACGGCCTGGCGTTCATGGCGGTCCAGGACGGGCAGATCACCCTGGAGTCCCCGCGCCCCGGCCTGAAATAGGACCTAGGTCTTTTCTTTCGGCCGATGTCCGCTTAGAGTCGGGGCCGTGCGAGTGGCATGGATAGGCACCGGACTGATGGGCGAGCCGATGGCACGACGCGTGCTGGAGGCGGGCCATCGGGTCACGGTCTTCAACAGGACACCGGCCAGGACAGCGGACCTGGCCTCCAGGGGAGCCGACGTCGCCGGGTCGGTCGCCGCGGCCGTGGCGGGCAGCGAGGTGGTGGTCACGATGCTGCCCTACCCGGCCGACGTCGAGCGGGTCTACGGCGAGGTCTTCGAGCACGCGGGCGCGGACCTGGTCGCCGTGGACTGCTCCACCTCCGCGCCGGCGCTGGCGCGGGACCTGGCCGAGCGGGGCGCGGCGCGTGGCGTCGCCGTCCTGGACGCGCCGGTCAGCGGCGGCCCCGCCGGAGCCCAGGCGGGCACCCTGTCGGTGATGGTCGGCGGCGACGCCACGGCCCTGGAGCGGATCGGGCCGGTGCTCGCGGCCGTCGCCGGCACCGTGGTGCACCACGGCGGGCCGGGCGCCGGGCAACTGGCCAAGCTGGTCAACCAGACGCTGGTGGCCGGGGTGACGCTGGCCGCCTGCGAGGCGTACGCGCTGGCCGGGCACGGCGGGCTCGACATCGAGAAGGTCCTGGCCTCCGTACGGCCGGGCGTCGCCGGTTCACCTCTGCTGGACTTCCTGTGGGGCAAGCTGCGCGCGGGCGACCTGGAGCCGGGCTTCAAGCTCGACCACTTCATCAAGGACCTCACGCTGGCCGGCGAGGCCGGGGGCGGGCTGGAACTGTCCGGACTGGCCAACGTGATCGAGGTGGCCGAGCGGGTCAGAGCCGTTCACGGCGGCGACCGGGGCACGCAGGCGCTGATCAAGGCGGCCGAATGATCATCGACTCGCACGTGCACGTCGGCACCTGGAAGTACCCCGAAATTTCGGCCTACCTCCCGCAGTTGGCCGACGTCGACGCCGCCGTCCTTGTCCAGTTCGTCGGCAACACCGACAACTCCTACCTGCTGCGCTGCGCCGAGGCCCACCCCGGCAGGTTCGCGGTCGTCGCCATGGTCGACACCGAGACGCACGGCGCGCCCGAGCACGTCGCCCGCCTGGTCGCGTCCCCCCACGTCAAGGGCGTGCGGCTGTGGGCGGCCACCCGCTCACCCGGCCCCGACCCCTACGCGCTGTGGCGCGCCATCGCCGCCGCCGGGCTCGTGGCAAGCGTGCGCGGCCCGCTCGCCGACATCGCGGACCCGGCCTTCGCCACGCTGCTCGACGAGGTGCCCGGCCTCACGGTACGCCTGGAGCACCTCGGCTTCACCACCTACCCCGACGCCGATCCCGCCCACTTCAGAAACTTCCTGGCGCTGGCCGAACGCCCACTCGTCCACACCATGTGGGCGGGCTTCCACGCCAACAGCGGCCGGCCGTACCCGCACCCCGACGCCGACCCCTTCCTGCGCGAGGCGGTCGCCGCCTACGGCGCCCGGCGCGTCACCTGGAGCGGCGACTGGAACCGGCCCGACCCCGCGCCCGGCGACTACAAGTCCGCGATCAACCACGTGCTGGAGCGTCCCTACCTCACCGACGAGGACAAGCGCTGGATCCTCGGCGGCGCCTCCGCCGCGCTGTTCGGCATGGGCGGATGACGCCCCGCCTGGGCATCGTCGGCCCCGGCGCCATCGCGGAGCGGCACGCCGCCGCGCTCACCGCGGCCGGCGCCGACCTGGCCGCCGTCGCCGGTCCCGACCGCGGGCAGACTGACGCGTTCGCCGCGCGCTTCGGGATCAAGCAGGTGTACGGCACCGCCGGCGACCTCTACGCCCACCCCGGTCTCGACGCGGTCGTCATCGCCACCCCGCACGCCCACCACACCGCCCAGACCCTGGCCGCGCTCGACGCCGGACTGCACGTGCTGTGCGAGATCCCGCTGGCCCTGAGCCTGGCCGGGGCCGAGGCGGTGGCCGAGCGGGCGCGCGCCACCGGCAGGCTGGTCGCGGTGGCGCACACGCTGCGGTTCTGCCGGCCGTACCAGCGTGTGCGGGAGGAGATCGAGCGGGGCGCGCTGACCGTCACGCACATCGTGGCGCGCACGCTGATGCTGCGCCAGGACGACAGCGGAATGGACGGACGGCCGCGCGACTGGACCGACGACGTGCTCTGGCACCACGGCGCGCACACCGTGGACGCGGCCCTGTGGCTGCTCGGCGCCCAGCGGGCAGACGAGCAAGGCACCGGCGAAGAGCCATGGCGGGCCGACGTGCGCGGCGTGCGCGGCGAGCCGTGGCGGGGCGGGCCGCCCATGGACGCCGGAGCGGTCCTGCGAACGCCCGGCGGCGCGCTGGCCACAATCGCGCTGTCCTACCACTCGCGGCTGCCCGCCCGCGAGCTGACGATCATCGGCGAAGAACGCACCCTGCACCTGTCCGGCGGCCTGCTGCGCGAGCACGACGGCACGGTCCTGCTCGACTGCGGCGACCGGATGGAAGCCGACGGCCTGGCCCGCCAGGACGCCGACTTCCTCGACGCGATCACCCTCGGACGGCCGCCCGGCTGCTCCGCGGCCGACATCCTGCCCGCGACGCGGGTGCTGCACGAGTGGGGAGCACGATGAACGAACTGGCCGCCATGGTCGCCGAGGAGGCCGCGCTGGCGCTGCGCACGGCCAGGCTGGCGCTGCTGCCGATCGGGGCGACCGAGCAGCACGGCAGGCACCTGACACTGGAGACCGACTTCGCCATCGCCGCCGCGTTCGCCCGCAGGCTCGCCGCCGACCTCGGTCCTGACGCGGTGCTGTGTCCCGGCGTGCCGTACGGGCTGTCGGAGCACCACCTGGGGTTCCCCGGCACGATGACGTTGCGCCCGGAGACGTTGCTGGCCCTGCTGCGCGACCTGGCCGAGTCGCTGGCCGAGGCGGGCGTGCGCAAGGTCCTCGTGGTCAACGGCCACGGCGGCAACGTCGACGCCGTACGGCTGGCCGCCCGCGTCCTGCGCCGCGACCACCAGGTGACGATGGCCCACGTCATGTGGGCGGGCCTGGCCGGCGACGTCATCGCCGAACTCATGGGCAGCGAGCGCTACGGCCACGCCTGCGAAGGCGAGACCTCCGTGGCCATGGTGCTCGCGCCGCACCTCGTACGCGCCGACCGGATCGGCCCGCCCGCCGACCCGCTGCCCGTCCTCCCGCACGCCGCCCCGCCCGCGCCGAGGGTGGATCTCGCGCTCGCCTACCACCGCCTGTCGGCCACGGGCGCGCTGGGCGACGCCAGGCTGGCCACGCCCGAGATGGGGCACAAGATCGTCGACACCGCCTACGGCCGGGCGCTGGAGTTCGCCCGCGCCTTCGCCGAGGAGGAATGATGCGCGTCCTGGTCGCCGGAGGCTCCGGGGCGGTCGGCGCGCTGGTGCTGCCCGCCCTGGCCGCCCACCACACGGTGCGCGTCATGGACCTGCGCCCGCCCGCCGAGCCCGTCGGATACGTGGAGTTCGTCGAGGGCAGCGTCACCGACCCGGCCGCGCTGAAGCGGGCGGCCGACGGCCAGGACGCCCTCCTCTACCTGGCCATGGGCAGGAAGACGGGCTGGCGCGACGGCCTCGAATGGGCGCGTACCCACTTCACCGTCAGCGTGACCGGCCTGTACCTGACCATCGAGGCCTGCGCGGCGGCCGGCGTCCGGCACGTCGTCTATGCCAGCAGCATGTCCGTCTTCGCCGGATACCAGTCCCGCGACTACAGCACGGACCCCGAGCCCGACAACACCGACGCCTACGGCCTCAGCAAGCGCCTGGGCGAGCAGGTGTGCGCCGCCGCCGTCACCGCCCATGGCCTGACCGCGACCGCGTTGCGCCTGGTCGGGCCGATGAACGACGACGAGTGGCTGGCACCGGACGTCTCCCCGGTGATGACGGCGGGCAGCGACGTGGCCGCCGCCTTCCTGGCCGCCCTGGACCACCCGCGGCCCGCCTTCGCCGCGTACACGATCACCGGCGACCACGAACGCCGGATCCTCGACTGGACACCGGCCGAACGCGACCTCGGCTGGAGCCCCCGAGCCCGCCGGTGACCGGTCCGTGGCGTCCCCTATATCCTGTGAGCGACTTGAGGAGGTGAGACCGATTTCCGCAACCGAGACGCGGGCGATCTCACCAGTGACGTTCGGAGACGCCCGCGGGTAACCCCGAGAGGCGTTCCGTGTCACCCGAAGAAGTCGTCACCAAGCTCCGTTCCGCCGGCTGCGTGTTCGCCGAGGACGAGGCGGAGCTCATCCTCTCCACCGCCGCCGACCCCGGCGAACTGGCCGCCATGGTGGCCCGGCGGGCCGAGGGCTTTCCCCTGGAGCAGGTCGTGGGCTGGGCGGAGTTCTGCGGCCTGCGCGTGCGCATCGATCCCGGCGTGTTCGTGCCGCGCCGCCGTACCGAGTTCCTGGTACGGCGGGCCGCCGCGCTGGCCCCCGGCCCAGGCGTGATCCTCGACCTGTGCTGCGGCTCCGGCGCCATGGGCGCGGCGCTGGCCGTCCTGACCGGCGGCGAACTGCACGCGGCCGACGTCGACCCGGCGGCGGTCGCCTGCGCGCGCCGCAACCTGGGCGAGAACGTGTACCTGGGCGACCTGTTCGACCCGCTGCCGCCGAGGCTGCGCGGCCGGGTGGACGTGCTGCTGGCGAACGTCCCCTACGTCCCGACCGCCGACCTGGCCCTGCTGCCGACCGAGGCCAGGAACCACGAGCCGCGGGTCACGCTGGACGGCGGCCCCGACGGCCTGGACGTGCTGCGGCGGGTCACCGAGGGCGCGCCGCGCTGGCTGGCTCCCGGCGGGCTGCTGCTGTTCGAGACCAGCGAGCGCCAGGCCGATCAGGCCGTCGACGCGGTCACTTCCAGCGGGCTGAAGGCGCGGGTGCTGCGCTCAGAGGAGTTCCACGCGACGGTGGTCACGGGCCTGCTGCCCTGACGGTCAGGCGGGCAGGCGCAGGGTCACCGAGAGCCCGCCCTCGGGGCGGGGCTTGGCGGTCACGGTGCCGCCGTGGGCCTCGGTGATCGCCCGCACGATCGACAGGCCGAGGCCCGCGCCGCGCCCGGACTGCACCCGGTCGCCGTTGCGCCGGAATGGCTCGAACAGGTCCTCCACCTCGAACGGGGAGACCACGGGCCCGGTGTTCTCGACGGTGACGGTTCCGCCGCCGCCGTACGACTCGCGCAGGGTGATCCACACCTGCCCGCCGCGGACGTTGTACTTGATCGCGTTCTCGACCAGGTTGAACACGCAGCGCTCCAGGAACAGCGGATCGCCCTCGGCCACGGCGGGCCGCAGGTCCTCGACGATCGTCACCCCCCGCTTGACGGGCGTGAGCTCCAGCGCGGTGCGTATCACCCGCTCCAGCCGGACCGGCTTGCGCGTGGTCAGCTCCTGCTCGGACTGCGCGAGCAGCAGCAGGCCCTCGATCAGCCGCTCGTAGCGCGCGTTGGTGCCGAGCAGCGCCCTGGCCAGCGCCTTCAGGTCGGGAGAGGCCTCCGGCTCCTCCAGCGACACCTCCAGCACCGTCCGGTTGATCGCCAGCGGGGTGCGCAGCTCGTGCGAGGCGTTGGCGATGAACCTGCGCTGCGCGTCGAAGACCCGGTGCAGGCGGCCGAGCATCGCGTCGAAGGTGTCGGCCAGCCGCTTGACCTCGTCCTGCGGGCCCTCCAGCGCGATCCGCTCGTGCAGCGTGCTCTCGGACAGGCGCTGCGCGGTCTCGGTCACCCTGTTCAGCGGCTTCAGCGCCCGGTCGGCGACCAGATAGCCGATGACCACCGCGGCAAGCCCGATCATCACCATGGCGCTGACCGACCACTGCAGGATCTCGCTGAGCGCCTTGTCCGCGCGCTCGCCCACCTCCGCCTGAGCCTGGGCCTGGGCCTGGAAGAACACGGCGTCCCTGGACTGGGCACCGGTCGGGAGCGGCGGCCCGGTTCCGATGACCTTGACGAACTTCGCCTCAAGCGAGCGGGCGGTCAGCAGATAGGTGATCCACAACAAGGCCGAGCCGGCGACGAAGAACAGACCGCCGTAGATCAGGGTGAGCCGCATGCGCAGCCCGAGCCGCTTCACAGGCGATACCCCTGGCCGGGCACGTTCGTGATCACAGCGGGCGCGCCCAGCTTCCTGCGCAGCGAGGTCAGCGTGACGCGCAGCACTCCCGTGCCACTCTCCGCGAACTCGTCCCACACGCTCTTGCGCAGCCCGGTCGAAGTGATCAGCTCGCCGTCCGCGCGCAGCAGCTCGTGCAGCACGTCGAACTCCTTGCGGTTCAGGCTCACGTCCCTGCCGTCGCGGGTGACCGTACGGCAGGCCGGGTCCAGCCGGATGCCCGCCCGCTCGACGACCGGCGCGCTCGCCCGGCCCGTACGGCGGGCCAGCGTACGCACCCTGGCCACCAGCTCGGCGAACGCGAACGGCTTCACCAGGTAGTCGTCCGCGCCGATGGTCAGCCCGTCCACCCGGTCGTGCAGCTGCCCGGCGGCGGTGAGCATGATGATCCGGCTGCGCGCCATGAGCTCGCGGCAGACGTCGTCCCCGTGCACCTCGGGCAGGTCCCGGTCCAGCACGATGACCGAGTAGTCGACGTAGGAGGCCAGGTCGAGCGCCTCCTGCCCGTCGTAGGCCACGTCGACGGCCATCGCGTTCAGCCGCAGCCCCCGCGCGATGGCGTCGGCCATCTGTTCCTCGTCTTCCACGACAAGCACCCGCATGCTGCAAAGACTCACCGACGCGGTGTTAGCGGGGGGTAAGTCCGGCGGCTTATCCGCGTTTAGCACCCGCTCCGATGAAGTGCGGTGCCATGAACCTTCGCCTCATTCCGGCCGCAGCGGCCATGCTCCTGGCACTCGCCGCCTGCGGCTCCACCAGCGCCACCACAGGCACCGGCGCCACCACCTCCGGCGCCTCCGCCAGCCCGTCGGGCAACGCCCGCGACGCCCAGCTCAAGTTCGCCCAGTGCATGCGGGAGAACGGCGTCGAGATGGACGACCCAGCCGAGGACGGCCGTATCCAGTTCAAGGTCGGTCAGCGCACCGACCGGTCCAAAATGGAGAAGGCGCAGAAGGAGTGCCAGAAGCACCTCAAGGGCGTCATGGGCGACCAGGGCGGGGCCATGGACCCGAAGCGCCGCGACCAGATGGTGAAGTTCGCCCAGTGCATGCGCGAGAACGGCATCGACGTCCCCGACCCCACGGCCAACGGCGGCATCATGATGACCGGCGGGCCCGGCGACGAAGAGAAGATGAAGAAGGCCCAGGAGGCCTGCAAGCAGTTCCAGCCGGGCGCGGAGAAGCAGTCGTGAGAAAGCTCCTGGCAGCGGCGGCGGTCGCGCTCGTGGGCGCGGCCGCCGCGTGGACGGCGACAGCCGTACTGAGTGACAGTGGCACGGGAACGGCGGCGCCCACCCGCCCGCCCGCGCCGGCCACCACGGAGATCACCAAGCAGGACCTCGTCGACACCCAGACCGTGGACGGCACGCTCGCCTACAACGACGAGCGCGCCATCACCACCGACGCCCGGGGCACCGTGACCTGGGTGCCGGAGGAAGGCGCGCTGATCAAGCGCGGCCGCTCGCTGCTCAAGGTGGACCGCAAGCCCGTCACGCTCATGTACGGCAAGCTGCCCCTCTACCGCACCCTGGAACGCGGCGTCGAGGGCCCGGACGTGACCCAGCTGGAGCGCAACCTCAAGGCGCTCGGCTACGGCGACGACCTGACCGTGGACGACGAGTTCACCTACGCCACCTACCTGGCCGTCCTCGAATGGCAGGAGGACCGCGACCTGGAGGAGACCGGCAGGGTCGACGCCACCCAGGTGGTCTTCCAGCCCGGCGAGGTACGCGTCGGCGACGTCAAGGCCACCGTCGGCGGCAAGGCGATGCCGGGCCAGGAGGCGCTCAAGGCCACCGGCACCCAGCGGCTCGTCCACGTGGACCTCGACACCGACGAGCAGCATCTCGCCAGGAAGGGCGCCAAGGTCACCGTTGAGCTGCCCGGCGGCGAGCGGGCCAAGGGAAAGATCACCGAGGTCGGCACCGTCGCCCAGACCTCAGGCCGCGACGACGACAAGACGACCACCATCGACGTGGACATCACGCTGGACAAGAAGCCCAAGACCAAGCTCGACCAGGCGCCCGTGGACGTGGAGCTGGAGAGCAAGCGGGTCAAGGGCGTGCTGACCGTCCCGGTCGAGGCGCTGCTCGCCACCCGCGAGGGCGGATTCGGCGTCGAGGTCGTCGAGGGTTCCGGCAGCCGTATCGTGCCGGTCGAGCTCGGCGCGTTCGGCAGCGGCCGGGTCGAGGTCACCGGCTCAGGCCTCGCGGAGGGCATGAAGGTCGGGGTGCCCACGGCATGAGCGTCATCGAGCTCCGCGAGGTGACCAAGACCTACAACGGCGACGTGCACGCGCTGCGCGGCGTGGACCTCAAGGTCGACTACGGCGAGCTGGTCGCGATCGTCGGGCCCTCCGGCTCCGGCAAGTCCACGATGCTCAACCTGATCGGCACGCTCGACCGGCCGACCAGCGGGGTGGTACGCATCGCCGGGCACGACATCTCCAAGCTGAGCGACCGCGAGCTGTCGGCGCTGCGCGCCAAGAACCTGGGCTTCGTCTTCCAGCAGTTCCACCTGGCGCCCGGCGTCAGCGCGCTGGACAACGTGGCCGACGGCCTGCTCTACACCGGCACGCCCCGGCGCGTACGTCGCGAGAAGGCCGCCGCGGCGCTCGAACGCGTGGGCCTCGGCCACCGGCTCGGCCACCGGCCCAACCAGTTGTCCGGCGGCGAGCAGCAGCGGGTGGCCGTCGCCAGGGCGGTGGCGGGCGACCCGCCGCTGCTCCTGGCCGACGAGCCGACCGGCAACCTCGACTCCGCCTCCGGCGCCGAGGTCCTGCGCATCCTGGGCGAACTGCACGCCTCCGGCACCACCATCGCGATCATCACCCACGACATGGACGTGGCCTCCTGGTGCCCGCGCCAGGTCAAGGTGCGGGACGGAGCCGTGTCATGAAGCCCGCCAGGCTCAGCCCGTCGGACGTCTTCCGGGTCGGCGCGGCCGGGCTGCGCAGCCGTCCGACCAGGGTGGTGCTGTCCGCGCTCGGCATCGCCATCGGCATCGCCACGATGATCGCGGTCATCGGGATCTCGTCGTCCTCCAGGGAACAACTGCTGCGCCAGCTCGACCAGCTCGGCACCAACCTGCTCACGGTCTCGGCCGGGCAGACGCTCTTCGGCCAGCAGGCCAAGCTGCCCGAGGACGCCGCGGGCATGGTCGAGCGCATGGAGCACGTGCAGACAGCGGGGGCCACCGGCTCCATCAAGACGAGCGTGCGCAGGACCGGCCACATCCCGGAGGCGGTCACCGGGGGCATCGCCGTACAGGCTGCGACGGTTCCGCTGCTCAAGACCCTGGAAGGCAGCGTGGTGGAGGGGGCCTGGCTCAACGCCGCCACCGGCCGCCAGCCGGCCGTCGTGCTCGGCGCCAAGGCCGCCGAACGGCTGGGCATCACCAGAACCGGCGTGCGGGTGTGGATCGGCAACCGCTGGTTCACCGTCCTCGGCATCCTCGGCCCGATGCCGCTGGCCCCCGAGATCGAGCGCTCCGCGCTGGTCGGCTTCCCCGCCGCCGAGAAGTACCTGGGCTTCGACGGCCACCCGACCACCATCTACGAGCGCTCCGACGACGCGGCGGTCGGCGCGGTCCGCGAGGCCCTGCCCCGCACCGTCAACCCGGAGAACCCGAACGAGGTGGAGGTCAGCCGTCCTTCCGACGCGCTGGCCGCCAAGGCCGCCGCCGCGGGCGCCTTCACCAACCTCCTGCTGGGCCTGGGCGCGGTGGCCCTGCTGGTGGGCGGGGTGGGAGTGGCCAACACCATGGTCATCTCCGTCCTCGAACGCCGCAAGGAGATCGGCCTGCGCCGCTCCCTGGGCGCCACGAGGGGACAGGTCCGCATCCAGTTCCTGGCCGAGTCGCTGCTGCTGTCGGCGCTGGGCGGAGTGGCGGGAGCCTTCCTGGGCGCCGTGGCCACGGTCGGCTACGCCGTCTCCCGCGACTGGCCCCCCGTGGTCCCGCCCTGGGCGATCGGCGGCGCCGTGGCCGCCACCCTCCTGATCGGCACCATCGCCGGCATCTACCCGGCCATGCGCGCCGCCCGCCTGTCCCCGACGGTCGCCCTGACGGCCTAGCGATGGCGGCGCCCGGCAAGCGAACCACGCCGGCGCGGCCCAGAGCCGATCGGCCCCTGGGCCGCGCGGGGCAGGCGGGCGCTCAGGCGGTGCGGGCGATGGCCTCGGTGATGGACTTCATGCTGTGGCGGCGCAGGCGGCGGCTCAGCCGGCGGTTGATGCGAGAGGGCCAGAACGGGCCGTTGTAGATCCAGCCCGTGTAGCCCTGGACCAGGGTGGCGCCGGCGAGCAGGCGTTCCCACACGTCGTCCACGTCCTCGACGCCGCCCACGGACACCAGCGTGAGGCGGTCGCCGACCCTGGCGCGCAGGCGGCGCAGGACCGCCAGCGAACGCGCCTTCAGCGGGCGGCCGGACAGGCCGCCCTGCTCGCCGTCGTGCCTGATCGTGGTGTTGGTCGCGATGATGCCGTCGAGCCCCAGCTCAAGGGCGAGGTCCGCCACGGCGTCGACGTCCTCGTCGGCGAGGTCGGGCGCGATCTTCACCAGCAAGGGTGTACGGCGCGCCGTCCCGTCCGCCACCTCCTTCACCGCCGACAGCAGGGGCCGCAGCAGCTCGACCGCCTGCAGGTTCCGCAGCCCCGGGGTGTTGGGCGAGCTCACGTTGACCACGAGGTAGTCGGCCAGCGGCGCGAGCCGCCTGGCGCTGGCCACGTAGTCGGCGGCGGCGCCGGACTCCGGCACCACCTTGGTCTTGCCGATGTTGACCCCGACCACCACCGGCAGCCCCCGCGTACGGCGCAGCCGCCGCTCGGCCGCCGCGGCGCCGTGGTTGTTGAACCCCATCCGGTTGATGATCGCGGCCTGCCCGACCCGGCGGAACAGCCGCGGCCGGGGGTTGCCCGGCTGGGCGTGGGCGGTGATGGTGCCGACCTCGACGTGCCCGAAGCCGAGCGCGGAGATCGCCTCGGCGCAGGCGGCGTCCTTGTCGAACCCGGCGGCCAGCCCGAACGGCCCGGGGAAGTGCACGCCGAACGCGGTGACCCGCAGCGCCGGGTCGTGCGGCGCGAGCCACCGGTGCAGCAGGCGCTTGACGAACGGCAGCGCGGACAGCACGGCGAGCGCGCGGACGGTGGCGTGGTGCACGCTCTCGGCGTCGAACCGGCGCAGGACGAGCGTGAAGAAGAGGCGGTACATCACAGGTCAGGCTACCAATCCGGCCTCGTGGGCGATGATCGCGGCCTGCACTCTGTTGCGCACGCCGAGTCGGGTCAGGATGGCGCTCACGTACGCCTTGACGGTGCCCTCGACGATGAAGAGCCTGGCGGCGATCTCGGCGTTGGAAAGGCCGGCGCCGACGAGGGCGAGGACCTCGCGTTCGCGTTCGGTGAGCGGCTCGATGCGGTCGCGGGCCGCGGCGCCGCGCGACATCTGGCCGCCGGCGAGCTGGGAGATGACCCGCTGGGCCACCTTGGGTGACAGGTAGGCGGCGCCGCCGGCGACGGCGTGGATGCCGGCCAGGAGTTCGCGCGGGTCGCCGGACTTGAGCAGGAAGCCGCTGGCGCCGACGTCGAGCGCCTTGGCGATGTAGTCGTCCTCGCCGAACGTGGTCAGGATGACGACCGCGCTGCCGGGCGCGGCCCGGCGGATCTCGGCGGCGGCGGCCAGGCCGTCCATCCTGGGCATGCGGATGTCGAGCAGGACCACGTCGGGGTGGTGGCTGATGGCCAGGTCGACGGCCTCCTTGCCGTCGGCGGCCTCGGCGACCACGTCAAGCTCGGGGTCGGCCCCGAGGATGGCCTTGATGCCGGCCCTGATCATGGCCTCGTCGTCGGCGAGGAGGATGCGAATCACGGTCTCTATCTTGGCCCCTGGCAGTGCCGTACAAGGTGGGGGTCCGGCGGGCGGTATCGTCCGACGCATGAGCACTCACTATGACGTCGTCGTTCTCGGCGCTGGACCCGGGGGATACACGGCTGCGGTCCGCGCCGCCCAGCTTGGCCTCAAGGCTGCGGTCATCGAGGAGAAGTACTGGGGTGGCGTCTGCCTGAACGTGGGCTGTATCCCCTCCAAGGCGCTGCTGCGCAATGCCGAGCTGGCCCACATCTTCACCAAGGAGGCCAAGACCTTCGGCATCAGCGGCGAGGTCACCTTCGACTACGGCGCCGCCTTCCAGCGCAGCCGCAAGGTGGCCGACGGCCGGGTCAAGGGCGTGCACTTCCTGATGAAGAAGAACGGCATCACGGAGTACAACGGCCGTGGCCAGTTCCTCGACGCCAACACCCTGCAGGTGAACGGCGAGACGGTCACCTTCGGCCACTGCATCATCGCGGCCGGCGCCACCACCCGGCTCATCCCCGGCACCTCGCTGTCGGAGCGGGTCGTGACGTACGAGGAGCAGATCCTCAGCGAGGACCTGCCGGGCAGCATCATCATCGCCGGCGCGGGCGCCATCGGCGTCGAGTTCGCCTACGTGCTGCACAACTACGGCGTCAAGGTGACGATCGTGGAGTTCCTCGACCGGGTCGTGCCGCTCGAGGACGAAGAGGTCTCCGCGGAGCTGGCCAAGCGCTACAAGCGGCTCGGCATCGAGGTGCTCACCTCGACCCGCGTGGAGAACATCGAGGACACCGGCTCCTCGGTCAAGGTCACGGTCACCCGCGACCAGCAGACCCAGGTGCTCGAAGCGGACAAGGTCCTGCAGGCGATCGGCTTCCAGGCTCGGGTCGAGGGCTACGGCCTGGAGAAGACCGGGGTCGCGCTCACCGACAGGGGCGCCATCCAGGTGGACGGCCGTGGCCGTACCAACGTGCCGCACATCTACGCCATCGGTGACGTCACGGCGAAGCTCATGCTGGCGCATGCCGCCGAGGCCATGGCGGTCGTCGCGGCCGAGACGATCGCGGGCGCGGAGACGATGGAGATCGACTTCGCGATGGTGCCGCGGGCCACGTACTGCCAGCCGCAGGTCGCCAGCTTCGGATACACCGAAGCCCAGGCCCGCGACCTGGGGTACGACGTCAAGGTGCAGAAGTTCCCGTTCACCGCGAACGGCAAGGCCCATGGCCTGGGCGACGCCAACGGCTTCGTCAAGATCATCGCGGACGACACCCACGGCGAGATCATCGGCGCCCACCTGATCGGCCCCGAGGTCACCGAGCTGCTGCCCGAGCTGACCCTGGCACAGCAGTGGGACCTCACCGTGCATGAGGTGGGGCGTAACATCCACGCCCACCCCACGCTCGGCGAGGCCGTCAAGGAGGCCGTCCACGGTCTGGCCGGCCACATGATCAACATGTAGCCGCCTACAGGTAGGCGATACCGATGCCGACCAGCACGACCGAGGCGAAGCCGGCCACCGCGCGCAGCGTGTTCCACCCCGTCCACCGGGGCGAGTACTCCGGGTAGGTCATCGTGCCCGCGTCGAGCTTGTTGTTCATCGGCACGTTGATGGCGACGGTGACCAGGAACGAGCCGACGAAGTTGACGCCGGCGGCGAGGAAGAACCACAGGGCGGCCGGGGAGCCCGCGAGGAACCCGGCCGCCAGGGCCGCGACCGGAGCCCCCATGAAGGGGATGTAGAGCCACGGGTTGAGGATCTTCCGGTTGATGCTCCGCATGGCCGTCTCGGCCTGGGCGGGGTCGATCGCGTTGAGTCCGGGCATGACCGACATCGAGAAGGTGTAGAAGAGGCCGGCGATGGCGCCGTGCAGGACGAGGGTGATCAGAGCGAGTGTCATCATGCGACTATCGTGACGCACTCGCCCTGAGACGGTCCATGGCCTGAACGCTTGATCGCATACGAGCGCGTCTACTTCATCCGGGCCGCCATGCCGTCGATCAACAGGTCGAGCCCGTACTCGAACCGGGCCTCCCCGTCGGGGTCGGTCAGCTCGTCCACATAGGTCACGAGCATGGGAAACCGCTCGGGAGGCAGCGATCTGTAGTAGTCCTTGATCTGGCCCACGAAGCTGTTGAGGTAGGTCTCCCGGTCGTTCAGGCCTCTGGCTCGCATCCGCGCGTAGTGCAGCGAGCCCTCGTAGGCGTCGCCGGCGATGTACAGCGACAGCCGGTCCACCCCGAACGAGGCGTCGCGCGGATCCATCCCCGCCGAGATCAGCAACGCCATCATGTACTCCCCGAGCCGCAGCGCGTTGGGTCCGGTCGGCACGGCCGCCATGGCCGCCCTGGCGATGTCGGCGTGGCGGGCCAGGACCCGGTGCGACTCCATCGCGTACTCACGCAGTTGCGCCTTCCAGTTGGCCGGGTCGGCCTCGCCTACCTCGATCTCGCCGAGAACCAGGTCGTAGATCAGCTCCAGCAGCTCTTCCTTGTTGGACACGTGCGCGTACAGCGAGGCCGGGCCCGTGTCGAGCTCCTGGGCGACCCTGCGCATGCTCAGCGCGTCGAGTCCTTCCGCGTCGAGGATCCGCAACCCGGTCTCCACGATCAACGCCTGACTGAGCTGCTGTTTCACCGGCTTGGGCGACTTGCGCCACGGCGGGGTGGGCACTGACGTCATGTTCTCCTCCTCGTGGAACAGTGTACTTGACACGAACGCCGTTCGTCATTAGAACAGTGTCCGTACACGAACGCTGTTCGTTCTAAGAACGATGTTCCCTCTAGGAGTACGCATGACCGTCACCGCCCCCGCGGGGACCCCCGCAGACGTCCAGCCCTACAGATGGCGCTGGGTCGCCCTCTTCGTCATCCTCGCCGCCGAGGTGATGGACCTGCTCGACGCGCTGATCACCACGATCGCCGCCCCGACCATCCAGCGTGAGCTGGGCGGCTCGAACGCGATGGTCCAGTGGCTGACCGCCGGCTACGCGCTGGCCATGGCCGTCGGCCTGATCACCGGAGGCCGCCTCGGCGACCTCTACGGCCGCAAGCGCATGTTCGTGATCGGCGCCTTCGGCTTCACCGCCGCCTCACTGCTGTGCGGCATCAGCGGCAGTCCCGAGATGCTGATCGTCTTCCGCGTCGTGCAGGGCTTGTTCGGCGCCGTGATGATCCCCCAGGGCCTCGGCCTGATCAAGGAGATGTTCCCGCCGAAGGAGATCGGCAAGGCGTTCGCCGCCTTCGGGCCCGTCATGACCATCTCGTCCGTCGGCGGCCCCGTGCTGGCCGGCTGGCTCATCGACGCCGACCTCTTCGGCACCGGCTGGCGCATGATCTTCCTGATCAACCTGCCGCTCGGCCTGGCCGCCGCGTTCGCCGCGATCAAGTTCCTGCCGGAGTACCGGCTCTCCAACGCCACCAGGCTCGACCTCGTCGGCATGCTCCTGGTCTCGGTGGCCGCGTTCCTGCTGATCTTCCCGCTCATCCAGGGACAGGAGCACGACTGGCCCGCCTGGACCTTCGTCTCCATGGCCGCCTCGATCGTCGTCTTCGCCCTCTTCGGCCGCTACGAGAGCGCCCGCGTCCGCAACGGCAAGGACCCGCTCGTCGTGCCCGCCCTCTTCCGCAAGCGCGCCTTCACCACCGGCCTCATCGCCGGGCTCGCGTTCTTCTCCGGCATGGTCGGGTTCGGCGTGGTCTTCAACCTCTTCACCCAGGTCGGTCTCGGCTGGGGACCGCTCCAGGCCGGCATGGCCGGCCTCCCGCAGGCCATCGGCGGCGTGATCGGCTTCGGCCTCGCGATGTCCGGCCTGCAGGCCAGGCTCGGTCGCGGCCTCATGCAGATCGGCGCGGTCGTGATGGCGCTCGGCGCCGCCGTCCTCTCCCTGTTCATCCACCTGAACGGCACGCAGATCGGCTACTGGGAGCTGGCCCCCGGGCTCGCCCTGGTCGGCATCGGCATGGGCCTGACCATGGCCCCGTTCTTCGACATCATCCTGGCCGGCGTCGAACCCCACGAGTCCGGCTCGGCCTCCGGTACCCTCACCGCCGTCCAGCAGCTCGGTGGCGCGCTCGGCGCCGCCGTACTCGGGACGCTGTTCTTCAACCTGCTCAAGAGCCGGATGGCCTTCCCCGACGCCCTCCAGATCACGATCGCCGTGGAGATCGGGCTGCTGGCCGCCACGTTCGCGCTCTCGTTCCTGCTCCCCAGGTTCGCCCGCGAAGAAGGACACTGAGGTTGTACGGCAACCGCCCCCTGCATACCGGCCGGGGGCATACGCTTGTTCCCATGAGCACCACGTACACCGTCACCGGCATGACCTGCGGCCACTGCGTCGCCTCCGTGAAGGAAGAGGTGGGGGAGGTCCCCGGCGTCACAGCCGTGGACGTCGACCTGGCCTCCGGCCGCGTCGCGGTCACCGGCGCGGCCGACGACTCCCTCATCCGCGCCGCCATCAAGGAAGCCGGCTACCAGGTCGCCTGACTCACATGCTGGGCCGGGTCGAGGTGGCGCTCTCGGCCATCTGTTCCACGTGGTTCATGACCTCGGCCACCGAGACCACGCCCGGCCGGTGGGGACGGCGGCGCTGCCACGGCCTCGGCCCCTCCAGCGGCCGGTACTCCACCCCGAGCGCGTCCAGCCGCCCCAGGTGGGCGCGGAGCCGTTCGGGGAAATCGGGACCCGCAGCGCCCGACCAGCCCACCTCGGCCAGCGCGCACGCCCGGGGCCACGCCTTGTAGTCCAGCGTGCGGGCGTCCGGGATGCGCTCGCTCCACAGCTGTGCCTGGAGCCCGAGCACGTGCCTGCGCTCGGCGAGCGACCAGGTGGCCGGCGCGGGGTCGAAGGCGGCCACGTCCGCGACGGTGACCGCGTCGCCGATCGCCATCGGCTCGTCGGACGAGGCGGCCTCGGCGTAGTCGAAGTACAGCGGGAAGACCGGCGTGGCCACCACGTCGTGGCCGGCCGCAGCGGCCCGCCGGCCGACCGGCATGCCGCGCCACGGCATGACGAGCGTGTCCGGCCGCAGGTCACCGGCGACGAACGCCTCGTCCCACACCACGGCCCGCGTGCCCCGCTCGGCCAGCACGTCCGCCAGCCGCCGCAGGAACCACGCGTGCAGCGCCGCCACCGACTCCAGCCCCAGCTCCCGCGCGTAGGCGGTGATCTCGGGGGAGGCGTCCCACTGGTCGAGGACGACCTCGTCCCCGCCGACGTGCACGTACGGCGTCTCGCCCAGCGCGCCCAGCAGTTCGTCGAAGATCGTGGTCAGGAAGCCGACCGTCGCCGGCAGCGGCGACAGGATCGCGGGGGAGATGCCCCACCGCTCCAGCACCTCGACCGGCTCGCCCGTGGCCCCGAACTCGGGGTAGGCGGCCAGGATCGCCGACGCGTGACCCGGCACGTCGATCTCCGGCACGATCGTGACCGCCCGCGCCCGCGCGTACCCGGCGATCTCCGCGAGATCGTCCAGCGTGTAGTAGCCGCCGTGCGGGAGGTCGTCGAACGACTCGGGCTCCCGGTAGTGATGCGTCGCGGTGCGCGGGCGGTGCGAGGCCACCTCGTGCAGGCGCGGGAAGGCCCGGCTCTCCACCCGCCAGCCCTGGTCGTCGACCAGGTGGAGGTGGAGCCGGTTCAGCTTGTGCACGGCCATCAGGTCGACGACGCGCAGGATCTCCCGCTTGGGGAAGAAGTGCCGTGCCACGTCCACGTGCAGGCCGCGCCAGGAGTAGCGCGGCGCGTCCTCGATCCGCACGCCGGGCACCCGCCACTCCGCCCCCGGCGTATGCCGGTAGGAGGCGTCGGGCAGCAACTGGTGCAGCGACTGCCCGGCGTAGAACGCCCCCGCCCGGTCGCCGGCCGAGATCTCGACGCCCCGCGAGCCGGCCGTCAGCCGGTACGACTCGGGCCCCAGGGCCGGGTCGAGCCGGATGTCGACGGCGCCGGAGTCACCCGGCCGCAGGTCGAGGACGGGC
Source organism: Nonomuraea sp. NPDC059007 (assembly GCF_042740555.1). Classification (NCBI taxonomy): domain Bacteria; kingdom Bacillati; phylum Actinomycetota; class Actinomycetes; order Streptosporangiales; family Streptosporangiaceae; genus Nonomuraea; species Nonomuraea sp. NPDC059007. Next base: position 70,501 of record NZ_JBHYJD010000021.1, on the reverse strand, counting down.
AGCGCCAGGCGTACCGCCTCGACCAGGTCGGCGGGGCCGGACACCACGGCGCCCGTGGTCAGCTCGTAGGAGCCGGACAGCTGGCTGAGCAGATTGGGGCGAGGGATCATGCCTTGAGATACTGCTGCAACCCGTTGGCCAACGCCAACGCGATGCGCTGCCGGAACTCGGGGTCGCGGAACTTCGCCGCCTCGCCGGCGTTCTTCATGTTCCCGCACTCGACGAAGATCTTCGGCACCGTCGAGAGGTTGAGCCCGCCGAGGTCGTCGCGGAAGTCGAGGGCGTCCTTGCCGATGTAGGTCGAGTACGGCAGGCCCGTGCCGGTCTTGAACGCCTGCCGTACCGCGAGGCCGAGCTTCTTGGAGTCGCCCACCACCGGGTCCACCGGCCCGTTGATCTTCTCGGGCATGATCACGTGGAAGCCCTTGTTGCCCGGCGAGGAGCCGTCGGCGTGCACCGAGAGCGCGGCGTCGGCCTTGGCCTTGTTCCCGATCGCCGCGCGCTCGGTGATGCACGGGCCCACGCTGTCGTTGTCGGCCCTGGTCAGCTTCACGCTCGCGCCGCGCTGCTTGAGGATCTTGACCAGGCGGTTGGACACGTCCCAGGTGAAGGCCGCCTCGGTGTAGCGGTCGGCGGTCTCCGTACCGGTGGTGTCGCAGGCCTTCCACTTGGTCAGCACGTTCACCTTGCGGTTGACGGCCTTGGGGTCGCGGAAGTTGCCGCCGTTGTGGCCGGGGTCGATGACGATGACCTTGCCGTCGAGCGGCTTCCTGGCCTCGGTGGTCGCGGCCCGCGCGGGTTGCTGTGGTTGTGCCGACACGGCCAGGTCCTGACCGCCCGCGGCGTCACTGTTGGCGACGCCGCCACAAGCGGCGGCGGTCAGGCCGAGCAGGGCGAGAACGGTGGCAGGTAGAGCACGCATGAGCTCCAAGGTACGTCACGATCCGGTCTCACCAGACGTGTTCCCCCACTTCCTGCCGCTGGAGGAGGGCCGCGAGGTCCCTCGCGTCCTCCGCGTCGAGGCCGAGAACCACGCGCGGGCGGCCCCACGGATGGTCGAGGGAGTGGGCGACGTAACTGGCCACGGACTCGGCGCCGACGTCGCTCCCCCTGCCCCTGCCGGCGCGCCAGTGTGCCCAGGCGCGTTCGAGCTCGGCCGCCGCGCGCTGGGCACAGGACACCAGTTCTGGATCACGCATGACTGTTCCCCCCGGAAATGACGCCATGACGCTGACGAGTAAAGCGGGGAGACTCGCCATGGCATCCGGGATTGACCAGCCCTTGGGTAGCTCTTTAGGCCGGTCCCGTGCTCCGCCGTACGATCAGCTCTGGGGTGACCTCGCGCAGCCGGGAGGCCTTCGCGGGGTCGCCGATGCGGTCGCTGAGCAGGGCGGCGGCCGAGCGGCCCATCGTACGTCTGGGCTGGTCGACCGAGGTGAGTGAGATGTGGCGTGAGGCCGCGAGATGCGTGTTGTCGTAGCCGATCACCGACAGATCCTCGGGGATGCGCAGCCCCAGATCCACCGCCGCCGACATGACACCCAGCGCGACCATGTCATTGGCCGCGAAGATCGCGGTGGGTCGCGGCTCACGGGTCAGCAGCGCCGTCGCCGCCTCCCTGCCGCTTTCCTCCGAGCACTCGGCGTGCTCGACCATGATGTACGGCGCCAGCGCGTGCCGCCGCATCGCGACCAGATACCCCTCGCAGCGCGAGGAGCGGTTGCCCTCGATGTGGGCGATGCGCTTGTGGCCGTGTTCGACCAGGTGGTCGATGGCCAGCCGGGCGCCGAGCTGATCGTCGTCGACCACGATGTCGACGCCGTCGAGCTCGATGTCACGTTCCCCTACGACGACCGTGGGCGTGTAGGAGGTCGCCTCGATGAGGGTTTCGCTGGTCGGGGCTATGCCTAAGAGCACCAGGCCGTCGACCCGGAGCTCCAGGAAGGCTTCCACCGCTTCGTCCTCGAACGCGGGGTCCCACTGGCTGTTGCCGATCAGCATGCGTAGCCCGTCGCCGTGCAGACTTTCCTGGAGACCGTCCAGGAACTCGGCGTAGAACGGGTTGTGTAGGTCGGCGACGAGCGCGCCGACGAGATGGGTACGGCCTTCGACGAGGCTGCGCGCCACGGCATTGGGGCGGTAGCCGAGCTCGCGTGCGGCGGCTAGCACCGCCTGTCGCCGATGCTCGCTCACGTGGGGCGACCCACGCAGCACGAGTGAGACGAGCGATTTCGAGACGCCTGCTCGCTCGGCGACGTTGCGGATGGTTGGCCTGGGCCGGGGCAGGGTGTCTACCTCGGCGACGGTCGTGTTGACGGGCGGTCCTGACATGTGTCTCCCCCGCGATGCGGATACGGGCACCTGCCTCACAGAACGATCGAGTTCGCCGCAGGGTACGGCTTTCATGAGGTAAGCCTGATGTTGACCCGGACGGCAGGCGGCCGTTATTGGGCATGGAGTCGGATACTGTGCAGGTGTGACACCCGGGAAGTCCTCCGCCGAAGCAGCGCGCCCTGCACGGCGCAGGCTCAGCGTCGACCGGCGTCGCGAAGAGCTCATGGCTGCGGCGCTTGAGCTGTTCAGTAAGCGCGATGCGGAAGACGTCTCCATCGACGACGTGGCCAGCGCCGCGGGCGCCTCACGGGCGCTCGTGTACCACTATTTCGGCGGCAAGCAGGAGCTCTATGTCGCCGCGCTGAAAAGCGCGGCACAACAGTTGGAGTCCCGGCTTCGGCCGCAGGAGGGCGGCAGGCCGCTCGACGAGCTGGCCGCCGGGCTCAGGCGCTACTTCGACTTCGTGGAAGAGCACGCGCCCGGGTTCGCCGCGCTGCTGCGCGGCGGGCCGGCCAACCGGGCCGGCGAGGTCGGCGAGATCGTCGACGGGGTCCGGCAGCGGTTGTTCCGCCTCATCCAGAAGCAGATGCGCGTCGAGCAGCCCTCGCCGGTGCTGCGCACCACGATCGTGTCGTGGATCGCCTCGGTGGAGACGGCCGGGCTCGACTGGCTGGAGCACCGCGACATCGAGCGTCCCGTGCTGGAGAAGATGCTCGTGGACCACATGATCGCCTTGCTCGGCGTCGCGGCGAACTACGACCGCGAGGTGCGCACCCTCTTCGAGGGCCTGGCCCACCAGCAGTTCCCCGCCTGAACGGGCGGTCGCGCCCGGCTCTCTCGCCCGGCTCTCTCGCCCGGCTCTCTCGCCCGGCTCTCTCGCCCGGCTCTCTCGCCCGGCTCTCGCGCCAGGAGAGCGGGCCGCCCAGGAGTGGGAAGGATGGCGCCGGGCGGGCGGCGCCAACTCCCGTATGCGTCCCCCGACGCGCGGGGCGACATGACGTCGTCACGCGGGTGGACCGGGCCGGAGACCCTGGCCCACCGTGAAACCCCCCTATAGGTCCGTGACGACCTCGGAGTTACTCCGAGCGCTGCTGCGGAATCCCCGCCAGCAGCGCGCGGACCTCGGTCTCCCGGTATCGCCGGTGACCGCCGAGGGTGCGAATCGACGTCAACTTGCCCGCCTTGGCCCACCGGGTAACGGTCTTGGGGTCGACCCTGAACATGGTCGCGACCTCGGCGGGCGTGAGCAGTGGCTCGGCCTCGGGTGTACGAGCTGACATTTGTGCGGCCTCTCCTCCGTGTGGACCGGCATCTGCGATCCCTGCGACTGCCTTTGCGCGTGTCACGGATGTCCCCCTATAGCCCAGAGCGTGCGGCTTTTCTGAGCCATATGCGGCATCACCCGAAGTGACCATACCGCCACGCAGAGCGATTGGCGAGCCCTTCTTTGACCCAACTGCCCGCCCACATGGCGATGTCACGCTCGGTGATTCTAGCGACACGTTTCGTGGTATCGCAGTGAAAACGGCAAACTACTCAGTTCGCAGAAGCCAGCAGGCGTGACACGTGACCCACTCATGCCGTGCTCTTGCTGGTCAGGACCCCTGTATGGGGTTCAGTTGGCAGATTCCAGAAGTTGCATTGACTTCCAGCGCAAGATCACCCGCTGATACATCGCGAACGCAAGTTCTTCTTGACCCGTGTCCAATCCGGTCAAAGCCGCAGAAAGCTCCGCTACAGACTGGTCCGCCTGGAGCGCGTCGTCGTCCATCAGATGGACGAGGCCGCCGTAGTCGAGCTCCACCAGCGAGTGCGGATGGAACTCCTCCAGCCAGCGGGCCACGTCCTCCACGTCCAGACCCGCCGCCACGTCCCCCAGATGCTTGCGCAGCACCTGGAGCGCCTTGGCCGAGCGCCGCCTGGCCTGCGCCATGGAGGTCACGTAGATGAGGTTGCGGCCGGTCGTGGTGGTGAGGTCCTGGCCCTTGGGCGGCGTCGAGCCCAGCACCAGCCACCGCTCGTTGCCGTCGAAGGGGATGAACCACGCCGGTGGCACGTGCCAGGTCGTGGTCCTGATGTGGGTGCGCAGCACCGAGGAGCCGCCCGTGCGCTTGAACCGGTCGAAGTCGTCGGCCGTCTGCTCGGCGATCGTCTTCGGGACCAATCGGTCCATCATCTTCACGGGAACCGTCCCGCGCAGCCGTGAGAACGCCAGCCACGAGCGCAGCCGCGTCTGCCAGGGGCAGACATAGAGACGATCCTCAACGCGGCGCAAATAGGCGTTGGGGCTCTCCTGGGCCGGTGCGGGGTTCGGCGGCATGCCGAGCAGGCGCCGGACGGACTCGCCGTGCTCGGCCTGCAGCGCGTTCGCCCGGCGGGGGCGGTCACGCGACTCGGCGTATTCGGCCCAGACCTTCCGCTCAGACTCGCTGAAGGCGGTCAGCGGCTCATAGACGCGGAGGTACGCGGCGTAGGGCAGCACGGAAGGCATCGTGTCATGAAGACAGCCTGCTTGCACCGTTGCTGCCACTACCCTGAGAGGTGATCTCCGCCGCGAAGATGCGGCGGAACCGGACAGGGAGTCACTACCGTGACCGACGTCTTCGGCACGTCCCACAAGGACGTACACGAACAGGTCGTCTTCTGCGCCGACGAGCAGAGCGGCCTCCGCGCGATCATCGCGATCCACAACACCCAGCTCGGGCCCGCACTCGGGGGTACACGTTTCTACCCCTACGAGAGTGAGGCGGCCGCGCTGGCCGACGTGCTCAACCTGGCCAAGGGCATGGCGTACAAGAACGCCCTCGCCGGCCTCGACCACGGCGGCGGCAAGGCCGTCATCATCGGCGACCCCGCGACACAGAAGTCCGAGCCTCTGCTACGGGCCTACGGCCGCTTCATCCAGTCGCTCGGCGGACGTTACATCACCGCCTGCGACGTGGGCACCTACAGCCCCGACATGGACATCGTCGCCAGGGAGTCGCGTTTCGTCACCGGCCGCACCGTGGAGCACGGCGGCGCCGGAGACTCTTCGATCCTCACCTCGTTCGGCGTCTTCCAGGGCATGCGCGCCTCGGCCGAGCGGGTCTACGGCACGCCGTCCCTGCACGGCAGGCGGGTCGGCGTCGAGGGCGTGGGCAAGGTCGGTCACCGGCTCGTCGACCTGTTGCGCGAGGACGGCGCCGAGGTGGTCGTCTGCGACGTCAGCCAGGAGGCGATCGAGCGGGTGCGCCAGCGCCATCCGGAGGTCGAGGTGGTGGCAGACGCCGCCGCCATGGCCGTCTCCGACATCGACGTCTTCGCCCCGTGCGCCCTGGGCGGCGCGCTGACCGACGCGGTGGTGGAGACGCTCCGTGCCAAGATCGTGTGCGGCGCCGCCAACAACCAGCTCGCCCACCCCGGCGTGGAGAAGCAGCTCGCCGACCGGGGCATCCTCTACGCTCCCGACTACGTGGTGAACTCCGGCGGGGTCATCCAGGTCGCCGACGAGATCGAGGGCTTCAACATGGACCGCGCGCGGTCCAGGGCCGCCAAGATCTACGACACGACCTTGAAGATCTTCGGAATCGCCGCTGAGGAGGGCGTACCTCCTGCGGTGGCAGCCGATAGGCTGGCGGAGCGCAGAATGTCGGAAGTCGGGCGAATCAGGGGCATTTGGCTGGGCGCCTGACGCCCCGCGCCCATACGACGTACCGAGCTGGGCACAAAACAGGTACGGTAATAGGCGAACGAGAGGCTGACGTCCGAAGACAGCGGCGTCAGCGAGTGGTGCGTTAGCGACGAGGGGTCGGGGACGACCCCACACGAGGGGGTCGAGCCAATGGGGCGCGGCCGAGCAAAGGCCAAGCAGGTCAAGGTTGCTCGCCAGCTGAAGTACAACAGCGGTGGCACAGATCTTGAACGTCTTCGCGATGAACTCGGGGTCGGAGACTCCGGCCAGACCGACGACGACGCCGACGACCTCAACGATGAGCTGGCGGATCGCTATGCCGATTACGCCGATGACTACGGCGCTGAGGACGACGACGATGACCGTACGTCCGGCCGCCGGTAGCCGTTCTCCCGGTTGACGTCTTGTGGCAGGCACCCGGTGCGGGATCCCCGCGCCGGGTGCCTGTGTGATGTGATCCGGTCATGAACTTGTCTCTGAGTGACACCGCCAGAAAGATCCTCGACGCTCCCAACATCGGCATTCTGGCCACCCTCAACCCCGACGGCAGTCCGCAGACCTCCGTCGTGTGGGTGGGCACGGACGGTGACGACGTCGTGATCTCCTCCCAGTCGGGCCGGCGCAAGGTCACCAACCTGGAGCGCGACCCGCGGGCCAGCCTGAGCGTGTTCGAGCTCACGGACCCCGACCGGTACGTCGAGGTCCGCGGCCTGACGACGGTCACCGAGGACGAGGGCCGGCGGCTGGCGGTGGAGCTGGCGGAGAAGTACGAGGGCGAGGGCGCCGGGCGGGCGTACCTGGAGTTGCCAGAGGAGGCGGTCCGCGTGGTGATCCGGCTGACTCCGCAGCGCGTGATCAGCAACGCGGGCTGATCACGCGGGCTGGTAGTGAAGGTGGACGACGCCGGTGGTGAAGGTGGCGGAGCCGGCCAGCCTGAGCGGCAGCCGTTCCGCCGTCTCGTCGAACAGGCGGGTCCCCGGGCCCAGCACGATCGGGTGGACGTACAGGTGCAGGTCGTCGACGAGACCCGCGCCGAGCAGGGCGCGGGTCAGCTTGACGCTGCCGGTCATGCCGATGTTCCCGCCGGGCCCCTCCTTGATCCGGCGCAGCTCCTCGATCGCGTCGCCGCTGATCAGGGTGGAGTTGTTCCAGTCGGCGCTGGGCAGCGTGGTGGAGACGACCAGCTTGCGGACGTTGTTGAGGTGGTCGGCCATCGGGTCGCTGCGGTGCGGCCAGGACGCGGCGAACACCTCGTAGGTGGCCCGGCCGAGCAGCAGGGTGTCGGCGCCCTGCTGCTGGGCCATGACGGCCCCGGTCAGCTCGTCGTTGACGTAGGGGAAGTGCCACTTGTCCGGCGCCTCCACCACTCCGTCGAGCGAGACGAACAGGCCGGCGACGATCTTTCTCATGGGTTTCTCCTTCTCGGTGGTTCCGCTTCCACGTCGATCGGGAGATGTGACAGGGAACGCCAGCGGATCAGGGTTCGCGCAGGATCGCCGCGCCGTCGCCCGACTGCCCGATCGGGCGTAGGTGCCTGAGCAGGGTCAGGGAGGAGACGGCCAGGGCGAGCACGATCACCGCGCTGATGACCGAGACGACGACCAGCCCCTGGGTGAACGCGCTCTGCGCCTCCGCGATCAGGGCGGCGGCCTGCGCGGGAGCGAGGCCGGAGGCGGCGTCGAGTGCCTCGCTGAGCGAGTCGCCCGCCTGCGGTGAGGTGGCGAGGCCGCCATAGACGGCGGTGCCGACGCTGCCGAGCAGCGCGACGCCGAGCGCGATGCCCAGCTCGCCGCCGCACTCCCCGATGGCCGAGGCGGACCCGGCCCGTTCCTCCGGCGCCGAACCCACGATGAGGCCGAGACCCAGGGCGCCCACGGGAGCCATGCCGAGGAAGGCGATCGTGACGCCGGTGAAGAGCATGACGAGCCCGTCGCCGGCCACCATCACGACGAAGCCGGCCGCCGACACCACGAGCCCCACCCCGACCACCAGTCCGGGCCGGAACCTCCCGGCGATCACCGGTGCCGCGAGCGAGCCGCCGACCAGACCGAGCGCGGGCAGCGCCATCCACAGCCCGGCGCTCAGCGGAGACAGGCCCTCGACGAGCTGGAGGTGCTGGCTCACGAACAGGTACACGCCGCCCTGCGTCACCATCGCCAGCGCCAGGATCAGCAGCGCCGTCCTGAAGGACCGGTTGGCGAACAGGCTCATGTCCAGCAGCGGCTCGGCCAGCGTGCGCTGCCGCCGTACGAACGCCGCGCCGCACACCAGCCCGACCAGAACGGCCACGTACGCCACCACCTGGCCGGGATCGTCGGCCAGTTCCTTCAGCCCGTAGACGAGCGGCAGGAGCGCGGCCATCGACAGGGCAACGCTGGCCAGGTCGAGCCGGGCCGAGCCGCCGCCCCCGGTCTCCGGCAGATAGGCGAGCCCGCCAAGCACGACCAACGCCATGATCGGCACGCCCATCAGGAACACCGACCCCCACCAGAAGTGCTCCAGCAGCAGCCCGCCGATCACCGGCCCGGCCGCCGCCCCGCCCATGAAGCACGCGGTGAACACGCCGATCGCGATGGCCCGCTGCCTGGCCCCCGGGAACAACCCGGCCACCAGCGCCAGCGCCGACGGCCCGATCGCCGCCCCGGCGACGCCCAGGAGCACCCGCGCGACGATCAGCATGGTCGTCGAGGTGGAGTAGGCGGCCAGCGCGGAGGCGGCGCCGAACATGACCGAGCCGATCAGCAGCAGCCTGCGCCGTCCGATCCGGTCGCCGAGCGAGCCCATGGTGATGATGAATCCGGCGATCATGAAGCCGTACACGTCGGTGATCCACAGCAGCTCGGTGGCGCTGGGATTCAGATCGGCGGCCAGATGGGGCAGAGCCAGCAGCAGAACGGTGTTGTCCACAGCGAGCAACAACGTGGCCAGGGCGAGCACGGACAGCCCCAGCCACGCCCCGGCCCCGGTACGGGGAACAGTAGTAGTCATGTGATCAGCCTCAAGGGCGGACGTTCGGGAAATGTTCGGAGGTGTTTAGGGTGAGCTTCATGCGCTTCGCCGTGTTGGGGCCGCTTGAGGTGATCGCCGACGGCCGTGCCGTGGGGGTGCCCGAGCGCAAGGTACGGGCCCTGCTGGCCGGGCTGCTCGCCCACAACGGGCGGGTCGTTCCGGCGGTACGGCTGATCGAGAGCCTCTGGGGGCCAGAACCACCGGGCAACCCGCTGGCCGCGCTGCGCGCCAAGGTGTCGCAGCTGCGCCGGGCGCTGGACGAGGCCGAGCCCGGGGCCAGGCTGCTCGTCGTCACCCGCGCGCCCGGCTACCTGATCGAGGCCGACACCGACGCGCACCGCTTCCAGGCGACCCTGGACCGCTTCCCGTCCACGGGCGGCCCCGGCCTCGCGTCCGGCGGGCCCGGCGAGCGGGCCGCCGTGCTCGCCGAGGCGCTGGCGTGGTGGCGCGGGCCCGCGTTCGCCGACTTCGCCGACTCGCCGCTCGTGCACAGGACCGCCCTCCGGCTGGAGGAGCAGCGCCTGGCCGCCGTCGAGGACTATGCCGACGTACGGCTCGCGCTCGGCCAGGACGCCGCGCTGGTCGGCGAGCTGAGCGAGCTCACCGCCCAGCACCCGCTGCGGGAGCGTTTCCACGCGCTGCTCATGCGCGCCCTCTACCGGTCGGGACGGCAGGCCGACGCCCTGGAGGTCTACCGCGCCCTGCGTGAGCGCAAGCGCGAGGAGCTGGGCCTCGACACCGCCCCCGAACTCGCCGCCCTGCACCAGGCGATCCTCGAACAGCGCCCCGCCCTCCGCCGCCCCGCGCCCGCCCCGGCGCCCGCGCCCGCCCGCCTGCCCGAGCCGCTGACCGAACTCGTCGGCAGGGAAAAGGCGCTGGCCGACCTGCTCGGCCTGCCCGCCTCGGCCCGCCTGGTCACGCTGACCGGCAGCGGCGGGGTGGGCAAGAGCCGCCTGGCTCTGGAAGCCGCCCGCCGCCTGTCCGACGGCTTCCCCGACGGCGCCCATCTGGTGGAGCTGTCCGCCTCCTCGGAGCCGGAGGTGCCCGGGATGGTGGCCGCGGCGCTCGGGCTGCGTGACGACGGCGACCTCGCCGCCGCCCTGGGTACACGGCGGGCGCTGCTGATCCTCGACAACTGCGAGCACGTCGTCGAGCCCGTGGCCAAGCTCGCCGACCTGCTGCTGCGCGCCGCACCGGACCTGCGCGTCCTGGCCACCAGCAGGGAGCCGCTGGGCGTCGCGGGCGAGGTCGTGCGGGAGGTCGCGCCGCTGGACCCCGCCGCCGCCGCGCGCCTGTTCACCACCCGAGCCCTCCCCGGTACGCCGCTACCGCCCCGGGACGCCGAAGCCGTCGAGGTGATCTGCCGCCGGCTGGACGGCATCCCGCTGGCCCTGGAGCTGGCGGCGGCCCGGGTGCGTTCGATGGGCATCCGCGCCCTGGCCGACCGGCTGGATGACCGGTTCCGGCTGCTGTCGGCCGGACGCCGGGCCGGGCCCGCCCATCAGCGCACGCTCAAGGCGGCCATCGACTGGAGCTGGGACCTGCTCAGCGAGCCGGAGCGCGTGGTGTTGCGGCGGCTGGCCGTACAGGTGGGCGGGTGCACGCTGGAGGCGGCGGAACGGGTGTGCGCGGTGCCCATGCCGCTGCCCGGCGGCCCGCCCGGTGACGTCGAACTGGCCGCAGAGGCGCAGGCGGCCGGGCTCGGGCCCGACCACCTCGACCCGGCCGGCGTCGCCGACCTGCTGGCCCGGCTGGTGGACCGGTCGCTGGTCGTGCGCTCCGGGGGGCGGTACCGGCTGCTGGAGTCCGTGTCCGCCTATGGCATGGAACGGCTGCGCGAGTCGGGCGAGCACGACCTCGTCCTGCGGTGGTATGCCACGTACTACACACAGCTCGCCGAGTGCGCCGAGGCGTACAGGTCGGGTCCCGCCCGGCACCGCTGGGTGAGCCGGCTGGACGTGGAGAGCGCCAACCTGCGCGGCGCGCGGGAGGCGGCCGAACTGCTGGGCGACACCCGCCTGGCCACGCGGCTCACGGGCTCGCTCGGCTGGTACTGGACCCAGACAGGACGCCAGGCCACCCACCTAGCCGAACCCACCCCCGCCACCCTCTAAAGGCCTCCCCACCCTCCCCGGTCTCCCGGTCCCGCGGCCTCCCGGTCTCCCAGCCTTGGCCGCTCTCCCCAGCCTCCCCGGTCTCCCCAGTCTCTCCCGGCTCCACGGCGTACCCCGGGCCTCCTGCCTTTAGGCCGCTCCAAGGCGTCCATGGCCCTCTGGGGCCGCTACAGCCTCTTGAGGCGGCGGCTATGGGCTCTTGGGTCTTGTGGCGGCTATGGGTGGAAGTCGGTGGCGTGTTCGGTAGCCCATTCGGTGAAGGTGAGTCCGGGGCGGCCGAGGATTCTCTCGACCTCGCCGGTGACCAGGTCGTGCTGGAGGTAGGAGCGGGCCTGCAGGGTCAGGAAGCCGTCGGCCAGCGCCTCGGGTATCCCGGCGCGCAGGAACCCCTGCCGCGCGGCTTCCGGCGCCACCTCCTCGAAGCGCAGCGGCCGGCCGATCGCCGCGCCGATGGTCTCGATCATCTCCTGCTGGGTGAGGGCCCGGGGGCCGGTCAGGACCGGGCGTTCGCCGGCCAGGTCGCCGGTGAGCAGGGCATGCGCGGCCACGGCGGCGAGGTCGCGCTCGTGCAGGGGCGCCCATGCCGCCGCGGCGTACGCGCCGCGCACGGTGTCACCGGCGCGGATCTGGGTGGCCCACGAGCCGATCGTGTTGACGGCGTAGTAGCCGGAGCGCAGGGCCGTCCACTCCATGCCGGAGGCCGTGACGGCCGCCTCGGTCTCCTTGTTGTACTCGCCGCGCAGCCGGGAGGGCTGCTCGTCGAGGTCGTGGTCGACGTTCAGGGCGGACATGGTGACCACTCGCCCGACCCCGTGCTCGCGGGCCAGGCTCAGCAGCCGGTCGGCGGCGGCCGTGACGGCGCGCGGGTCGGGGTGCAGGCCGAGGGCGCGCGGGTTGAGGAACAGGCTGGAGACGCCGTCCAGGGCGCCGGCCGGGTCGCCCTCCACGACGTCGACCCCGTCGGGCAGGGCGGCGGCGCGCGCGTCGCGGGTCACCGCGCGCACCTTGGCTCCCTGGGCGAGCAGGAGGTCGATCAGCGGGCGGCCGACGATGCCGGTGGCTCCGGTTACCAGGACGGTGGCGTTCGGAAGTCGTATCATATGGAAACCGTAACATATAGTTTGAGAGTCATACGATATGAGTTTCGTAGAAGGTGATCCGCGTGAGCGGAGGCGGGTCGTCAGGGCGGTCAAGGAGTCCCTGCGCGACCTGAACATCCAGCTGGCACTGCTCAACCGCCAGATCGGTGCGCAGGTCAACCTCAAGGACGTCGACTGGAGCTGCCTCGACCTGCTCAACCGGCACGGCCCGCTCACCCCCGGCGCGCTGGCGCGCCAGGCCGGTCTGCACCCCGCCACGCTGACCGGCATCCTCGACCGGCTCCAGCGCGGCGGCTGGATCGTGCGCGAACGCGACCCCGACGGCCCCGACCGCCGCGCCATCACCGTGCGGGCCCGCCGCGAACGCAACCGGGAGGTCTACCGGCTCTTCTCCGGCATGAACGCGCAGATGGACGCGCTCTGCGAGGACTACACCGACAGCGAGCTCGCGCTCATCGCCGGGTTCCTCCAGCGCACCACCGGCGCCGGCCGCACCGCCACCGAGCAGTTCACCGACGACTGAAAGAGCCCCACCCGCTGAAAGAGCCCTACGCGCTGTATGGGCCTGCCCACTGCATGAAGCCCGCCGCATGAGCCCTACCCGCAGGCGTCCCGGCAGCAGCGTACGAAGTCCTGGACGACGGGGTCGGTGTCGGCGGCGGGTGGCCAGGCGATGCCGACCCGGGTCGGGCTGACGCCGGTCACCGGGCGATAGGTGACCCCGGGCCGGGCGTAGTAGCGGGCCGATGAGGCGGGGGCGAGGGCGACGCCGTACCCGTTGGCGATGGCCTGGAGCCAGGCGTCGGGCTGGTCGGTGGTGGCACCGACGCGCGGCGGGCGGCCGTCGCGCTCGTCGGCGGCCAGCCAGTAGTCGCGCCACGGGCCGGTCTCCTGCGGCGCGGCGACGAAGGCCTCGTCCCACAGGTCGGCGAAGGCGATCTCGGCGCGTACGGCGAGCGGGTGGGAGGAGGGCAGCGCGACCCAGCGCGGCTCCTCAAGCAGCACCTCGTGCCGCAGCGCTTCCTGTCCGGGGAACGGCAGGCGGAGCAGGGCCGCGTCCACCTCGCCGTCCGCCAGCCCGGCACTCGGGTCGGACCAGGCGGCCTGTCGCATCTCCACCCGCCAGCCGGGACGCAGCCGGCCGAACGCGGCGACGATGTCCGGCGTGGCCTCGTTGGCCGCGCTGGCCAGGAACCCGACCCTCAGCACGCGGGCGGCCATGCTCGCGGCGCTCTTCGTCTCGCGCAGCGCCTGGTCGCAGGCGGCCAGCATGCCGGGCGCCCGCTCGCGCAACGCCCGCCCCGCCTCGGTGAGCGCCATCCCGGCCCGCGAGCGGGTGAACAGCCGCACGCCGAGCTGCGTCTCCAGGCTCTTGATCTGCTTGGTCAGCGCGGGCTGGGACACGTAGAGCCGCTCGGCGGCCCTGGTCAGGTTGCCCTCCTCGGCGACGGCGAGGAAGGAGCGGACGAGCCGCGTGTCCACATCCATTCCATCAGGTTATCGATACAGCTATTGGACGCCTTCGGCGCGGCTCGGCAAGGGTGGAACACACATCCAGCGAAGGGGGAACAGCCGGTGTTCACCGCCTATGTCGTGGTGGTCGTGGTGGCCGCCGCATGCAACTTCGCGGCGGCCGCCGTCGACTTCGCCCGCGCCAAGTGGGTCCTCGTCAACATGGACAAGTACGGCGTGCCGCGTTCGTGGATCACCTGGCTGGGCGTGGCCAAGGCGGCGGGGGCGGTCGGGCTGCTGGCCGGGCTGGCCGTACCCGCGATCGGCATCGCCGCTGCGGCAGGGCTGGTGCTCTTCTTCGCCGGCGCCGTGTTCGCCGTCGCGCGCGCCCGCGTCCTCGCGCACCTGCCCTTTCCCGGGACCTTCCTCGTGCTGGCCGCGGCCTGCCTGGCGCTGGCCTCCGCCGCCGTCTAGGGGTTGGGCAGCGAGGGGTGGGCCGGCCAGGGGTCGGGGTTGAGGATGGCCCAGCGTTCGTGGTCGCGCCAGGCGCCGTCGATGAACAGCATCCCGGGGGAGAAGCCCTCATGGCGGAAGCCGAGGCGCTGGACGAGCTTGAGCGAGGCGTGGTTGCCCGGCTGGATCTGGGCTTCCAGGCGGTGGAGCCGCAACTGCTCGAAGGAGTAGCGCAGGACGAGGGCCAGGCCCTCGCTCATGTAGCCGTGGCCGGCGGTGGGGGCGAAGGCCGCGTAGCCGAGCGAGCCGTTCTGGAAGCGGCCGCGGATGATGCTGTTGATGTTGACCATGCCGGTGATGTCGCCGCTGTCGCGCAGGCACACCAGCAGGCGGCGGGTGGTCGCGGGGTCGAAGTGGGCCAGGTAGGCCTGGTACTCCTCTGCGGTGGCGGGCAACGACATCCAAGGGTGGTGCAGCTCCGCGCTGGCCTTGGTCAGCCTGGTGAACTCGTCCTCGTCGTGCCTGGTCAGCGGCCGCAGCGTCACCCGCCCGGCCCCCGGCGGCAGGCTCGCCAGGAACGTCTCCACCTCTGCCGCGATCTGCACGAGCCCCTCAGTCATGCGTGGCACTGTACAGCTACAACCAGCCCCGCGACTCGGCCACATGTACCGCTTCGGCACGGTTTCGGGCGCCGGTCTTGCCGATCGCCGACGACAGGTAGTTGCGTACCGTCCCCTCGGTCAGGAACAGGCGGCGGGCGATGTCGGCCACGGTCGAGCCGTCGCGGGCCGTGCGCAGCACCTCGCGTTCCCGCTGCGTGAGCGGGCTCGGCCCGACGGCGCTCGCGCTCACGGCCAGCTTGGGGTCGATCACCCGCTCACCCGCCATCACCCGCCGTACGGCTCCCGCCAGCTCCGCGGCCGGCGCGTCCTTGACCACGAACCCGGCCACCCCGGCGTCCAGAGCCCGGCTGAGGTAGCCGGGGCGCCCGAACGTGGTCACGATCACCACCCGATGGCCCGGCAACCGCTCGGCCACCTCCAGCCCGGACATTCCGGGCATCTCTATGTCGAGCAGGATCACGTCGGGCCGGTGCTCCGCCGCCGCGGCCTCGACCAGGTCGCCCCGGCCCACCTGGGCCACCACCTCGATGTCGGCCTCCAGGCCGAGCAGCGCGGCCAGCCCGCCCCTGACGAGGTCCTGGTCGTCGGCGATGAGCACACGGATCACGCGGCCTCCAGCGGCACGCGGGCACACAGGCGATACCCGCCCTCCGGCAGGGCACCCACATCCAGCGACCCACCGGCCCCGGCCACCCGCTCGGCCAGCCCGGTCAACCCGTTACCCCGCCTGGCCGCGCCATCCAGAAGCCCGGCCGTGGCGGGAGGCCGGTCTGAAAGCGTGGCGGGAGGGGCGGTCGTGGGGCCGTTGTCGCGGACCTCCAGCTCCGCCCAGGTCGTGTCCACGCTCAACGTGATCCAGCAGTGCCGCGCGTCGCTGTGGCGCAGGACGTTGGTGGCGGCCTCGCGCACCGCCCACGCCAGCAGCGTCTCCGCGGCCCCCGGGATCGGGCCGCCGGCGGGGGAGACCTCCACCTCGACCCCGGCCAGCTCCAGCTCCCGCGCCGCCTTCTCCAGCTCTTCAGACAGCGCCGGGGCCCGGTATCCGGCGACGGCGTGCCGTACCTCGTCGAGGGCCTGGCGGGCGGCGGCCTCCACGTCGCCCATCTCCCGCGCGGCGCGGTCGGGGTCGGTGCGGGCCAGCCGGGCGGCGAGCTGGCTTCTGATGGTGATCGAGGTCAGGGTGTGGCCGAGGGTGTCGTGCAGGTCCCTGGAGAAGCGCAGCCGCTCGTTGTCCACGGCGAGCTGGGCCACCTGGGCGCGCGCGGCGGCCAGCCGGACGAGCAGGTGGCCCATCTGCTTCATGCCGTGTACGGCACCGGCCTGGGCCAGGATGACGAGCATCAGCCACCACACCGTCAGCCCGTGCGCGAGCAGGAAGCCCATGGTCACGGCGATGGTCAGCAGCACTCCGGCGACGAACCCGGCGCCGCCGGTCGTCGCGGCCAGTCCGGTGATGACGTAGATGAACGCGACGAACGCCCAGGGCGGCCCGAGCACGGGAAGGAGCGCGAGCGCGGCCGCGGCCAGTCCGGCCATGGGCCACCGCCGGGGCGCGCCGCTGTGCTCGCCGAGCATCCGCCACATGATCGTCATCCAGCAGCCCGACAGCACCGCGAGCCCGCCGAACGCCCACAGGACGCGCGGCAGGGCCGGACCGGTGGACAAGAACGTCCACAGCGGCCAGAGCGTCACCAGCAGCCAGGCCACCGAGCCCGCCCTGACTTTGCTACGGCCGTTGCCGAACTCGCCGCGCGCCGCCACCTTCACAAGGCCCGACGGTAACGCCAGGCGGCCAGCCCGGAAAACAGCAGCGTCCACCCGGCCAGCACGACCAGCGACCTGACCGTCGGCCAGTCGCCGGCCAGAGCCCGCCAGCCGAGAGATCCGGCCTGGTAGGCAGGGCTGTACTCGGCCAGCGTCCGCATGAACTCCGGCATGAGCTGAACCGGCAGCCACAACCCGCCCAGGACGGACAGCCCGAAGAAGACGCCGATCATGGCCAGGTTCGCCGCCTGCCCGTTCATCGTGTAGCCGAAGGCGACGCCCAGAGCGGCGAACGGCACCACGCCCACCCAGATCAGCACCACGAGCGCGGGCCAGGTGCCGGGCGGCAGCCGTACACCGGAGATGAGGGCGCCCCCGGCGAGCACGGCGAAGATGCTCGGCAGGACCCCGGTCGCGCCCGCGATCAGCTTGGCCGAGATGTAGCCGTGGGCGGGCAGCGGCGTGACGGCGAGCTGCCGCAGCCAGCCCTTCGAGCGTTCCATGGCGATCGCGCCGCCGATGAACAGCGCGCCGCCCATCGCGCCGTAGACGGCCATCGAGACCATCGTGTACGCGGCGAAGTCGACCTGCTGCGGCCCCGCGGGGACGACCCGCAGCACCTTCGTCCACACCAGGTAGAGCACGAGGGGGAAGACGGTCAGCATGATGAGGCTGGTGGTGTTGCGCACGGACCGCAGCAGTTCGAGCTTGACGTAGGAGCGCATCAGTTGCCTCCCGTCAGGCTCACGAAGGCGCTTTCGAGGTCGGTCCCGGCCGTGCGGACGTCTCTGGCGTCGGTGAATGTCGCGAACAGCGCGCGCAATGTCGCGTCGGAGTCATTGGTCCGCAGTACGGCGGCGCCGCCCTCCACCCGCACCTGGCGCACCCCGGGCAACGCCTGGAGCGCCCCCACCTCGGCGGCGTCCAGCGTGACGTGCACCTCGCTGCCGCCGACCAGCTCCTTGATCTTCTCGACCGGTCCGTCGGCCACGACCTTGCCCTTGGCCAGCAGGATCACCCGGTCGGCGTAGTCGTCGGCCTCGGTGAGGTAGTGGGTGGCGAAGACCGCGGTGCGGCCCTGGGCGGTGCGGGCCCGTACCTCCTGCCACAGGGCGCGGCGGCCGTCCACGTCGAGTCCGACGGTGGGTTCGTCCAGCACGAGCAGGCGCGGGTCGCCGATCAGGGCGAGGGCGATGCGCACCCGCTGCCGCTGTCCGCCGGAGAGCCTGCCGATCCGCTGGGCCGCGAAGCCGTCCGCGCGGGCGGCGCGCAGGGCCTGCTCCACCGGCATCGGCTTCTGGTACATGCCGGCGGTCGCCGTGACCAGCTCGGCCACCCGGACGTCCTCCAGCAGGCCGGACTCCTGCAGCAGGACGCCGACCAGGCCCTTGCGCAGGGCCGCGACCGGCGGATGGCCGAGTACGGCGGCGGCACCGGAGGTGGGCGGGAGCAGGCCGAGGGCGATGGAGAGCAGGGTGCTCTTGCCCGCGCCGTTCGGGCCGAGCACCGCGATCGTCTGGCCCTGCTCGGCGGTCAGATCGACGCCGTCGAGGGCTCTGGTCTGGCCGTAGCGTTTGCTGACGGCCGTGAGTTCCAGGGCGTTTGCCATGGAAAAAGGCTGCTCGACGGGCGATGCCCCCGGGTAGTGCCGTATGTCAGTGTTCCGGCGGCGCCGAGTCCATAGGCGGAATATCCGGGATGATCCCACGATCATGGGACCTGCGCGGCATACGATGGTTCCTGTGACCGAGCTCGAACGTGTTCCGCCCGGCGTCGACCCCACCGTCCCCAGCTCCGCCCGTGTCTACGACTACCTGCTCGGCGGCAAGGACAACCTCGCGGTGGATCGAGCGGTCGCCGACAAGTTACTGGCGCTCGCGCCGGACACGAAACTCGTCGCCCGCGCCTCCCGGAACTTCCTCACCCGCGCCGTGCACCACATGGCCCAGCAGGGCATCCGGCAGTTCATCGACCTCGGCACCGGCATCCCCACCTCGCCCAGCGTGCACGAGGTGGCCAGGCGGACCAACCCCGCCTGCCGGGTCGTCTACGTCGACTACGACCCCGTCGTACGGCTGCACGCCGAGGTGCTGCTGGCCAGCGCGCCCGGCGTGGCCGGCATCCTGGCCGACGCCAGGGACCCCGACGCCATCTTCACCGACCCGCACGTCCGCGGCCTCATCGACTTCGAGCAGCCGGTCGGGGTGCTGATGGTCGGGCTGCTCCACTTCGTCCTGGACGGCGAGGACCCCCACGGCATCGTCAAGCGCTTCCGCGAGCGGATGGCGCCGGGCAGCCATCTCGTGCTCACCCACGCCATGGACGAGAGCCACCCCGAGGCGAAACGGCAGCTGAGCGTCGCCACCGCCGGCTCGCCGATCCAGTCGGTGTTCCGCACCCGCGAGCAGGTGCTCGGCTTCTTCGACGGGTTCGAGCTGATCGGGCCGGGACTGGTGCCCGTGCAGGACTGGCGGATGCCGGAGGACGAGGTGCCGGCCGTACCGCTGCTGGACGGCCCACCCCACGTGCTCATCGACGCGGGAGTGGGCCGGATGGCGGGTTAGGAGTAGCGGGCGGCGCCGGTGCCGGGGACGATCTCGCCCAGCACCCACGCGGGCAGCCCGCGCGACTCCAGCAGGCGCAGGGCCGCGTCGGCCGCCTCGGGGGCGACGATCGCGGCCATGCCCACACCCAGGTTGAACGTGCGGTCCATCGCCTGCTGCTCGATCGAGCCGTGCCCGGCCAGGACCTGGAAGACGGCGGGCACCGTCCACGACTCCCGCGACAGCACCGCGTCAAGCCCTGGCGGCAGGGAACGCGCGATGTTGCCCTCGACGCCGCCGCCCGTGATGTGGGAGTAGGCGTGCACCTCGACCGAGCGGGCCAGCTCCAGGCAGTCGAGGGAGTAGATACGGGTGGGCTCCAGCAGTTCCTCGCCCAGCGGGCGGGCGAGCTCGGGCAGCTCGTCGTCCAGCGACAGCCCGGCGTTCTTCACCACGTGCCGCACGAGCGAGTAGCCGTTGGAGTGGATGCCCGACGAGGCCAGGCCCAGCACCACGTCGCCCGCGCGCACCCGGTCGGGACCGAGCATGTCCGCGGCCTCGACCACGCCCGTGCCGGCGCCGGCCAGGTCGTACTCGTCGGCGCCCATGGCGCCGGGGTGCTCGGCGGTCTCGCCGCCGACCAGCGCCGCCCCGGCCAGGCGGCAGCCCTCGGCCACGCCGCCGACGATCTCGGCGACACGCTCGGGCACCACCTTGCCGCAGGCGATGTAGTCGGTCATGAACAGCGGCTCGGCGCCGCAGACCACCAGGTCGTCGAGGACCATGCCGACCAGGTCGATGCCGATGGTGTCGTGCTTGCCGTACTGCTGCGCGATCATGACCTTGGTGCCCACGCCGTCGGTCGACGTGGCCAGCAGCGGCCGCTTGTAACGCAGCAGGAACGAGGCGTCGAACAACCCGGCGAAGCCACTGGCGTCGTCGACCACCTCGGGCCGGCGCGAGCGCGCGACCTTGGCCTTCATCAGCTCGACGGCGCGCTCGCCCGCCGCGATGTCGACCCCGGCGGCCTCGTAGGTGGTCACTTGGTGCTCTCCAACACGTACTTCCCGACGTTGTCCTGGTCGATCGGGATCGGGTAACTGCCGTCGAAGCAGGCGCGGCAGAGGCGGTCGGCGGGGATGGTCGTGGCCTCGGTCAGGCCTTCCAGGGAGATGTAGCCGAGCGAGTCGGCGCCCAGGGAGGCCCTGATCTCCTCCACCGACAGCGAGCCGGCGATCAGCTCGGCGCGGGTGGCGAAGTCGATGCCGTAGAAGCACGGCCAGGAGACCGGCGGGGAGGAGATGCGCACGTGCACCTCGCGCGCGCCCGCCTCGCGCAGCATCTTGACGATCGCGCGCTGGGTGTTGCCGCGCACGATCGAGTCGTCGACGACGACCAGCCGCTTGCCCTCCACGACCTCGCGCAGCGGGTTGAGCTTGAGCCGGATGCCGAGCTGGCGGATGGTCTGCGACGGCTCGATGAACGTGCGGCCGACGTAGGAGTTCTTGACCAGGCCCTGGCCGTAGGGGATGCCGGACTCCTCGGCGTAGCCGACGGCGGCGGGGGTGCCCGACTCGGGCGTCGGGATGACCAGGTCGGCCTCGACCGGGTGCTCGCGGGCCAGCACCCTGCCGACCTCGACGCGGGTGACCTGCACGCCGCGCCCGGCGATCGTGGTGTCGGGGCGGGCCAGGTAGACGTACTCGAACAGGCAGCCCTTCGGCTCGGCGACCGCGAACCTGCGCGAGCGCACGCCGCGCTCGTCGATGGTCAGCAGCTCGCCCGGCTCGACCTCGCGCACGAACGTGGCGCCGACGATGTCGAGCGCGGCCGTCTCCGAGGCGACGACCCAGCCCCGCTCCAGGCGGCCCAGGACCAGCGGGCGGATGCCCTGCGGGTCGCGGGCCGCGTAGAGGGTCTTCTCGTTCATGAACACCAGCGAGTAGGCGCCGAGCACCTGCGGGAGCAGTTCCGCGGCGGCGTCCTCGATGGAGCGGCTGCGGTCCTGCGCGAGCAGGGTGGTGAGCACCTCGGTGTCGGTGGTGGCCCTGGTGGTGCCCGGCTCAAGGCGCTGGGCCAGGACCGGGGTGTTGATCAGGTTGCCGTTGTGGGCGAGCGCGAGCCCGCCCTGGTCGGTGGAGCTCAGCGTGGGCTGAGCGTTCTCCCAGACGCTGGAACCGGTGGTGGAGTAGCGGCAGTGGCCGATGGCCAGGTGACCGCGCAGGGTTCCGAGCACCGACTCGTCGAAGACCTGGGCGACGAGCCCCATGTCCTTGTAGACGAGGATCCTGCTGCCCTCGCTGACCGCGATGCCCGCGGACTCCTGGCCGCGGTGCTGCAACGCGTACAGCCCGTAGTAGGTGAGTTTGGATACTTCCTCGCCTGGGGCCCACACGCCGAAGACACCGCAGGCATCCTTGGGAGCACGGTCTTGGGGGTCCAGGTCATGGCCGAGCCGGCCGTCGCCCTTCAGCACGTACCTCAGTTTAGGTCGGCCACTTCCGTGCTCGCACACCCGGGTGCGAGATCAGGTGACATGGGAGGATCGTGCCGCGTTCGACCCTTCTCGGATGATCTCGCCGGTGAGGTTGTGGTTGGCGGCGGAACCGAGGAAGAGCAGGAGCGCCGCCACGTCGTCCGCGGTGGACAACCTCTTGCTGGGTGTACGGCCGGCCACCGCGTCGAACACCTGCCCGGGGATCGGACTGCTGTCCGTCCTGGTCAGGCCGACGGCGGCCACGTTCACCAGGACGCCGTCCATGCCCGCCTGCCAGGCCAGCGTGCGGGCCAGGCCGTGCAGGGCCATCTTGGCGGTGCCGTACGGGCCGGCGCCGGGTGTACCCTCCTCGGCGATCCCCGAGGAGACCAGAACGACCCGTCCGAAACCCCGCTCCCGCATCGCGGGCAACACGGACTGCGCGAGCACCACGTTGCCGAGCACGTTGGCGTGGAGCATCTCGCTCCAGTGCTCGATCGGAATCTCCTCGAAACTCTCCGTCCTGGGCGCGTCCCCGCCCCACATCACCGCGTTGGCGATCACCGAGTCGAACGGCCCCGCCGCGGCGACCGCCGCCCGGACGCTCCCGTGCTCACCCAGATCCAGGTGTACGGCCGCCGCCGTCCCGCCGGCCTGCTCGATTTCCTTCACGACCCGTTCGGCACGGTCGGGGCCGGACTTGTAGGTCAGGGTGACACGGTGCCCGGCGCGGCCGAACGCGCGGGCGGTGGCGGCGCCGATGCCGGACGAGCCGCCGGTGACGAGAACGTGCATGAGGACTCCATTCGTTGCTCTTAGCCAACTAATTAGTCGGCTAATCGCAACGGTGCAAGGGAGTTTCGCCCTCGGCGGAAGGGCAGGCCCACAGCTGGCCGACCAATCTGACCATCGTCGCGCGGTCCTCCGGGGCGAGCTGGGCCAGCACCTCGCGGTCGTTGCGCTCCCAGATCTCCTCCACCGGCGCCCGCAACGCCTTGCCCGCCTCCGTCAGATGGACGTGGCTCAGCCGGGGCCGCTTCGGGTCCGGCGTGCGGCGGACGAACCCGGCCCGCTCCAGGCGCTGGATCGTCTTCGTCACCGTGGGCGGCTCCACGCCCAGCCGGGCGATCAGCTCGCTCTGCGACAGCCCGTCCTCGCGCCACAACTGGTTGAGCAGCATCTCCTGGCCCACGTGCAGGCCCAGCTCGCTCAGTTCGGCCGCCACCCGGTAGCGGTGCACCTTGGTGATCTTGATGAGCGCGTAGGTGAGGGTCTCGTCGAGCATGCCTTCATCTTGCCCGCCGCCAGCGGTTTTGGCGCAACGTGAAGCAACCGTGGGCGGACTCTTACCGTGTCGCGCGGTTGCCGGGACCGGACGCGCGCGAAGGTGGGGTATCCGGCTATGACGACCCCGTCGGGAGACGCAGACGTGACCACACCTGGGGACCCGGACGAGCCGCGCCCACCTGCGCACGGCCGTCCCGCACCAGACGCGCCAGACCAGCCGTCGCCGCCGCCCGCACCGCCCTCGCAGCCGCCCTCGCAGCCGCGCGCGGCCGGGCCGGACGACGACCTGCCCGAGCCGCCCGACTCCGACGAGCAGCCCGCCTCGTGGTGGGTGGAGGAGACGGTACCCGGAGAAGACGAGACCGCGGCGCCGCCGTACGGGCGGCAGGAGCCCGCCTCCAACGGCGAGCCCTCTCCCTATGACACGCCCGGACAGGGCGGTCAGGCTGGGAGCAGCCCCTACGGGCAGGGCAGCGGCGGCCGGGAAGAGCGTGGGGCGGGGGAGCCCGAGGCGTGGGGAGGCGCGGCGGCCGAGGAGCCGATCACGCCGGTGCCGCCCGTGGTGCCGCCGACCGTGCCACCGCCACCGCCGCCGCCTGAGCCGTCCCCGTGGAACGAGCCGGACGTGCCCGCGCCGCAGGACACCGAGCGCACCACCGCGTACGAGATCCCGGAGTGGGCACGCGACGACACGCCTCCGGCCGGGACACCCGAGCCCACCCGGTCATGGGACGCGCCGGAGCCGCAGGGTTCCGAACAGCCGGGAGCGGGGGAGACGCAGGCGTACCAGGTCCCGGGCTCGACGCCTTCCTACCCGGGCTGGGAGAGTTCGTCGCCGGCGTCGAGCTGGGAGGGGCCGGGCAGTTCGTCGTCATCGGGCCCGCAGCCGTCGCGCTACGACCCGCCCACGCCGCCGGAACGCCCGACGTTCGCTCCGGCCAGCCCGTACGAGGGCGGCCCCAAGGAGTACGGCACCGGCGCCACGTACGGCGAGTACCCGGAAGGCGGCACCCCGGGCAGCGGAACACCCGCCGGCCCAGGTGCGGCAGGTGCGGCAGGTGCGGCAGGTGCCGCCGCCGCGGGCGCCGCGGCGGGCGCGGCCTTCGGCGCCACAGCCCCAGGCGGCCAGAGCGGTCAGGGCGGTCAGGGCGGTCAGGGCGGTCAAAGCGGTCAGGGCGGTCAGGGCGGTCAAAGCGGTCAGGGCGGTCAGGGCGGTCAGGGTCAAGGCGATCAGGGCACCGGCGGTCAAGGCACGGGTGGCCAGGGTGCCGGTGGCCAGGGTGCGGGTGGTCAAGGGGCGGGTGCGGGGGAGGTGCCCTATGGGGCGGGGCCGCCTCGGGATCCCTATGCGGCCGCCGCCCAGAGTCCGGCGGAAGGCCCGGTCCCCGGCGCCTCCCCGTACGGCGGCGCCGACCCGTCGGTCCCCGGCTCCACCCCGTCCAGCCCGTACGGCGGCGCCCCCGGCGGCCCCGCCTACCCACCCGCCGGAGGCGGCGCCTACACCCCGCCCACCGGCGGCCCCGGCCCGTACCAGCCGGACTGGCAGCCCAAGAAGCCCGGCAACGGCCTGGCGGTGGCGTCGCTGGTGCTGGGTGTGGCGAGCGTGTTCCTGCTGCTGGTGTGCTTCACCGGCGTGCTCACCGCGATCATCGCGATCGTGCTCGGCGCGGTCGCCCTGTCCAAGGGCGGCAGCAAGGGCATGTCCTGGACCGGCATCGGCCTGGGCATCGCCACGCTGGTCCTGGCGGTGTGCGGGTTCTTCGCGATCCGCGCCTACTTCTCGGAGTGCGCCAACCTGCCGCCGCAGCTCAGCGAGCGCTGCGTGCAGAACAAGCTCCCGTGGAGCACCCCCTGACGTCAGAGGGGGAGGAATTCGGATAGGTCGGCACGGGCGCCGCTCGCTGAGACGGCGCCCTTCGCCATCGCCTCGTCCCACCCGATCCGGCCGAGCGCCAGGTCGATCCAGGTCCGCGCGTCGGTCTCGACCACGTTGGGCGGCGTCCCCCGGGTGTGCCTGGGTCCTTCGATCGCCTGCACGGCGGCATGCGGCGGCACCCTGACCTCGACGGTCCGCCCCGGTGCCCCGGACGCCAGCCGTTCCAGCAGATACCGCACGGCCAGCCGCTCGGCGGCGCGCTCGGGAGCGGACCCCCGGTCGTAGGCGGTCACCACGGCCCCGACCAACGTGTCGGCGAGCCCGGCCGCGGGGCCGTCGTATTCCGGCTGGTCGTTGGCGATCAGCTGCGCGTCGAGCGCGGCCCTCAGCTTGTCGGGGTCGATCTTCCTGGCTGCCATCCCCCTATTCTCCAGCCCCGACCCCACGTACCCCCAGCCAGCGTTCATCGAGGCGGTGACCGTCGTTCACCGGCGGTTCCGAATGCGGCCGTAGCGTCCCGGCGGAACGATTGCGCACCACCTTGGAGGAACCCCGTGTTGCTGCCCCTGCTCAACGACTCGCACAAGGGCGGCCGGTCGGCCCTGACGTGCATGTTCCGATGCGGCAACGCGTGCGCGCACGACGTCGCCAACCGCAGCGGCAACGCCTACTTCAGCGACATCGCCACCGAAGCCCTGTCCCGTCGCGGCGCCCTGCGCGCGGGTGCCCTGGGCGCGCTGGTGGTCGGGGCGGGTGTGGCGGGAGCCGTACCCGCGATGGCGGATCCCGCGGAGCCGGACGGAGAGCTGTCCGCGGCCGGATGGCACCACGGTGACCTGCGCTTCACGCCGGTGCCGCCGAACAAGGACGACGCGCTGCGCATCCCGGACGGCTACCGCTCCTCCGTCGTGGTCCGCTGGGGCGACCCGGTGCTGCCCGACGCCCCCGACTTCGACTTCGACAACCAGACGGCCGAGGCGCAGGCCAAGCAGTTCGGTTACAACTGCGACTTCGTGACGCTCTTCGAGATGGGGCGCAACCGCGGGCTGCTCTGGGTCAACCACGAGTACACCGACGAGTCGCTGATGTTCCGCGGGTACACGGCGGCGACGGCGACCCCCGAGCGGATCAAGATCGCGCTGGCCGCGCACGGCGGCTCGGTCGTGGAGGTGGAGCGCGTCCGGAGCACCGGTGAGTGGAAGCTGGTGACGAAGGGGCGGCGGCGCTACAACCGGCGTGTCACCGCGCAGACCCCGATGCGCTTCACTGGTCCCGCCGCGGGCCACGACCTGCTCAAGACGGCGGCCGACCCGGCCGGCCGCAAGCCGGTCGGCATGCTGAACAACTGTGCCGGCGGCACCACCCCCTGGGGCACGGTGCTGACCGCCGAGGAGAACTTCGACCAGTACTTCGTCAACGGCGACAAGAACAACCCCAACATCGCCCGCTACACGATCCCGACGAACATCCAGGCGTCCAACCGCCGCTTCGACAAGGTCGAGGAGCGCTTCGACCTGGCCAAGCACCCGAACGAGGCCAACCGGTTCGGGTGGATCGTGGAGATCGACCCGTTCGACCCGGACTCGACGCCGCTCAAGCGCACCGCGCTCGGCCGCTTCAAGCACGAGGCCGCCACCACCTCGATCTCGCGTGACGGCCGCCTCGTGGTGTACATGGGCGACGACTCGCGCTTCGAGTACATCTACAAGTTCGTCTCGAAGAAGCGCTACATCCCGGGCTTCGACCGGCACAACCGCACGCTGCTCGACGAGGGCACGCTGTACGTGGCCAAGTTCAGCGGCGACAGCCCCAAGGAGGAGATCGACGGCTCCGGCAAGCTGCCCGCCGACGGCGCCTTCGACGGGTCCGGCGAGTGGATCCCGCTGGTGTCCGGCGACGAGTCGCACGTGCAGGGGATGAGCGCGGCCGAGGTGCTGATCTACACGCGTACCGCCGCCGACAAGGTGGGCGCGACCAAGATGGACCGGCCCGAGGACATGGAGCGCAACCCGGTCACCGGCGCGGTCTACGTGGCGCTGACCAACAACACCGCCCGTACCCCCGCCCAGGTGGACGAGGCCAACCCGCGCCCGTCGAACAAGCACGGCCACGTGCTGGAGATCGTCGAGGGCCGCGGCAACGGCTTCGCCTGGTCGCTGCCGCTGGTCTGCGGCGACCCGAACGACGCCTCGACCTACTTCGCCGGGTACGACAAGACGAAGGTCTCGCCGATCTCCTGCCCGGACAACCTGGCCTTCGACCGCGACGGCAACCTGTGGATCTCCACGGACGGCAACGCGCTGGGCGCCAACGACGGCCTGTTCGTCACGCCGATGCGCGGCCGTGAGCGCGGGCACGTCCGCCAGTTCCTCACGGTGCCGGTGGGCGCGGAGACCTGCGGCCCGATGGTCACCGACGACCAGCGCAGCGTCTTCGTCGCGGTCCAGCACCCGGGCGAGATCGACGGCGCCACCCCGGACAACCCCGCCAGCCGCTGGCCCGACGGCGAGCAGCCCCGCCCGTCGGTCGCCGTCGTCTGGCACGGCAGGGGCCGCAAGATCGGCTCCTGAAAACGGCTTGACCTCAAGTTTGGTTGAGCTCTTACGGTCTACCCATGAGCATGGAGATGACCGCCTGGCACCAGCTGTACTCGATGAACAACAACCAGCGTGACCGAAGACGACTGTCCAAGGCCACGCTGAAACGGATAGGCGGTTTCGCCCGCCCTCACCGCCGCAGGATCGCCATGTACCTGGCGCTCAGCGTGGTGATGGCGGGCCTGGCCGTCCTGGCCCCCGTCCTGGCGGGCCGGGTGGTGGACGCCATCGTCAAGGCGCAGCCCCTGAGCGTGGTGATCTGGCTGGCCGTGCTCATCGCCGGCCTGGCGCTGGCCGAGGCCGGGCTCGGCCTGATCAGCCGCTGGCTGTCATCCGGGCTGGGCGAGGGGCTGATCCTCGACCTGCGTACCGCGGTGTTCGACCACGTCCAGCGCATGCCGATCGCCTTCTTCACCAGGACGCGCACCGGCGCGCTGGTGAGCCGGCTGAACAACGACGTCATCGGCGCCCAGCGCGCCTTCACCGACACGCTCTCCAGCGTCGCCGGCAACGTGGTCACACTCGTGCTCACCCTGACGGTCATGATCGGCATCTCCTGGCAGATCACGCTGCTGGCGCTGCTCCTGCTGCCGATCTTCGTGCTGCCCGCCCGCAGGATGGGCCTCAGGATCGCCGACCAGCGCCGCGAGGCCGCCGACCACAACGCGGCCATGAGCACCCAGATGACCGAGCGGTTCTCGGCGCCCGGCGCGACGCTGGTGAAGTTGTTCGGACGGCCGGCCAGGGAATCGGCGGAGTTCTCCGCCAGGGCCAGGCGGGTGCGCGACATCGGGGTGCGCACCGCGATGACCCAGTACTTCTTCGTCACCGCCCTCACCCTCGTCTCGGCCCTCGCCCTGGCGCTCGTCTACGGCCTCGGCGGCTTCTACGCCCTGAGCGGCAGTCTCGACCCCGGCTCGGTGGTGGCTCTGGCGCTGCTGCTGACCCGCCTGTACGCGCCGCTGACCAGCCTGGCCAGCGCCCGCGTGGACGTCATGAGCGCCCTGGTCAGCTTCGAGCGGGTCTTCGAGGTGCTCGACCTGGAGCCGCTGATCAAGGACAGGCCGGGGGCGCGGGCCGTACCCGATGGGCCGGTGACGGTGGAGTTCGACGACGTGCGCTTCGCCTACCCCTCGGCCGACAAGGTCTCCCTCGCCTCGCTTGAGGAGGTCGCGACGCTCGACTCCCGCGGCGGCGAGCGGGTCCTGCACGGCATCTCCTTCACCGCCGAACCCGGCCAGATGATCGCCCTGGTGGGCTCCTCGGGCGCGGGCAAGTCGACGATCGCGCAGCTCCTGCCGCGCCTCTACGACGTCGACGAAGGCACGGTACGGCTCGGCGGCGTCGACGTACGCGACCTGAGCGCCGACTCCATCCGCGAGACCCTCGGCATGGTCACCCAGGACGGCCACCTCTTCCACGACTCCATCCGCGGCAACCTGCTCTTCGCCCGCCCTGAGGCCACCGACGAGGAGATCTGGGACGCCCTGCGCCGGGCCCGTCTGTCCACCCTCATCGAGTCGCTGCCGGACAAGCTGGACACCGTGGTCGGCGAACGCGGCTACCGCCTGTCCGGCGGCGAGCGCCAGCGCCTGACCATCGCCCGCCTGCTGCTGGCCAAGCCGCAGGTGGTGATCCTGGACGAGGCCACCGCCGCGCTCGACTCCACGAGCGAGGCGGCCGTGCAGGCGGCGCTGGCCGAGGCGCTCGACGGCCGGACCGCCGTGGTGATCGCGCACCGCCTGTCGACGATCCGCGCCGCCGACCAGATCCTGGTGATCGAGGACGGCCGGGTGGCCGAGCGCGGCACGCACGAGGAACTCCTGGCCGCGGGTGGCCGCTACGAGGAGCTCTACCGCACTCAGTTCGCCGACCCGGCCATCTCCGCCGCGGCGTGATCGGGCGTACGGGGCCGCCGCCGCATGGCCGACAGGCTCACCGGCACCCCGACCAGCACGATGACCGCCGCGATCACCAGCGTGAACTGGTAGGCGTCGAGGAAGGCGGGCAGCGGGGCCAGGCCGCTGCCGCTCTGCCGGGAGGTCAGGATCGCGCCGAGCACGGTGATCCCGAGCAGCCCGAACACCTCCCGGGAGACGTTCAGCACACCGGAGGCGACGCCCGAGCGTCCCTCCGGCAGCGCGTCGAGGACGGCGGTGGTCAGCGGCACCAGCATGCCGCCGCCGATCCCGTAGACCAGGAACCAGGGCAGCACGTCGAGGTAACGGCCGTCGGCCCCCACCCCGGAGAGCATGAAGATGGCCGCCGCCATCAGCACCAGGCCGAGCGCCACGGTGGGGCCGATGCCGATGAGCCGGGCCAGCCGCTGTGACAGGAGGGCGACGACGGCCATGACCAGCGCCATCGGCACGAACGCGGCGCCCGCCTCGGTGGGGGAGAAGCCGAGCACGTTCTGCAGCCACAGCGCGCTGAAGAAGTAGATGCCGAACACGCCGAACGACCAGACGCCCATGCTCAGGATTCCGCCGCTGAAGACCCGGTCGCGAAAGAGCGACACGTCGATCACCGGCTCGGCCGAGCGGGACTCCACGAGCACGAAGAACACGGCGCCGGCCAGGGCGACGGCGAAGGCGGCCAGAATCAGAGGCGAGGTCCAGCCGGCCGACGAACCTTCGATGAGCGCGAAGGTCAGGGCGAACAGGGCGATCGTGGAACCGGCCAGGCCGGGCAGGTCGAGGCTGTGCCGTACTGGCTGGAAGGCGGGGCGCACCGCCCACCAGGCCAGCCAGAACGTGGCGACGCCGAGCGGCACGTTGATCAGGTAGATCCAGCCCCAGTGCAGGTACTCGCTGATGAAGCCGCCGGTGACCGGGCCGAGCGCCATCGAGAGGGCGCCGGCCGAGCTCCAGATGCCGACGGCTCTGCCGCGTTCGGCGGGGTCGCGGAAGATCTGCGACAGCAGCGCCAACGAGGTCGGCGTGAGCAGCGCGGCCCCGACGCCCTGGGCGGCGCGGGCGGCGATCAGCGTGCCGCCGGACTCCGACAGGCCCGCCGCCAGGGACGAGAGCGTGAAGAGCGACAGCCCGGCCAGGAAGATCCGCCGCGCGCCGAACAGGTCGGCCAGCCTCCCGCCGACCAGCATGAGTCCGGCGAAGACCAGGATGTACGCGGTCGTGATCCACTCCAGTCCGGAGATCGTGAGACCGAGCTCCCGCTGGATCGTCGGCAGTGCGGTGTTCTGGATGTTGTTGTCCAGGTAGGTCATCGTCGTCCCGAGCGTCACAGCGCCCAGGGCCCACCATCTACGCATGATCATTCCTTCCTGTACGCCGTACGTGTACGACGTACAGGAGACCTTGTACGGCGTATAGTTGTCAACCGTGATGGGAAAACTGAGCGCCGAGGCGATCGTCGAACGCGCCCTGGAGATCGGCGACGACGAAGGACTCGACGCGGTCACGATCCGGCGGCTGGCCACCGACCTGGGCGTCACGCCGATGGCGCTCTACTGGCACTTCAAGAACAAGGAACTGCTGCTCATCGGCATGGCCGACCACCTGATCGCCGGGTTCCAGGTCGGCCACGACGACGGGCGGCCCTGGCTCGACCAGCTACGCGACCTCGTGGAGGGCCTGATCAGGACGCTGCGCCGGCACCCGTGCGCCAAGAACGTGCTGGAGCAGACCGACCAGACCCAGGTGCCGCGGTTCCTGGCCGTCTGGGACCTGGCGCTCGGCCTGGCCCGCGAGGGCGGGTTCGGCGTGGAGGAGAGCTGCCTGATCACCAAGTACATCCTGCAGAGCGCCATCGCCATCGCCGACGCCCCGGTGCACTTCCGCGCCGCCTGCACCCCCGAGCAGGCGAGCGAGATGCTCAGGGTCAAGCGGGTGGGCCTGGAGTCGCTGCCCGCCGACCGCTACCCGAACATCGTGGCCATGGCCGCGCCCATGGTCGGCGACCTGGACCCCGGCTTCTACGACTCCTTCGGCGTCGAGCTGATCCTCAGCGGCATCGCCGCCCTGGCAGGATCACGGACATGACCTTCGAGCTGATCTGCGAGATCGAACCGCCCACCAAGCCCGATCTGAAGCACGTCAGGCACCAGATCGGCACGCTGAGCAAGATCGCCCACTCCTTCCTCATCCCCGACAACCACATCGGCCGCGCCACGGTCTCGTCGGTCGCGGTCGCGCACGAGGTGGAGGCCATGGGCGGGCGCAGCATCGCCTGCCTGAACTCCCGCGACCGCAACCTGCTCGGCTTCCGCCGCGACCTGCTGACGGCCGCCGCGTACGGGGTCGACCAGTTTCTGTTCGTCTTCGGCGACAAGCCGACGAGCGGCAACCGCACCAGCGACCTCACGGTCCGCTCGATGATCGACGAGGCCAGGGCGTTCTCCCCGGACTTCAAGGTCGGCGCGGCAGCGGGGCACCGCCCGCTCCCCGCGTGGAAGCGCGCGGCCGACTTCCTGTTCGTCCAGGTCAGCTTCGACCTGGACACGTTGCTGCGCTGGCGCGAGGCCAACCCCGTCGACGTGCCCGTCTACGCCGGCGTCATGGTCCTGGCCAGCGAGTCGCACGCGCGCCGCCTGGCCGGCGCCATCCCCGACATCGCGATCCCCGAGTCGATGTTCACCGCCCTGGCCGCCGACCGCATGGCCGGCGTCGAGGCGGCCTGCGAGCACGTGCTGGCCGTCCGCGACTCCGGCGCGTACGACGGCGTCCACCTCATCCCGGTCGCCCGCTACCGCGACGTCGAGTCCCGCCTGTCCACCGAACTCGCCTGACCCCGAAGATCACTCCGCGACTCCCATGAAGCGCCGGATCGCCAGCATCTCGGCCTGGTCGTCTGGGTCGTTTCGCAGTCGTTCGGCATCCTCGTTCGCCTGCTCAAGCAGGTGTTCCCTGAACGTCCGCAGGATCGCGTGAGACGTTACGGCTTGGGGTTGCGGGCGAGGACGGCCAGGAGGGTGCCGAGGAGGGCGACGGCGAACAGGACGGTGTAAGCGCGCTGGAAACCGGTCATGAGCTGGTCCACGGCCACGGGTGACAGCTTGGACAGCGTGGCCGCGTACACCTGGTCGCGCAGTTCCGGCCCCACCGCGCTGGTGATCAGGCTCAGCGACAGGCCCACGCTCAGCACGACCCCCACGTTCATGACCATGATGCGGAAGCCGTTCACCACCCCGAGGCTGCCGGCGGGCAGCGCGGACATCACCTGCGTGGTGTTGCCGGTCAGGAACGTCCCGCTCCCGCACCCGGCCAGGAAGAGCCCCACCCCGATGATCCAGTACGGCGTGGCCGGATCCGCCGTCAGCATCAGCGTCCCGAGACCCAGGGCGCTGAACACCGACCCCCCGATCGACAGCGCGTGCGGAGACAGGCGGCGCCCGAGCGCCCCGGCGATGGGCGAGGCGAGCGCCATGCCCACGGGCACCGGCAGGACGCTCAGACCGGCGGTGAAGGCGTCCAGGCCCCGGGCGGACTGGAAGTACAGGGCGACCACCAGGATCAGCGCCGAGCGGGCCAGAGCGTTGCAGAAAGAGGCCAGGTTCGCGCAGGCCAGCATCCGTCCCGCGAACAGCCCCATGTTGAGCACCGGGTGCGAGGCCCGCCGTTCCACGACCACGATCAGCGGGGCCAGCACCAGGAAGACGGCGGCGCCGGTGAGCACGACGGGGCTGGACAGGCCACGGGAACCGGCCTCCGACAACGCCAGCAGTACCGCGGACAGGGCGGCGAACACCAGCACGTTGCCCAGCGCGTCCACCGGCTCGCGCGGCCCGCGCGGCATTTTGCGCAGCGTCACCGCGCCCCACGCCAGCGCGATCACCCCGGCGGGCACGTTCACCCAGAAGATCCACTGCCAGCCCGCTGTGTCGGCGATGAGGCCGCCCAGTGTGGGGCCGGCGAGCTGGGCGACGGAGAGGGTGCCGATGTAGACGCCCATGCCCTGGCTGAGCCGGTCGGGCGGGAAGGCGTCGGTGATGATGACGGTGCCGTTGGCCAGGATCATGGCGGCGCCGATGGCCTGGACGACCCGCATCGCCACCAGGAACCACACGTTCGGCGAGAACCCGGCCAGCAGCGAGGCCACGGTGAACAGCGCGAACCCGGCCAGATAGATCTCCCGCCGCCCGAGCAGGTCGGCGACCCGGCCGAAGAAGACCAGGCTGGCGGTGTTGACCAGCAGGAACGCCAGCAGGATCCAGCCCGACTCGAACGGCCCCGCCCGGAAGTGCCGGACGACCGCGGGCAGCGCCACGTTGAGCGTGCTCCCGGCGATGCCGATCAGGACAAGCCCGAGACTGGTGACCGACACGACCTTCCAGGCATACCGGAGGCGGCTGGCGTAATCGGGGGAGACCGCGACCATGCCCCCCACTATGACGTACGACGTACGTCCGCTTTCACCTGGCCCGCTTGCGCAGCCCCTCCAGGTTGTGGATGATCACCCGCCGCCGCCCGGTCTCGATCAGCCCGCGGTCGCGCAGCGAGCGCAGCGCCTTGCTGACCGCCTCCCGCGAGGCGCCGGTCCAGCCGGCCAGCTCGTCCTGGGACAGGGGCAGCGCCACGCGTACCCCGCTGTTGGTCTTCTCGCCGTAGCGCTCGGCCAGCTCGATCAGCCGGGTCGCCACCCGCCCTGTCGTGTCGAACGCCCCGTACTCGATCCGCTTGCGGTCGGCGTCGCGCAGCTTCTCGGTGACCGACTGCATGAGGAGCACCGCCACCCGCCCGTGCTCGCGCAGGTAGGCGGGGAAGTCCTGCACCACGATGCCCTCGATCGGCTCCAGCGCCGCCACCGTGGCCGAGCGCGGCCAGCCGTCGATCGACGACATCTCGCCGATCAGCGCGCCCGGCCCGCGGATGGCCAGCACGACCTCGGTGCCGCTGCTGGTGTGCGATGAGCACTTGACCCGGCCCTCGGTCAGCACCAGCACCCAGTCGGAGGTGTCGCCTTCTGTCATGACGGTCGTGCCGCGCTCCCATCGGCGCGGCCGGCCCGCCGCGCGCAGCGCGGCGATCTCTTCCGGGGTGAGCAAGGAGGTGAACTCGCCAGGCTCTGGGTTCATGCCGCGATTATGACTGTACGGCCGCCGCCCCTTCTATGGCATTGTCAGCAGAACGTGGGCCTCCACCCGCTCATCCTTGCCCTTGAGCTCCAGCCTTCCCAGGGACCGGGTCGCCACGCCGGCGCCGAGCTGGGCCAGCGTGGTCGCGCCGATGACCACCGAGCCGGGCTCCGCGACACCCTGCAGCCGCGCGGCCACGTTCACGCAGTCGCCCATCGCGTTGAACCCGCGCAGCTCCGGGCTGCCGATGTTGCCCACCAGCGCGGGACCGGTGTTGACCCCGACACGGAACGTCGGCCACTCCACGTCCGCGCCCCGGCTCTCGGCGGCGATCACCTCCGCCGCCTCCTGCATCGCCAGCGCCGCCCGGCAGGCCGCCGCCGCGTGGTCGTGCTGGGTGGCCGGCGCGTTGAACAACGCCAGCAGCGCGTCCCCGACGAACTGCACGATCGTGCCGCCGTTGTCGAGAATGCACGGCACCGCGGCGGTGTGGTACCGGTTCAGCATCTCCACGATCTCGCCCGGC
This sequence comes from Nonomuraea sp. NPDC059007, assembly GCF_042740555.1. Classification (NCBI taxonomy): domain Bacteria; kingdom Bacillati; phylum Actinomycetota; class Actinomycetes; order Streptosporangiales; family Streptosporangiaceae; genus Nonomuraea; species Nonomuraea sp. NPDC059007. The sequence continues at coordinate 35,644 of NZ_JBHYJD010000021.1, read as the reverse complement.
GTGACCCGCTCCGAGAACGTCGTGAACCCCTTGAGGTCGGCGAACAACGCCGTGAGCTGCTTGAGCTGCCCGCCGAGCGCCGCCTGGTCCGGATCGGCCAGCAGCGCGTTGGCCACGTCGGGCGACATGTACTGCCGGAACAACGTGTTGAGCTCGTGGTAGAGGCGGGCGTTCTCCAGCGAGATCGACAGCTGTCCCGCCAGCGTGGCCGCGAGCGCCTCATCCTGCGCGGTACGGCCCAGCGGCACCTCCAGCGCCCCGGCCAGATGCCCCTTCACGGTCAGCGGGTAGGCGACGAGCTGGTCCCGGTGGACCGGGGCGTGTCCCTCGAAGACGTACTCGCGGGAGCCGATGTCCACCTGCCCGTCGGAGACCAGGCCGATCCTGACGTCCCCGTACGCCTGGCGGACCCGTTCCAGCGCGGTGGCCAGCAGCTCCGTCTCCGGCAGGCCGACCCGGGTCTGGGCGCTGACGTCCACGAGGGCGGCCAGGCGCTCCGACAGCCGCCGCTCGTTGGCCAGGGCCTCGCCGGCCCGGTCCAGGACGGCCGCCTGGTTCTCGGTCAGGTCGAACTTGCCGGCCAGGCGGGTGGCGGCCAGGGGTTCGCCGCGCCGTACGTGCTCGACGAGCTCTTCCAGGGCGCGGTCGTAGTCGGCCTTGACGCGCGCCACCGTCGCCGACAGGGCGACGGCGTCGAACAGGCCCGCGCTCGATCCCTCGCGGCGGAACTTCAGGTAGGAGCTGTAGCCGACGAAGACGAAGGCCAGCGTCAGCAGGATGTGCCAGAGCCACCAGGTCAGGTGCCAGTTGAGCTGCGACATCCCGGCCAGCATCGCCTCGCCCAGGAGCGCGTAGGCGGTGATCAGGCTGATCAGCATGGCCGCGGGGCGTCTGCGGTGGATCAGGAACATCATGACGGTGGCGGCGCCGTACAGCAGGACGCCTGGAATGGAGCCCCAGACCAGCCAGTCGGCGTGCTCGCCGAGCGGCGGGTCGCTGAGCGGGGTGAGGCCGGGCAGCAGTGAGGACAGCCCCCACAGGATCATGAAGCCGATCAGCGCGCCGCGGATGACGTGCTGCGCCTCCAGTACGCGCGCCGCCGCACGCTCACCCAGCGGCAGCGCGGAGGCGAACGCGAACCCGGCCGCGAGGGTGAGCCCGACCTGCTGCCCGATGTCGAACCCGAGCGAGCCGACCGGAAGGATCACCTGCGGGGTGGCCAGGCCGTGCAGGAAGAAGAACCCGGCGCTGGTCAGGAACACCATGGACACGAGGAACAGCCGCGCGTCCTGCCGCCGGCGCGAGGCCTCGCTGACCATCAGGCCGAGCGTCACGTTAAGTCCGGCGACCGCGAGGATCATCCAGAAGTGGCTGGGATTGTGCTGCCACATGATGTTCAGCTTCTCCTGCGCGAGGAGAAGCCAGAGTCCGAGCAGGGGCAGCGCTAGATGGATCGCCCAGACGACGGCTCTGACCGGCTGGGTGGCTGGCGGGAGGAAGGGACGGTCGGTAGGCAACGTGCGGCCTCCGCAGTGACGTGGGCCCCGAACAGTCCTGATTATCCCTAAGTCCGGCGGAGAGCGGTGCGTCGTTTTACGCAGTCCGTCAGTCAGAGTTGGTAAGCCCAGTTCGTCACTCTCTGTCAGTTATGAACACGTTATGTGGTTCTTGCCATCCGTTGGAACGGTTGAAGCGTGAACCTCATGCTCACCATGAGCATCAGATTCCCCTGGAAGGACAACCGTGGCCCTCAAGACTCGCGTGCTCCCGCTCGCCGCCGCAGGCGCGCTGGCCGCCTCACTGCTGACCGTCGGTGGCGTCGCCACCGCTTCCACCTCCTCGGCGGCCGAGGTGCACGCGTGCGTGCACAAGAAGACCCGGTACGCCCGCATCGTCAACCCGGCCACGCCCTGCAGGAAGACCGAGATCCGGGTGCTCATCGGGGGCGGCGGCGGGCACAGCACCTCCGGCGTCCAGGGCCCCCAGGGCGAGCGCGGTCCAGCGGGCCCCGCCGGCCCGGCCGGCGCCACCGGCCCGACCGGCCCCCAGGGCCCCAAGGGCGTGCCCGGCCTGAAGGGCGCCACCGGCCCGCAGGGCCCGAAGGGCGCCGACGGCGCCCCGGGCAAGGACGGCGCCACCGGCCCCAAGGGCACCGACGGCAAGGACGGCGCGACCGGTCCCAAGGGCGCAGACGGCAAGGACGGCCTGAACGGCAAGGACGGCGAGCGCGGCCCGGCCGGGCCGGCGGGCCCCAAGGGCGACGACGGCAGGCCCGGCACCCCCGGCAAGACTGGCGAAAAGGGCGAGACCGGCCCCCGCGGCTTCAAGGGCGACAAGGGCGACACCGGCCCCCAGGGTCCCAAGGGTGACCCCGGTACCGGCGGTGGCGGCACCTACACGACCTACACCGAGACCAGCTCGATCGGCTACACCTCCGGCACCGCCTCGTGCAAGGGCAACGACGTGGTCACGGGCGGCGGCTTCTCCGGCATCTCCACCCGGTACACCGTCATCAGCAGCATGCCCTCGGGCTCCAAGAGCTGGTCGGTGACGATCGCCAAGGACAACAACAACGACGACAGGAGCGTCGCGGAGACCAGCACCCACGGCGGCAGCGGCAACGGCACCGTCTACGTGGTCTGCCTCAAGAAGGTCTGACCCGCGCCGCGGGGCCGGTGGGAACGCCACCGGCCCCGCGGAACCACCGTCTAACCCAGCAGCTCCGGCAGCGTCCCCTCGTGCGTCTCGCGCAGTTCCGCGAGCGGTACCTCGAACACGCCCTCGACGACCAGGGAAGACCCACCGGTCACGCCGAGCCCGTAGCAGGGCACCTCGTGCCGCGCGCACAGCGCCGCGAACTCGTCGAACGCCTCCGGCCTGACCGCCACCAGCGCCCGTGCCGACGACTCGCTGAACAGGTCGGTGAACGTGTCCCCGGTCAGCGAAGCCGACACCGTCGCGCCGACCCCGGCGGCCAGGCAGGCCTCGGCCAGCGCGATCCCGAGCCCGCCGTCCGACAGGTCGTGCGAGCCCCGCAGCAGCCCGCGCCGCGCCGCCTCGACCAGCACGGTGGCCAGCGCGGCCTCCGCGACGAGGTCGGCCTCCGGCGGCAGTCCGCCCAGGTGGCCGTGCGCCACGTGCGCCCACTCGGAGCCGCCGAACTCGGCCTTCGTCTCACCCAGCAGCGCGACCCGCAGCCCCTCGGCGGTGAAGCCTGAGGGCACCCGCTTGGCCACGTCGTCGATGACGCCGAGCACGCCCACGACCGGCGTCGGGTGGATGGCGGTGCTGCCGGTCTGGTTGTAGAAGGAGACGTTGCCGCCGGTCACCGGTACGCCGAGGATCTTGCAGGCGTCGGCCAGGCCGCGGACCGCCTCGGCGAACTGCCACATCACCTCGGGGTCCTCGGGCGAGCCGAAGTTGAGGCAGTTGGTGACGGCCAGCGGCTTGGCTCCGGTGACGGCCACGTTCCGGTAGGCCTCGGCCAGAGCGAGCTGCGCCCCCGCGTACGGGTCGAGCTTGGCGTAGCGGCCGTTGCCGTCGGTGGCCAGCGCGATGCCGCGGGTGGTGGGCTCCGAGCCCGCCATCACCTCCGAGATACGCAGCATGCCCGCGTCGGCCGGCTGGGCCAGCACGGTGTTGGAGCGCACGTACCGGTCGTACTGGGAGGTCACCCACTCCTTGGAGGCCAGGTTCGGCGAGCCGAGGAGCTGCAGGAGCGCGGCCCGCAGGTTGTCCGGGCGCTCCAGGCGGTCCGGGGTGTCGGCGTTGAGCGCGGGCTGGCCGACCGGCTCGTGGTAGGGCCGCTCGTACACCGGTCCGTCGTCGGCCGCGGTGCCCGGCGGGATGTCCACGATGACCTCGCCGTCCCAGGTCATGATCAGGCGGCCGGTGTCGGTCACCTCGCCGATGACGACGGCGGGCACGTCCCACTTCTCGCAGATGGCCATGAAGGCCGGGATGTCCGACGGCGTGACGACCGCCATCATCCGCTCCTGGGACTCGCTCATCAGGATCTCCTCGGGCCTTAGCGAGGGATCGCGGAGCGGGACCAGGTTGAGGTCGACGTGCATGCCGCCGGTGCCCTTGGCGGCCAGTTCCGTGGTGGCGCACGAGACGCCCGCCGCGCCGAGGTCCTGGATGCCGACGACCACGTCGGCCGCGTAGAGCTCCAGGCAGCACTCGATGAGCAGCTTCTCCATGAACGGGTCGCCGACCTGTACGGCGGGCCGCTTGGCCTGCGACTCGTCCTCGAAGGTCGCCGAGGCCAGCACCGAGGCGCCGCCGATGCCGTCGGGACCGGTGGAGGCGCCGAACAGCACGACCTTGTTGCCGGGGCCCGGCGCGGTGGCCAGCTTGATCTGGTCCTTGCGCAGCAGGCCGACGCAGAGGGCGTTGACCAGCGGGTTGCCGATGTAGCAGGGGTCGAAGACGACCTCGCCGCCGATGTTGGGCAGGCCGAGGCAGTTGCCGTAGGAGGAGATGCCCTCGACGACGCCGGGCAGCACCCGCTTGGTGTCCTGCTGGTGGGCGCCGCCGAAGCGCAGCGCGTCCATGACGGCGATCGGGCGCGCGCCCATCGACATGATGTCGCGCACGATGCCGCCGACGCCGGTGGCCGCGCCCTGGTGCGGCTCGACGTAGGACGGGTGGTTGTGCGACTCGATCTTGAACGTGGCGGCCCAGCCGTCGCCGATGTCGACGACGCCGGCGTTCTCGCCCATGCCGACGAGCAGCGCCTCGGACTTGGGCGCCTTGGTGGCGAACTGCCGCAGGTGCACCTTGGAGGACTTGTACGAGCAGTGCTCCGACCACATGACGGAGTAGATGGCCAGCTCGGACCCGGTGGGCCGGCGCCCCAGGATCTCCTTGACCCGGTCGTACTCGTCCCGCTTCATCCCAAGCTCGGCGAACGGCATCGCCTCATCAGGCGTCACCCCGGCCCGCTTCACGGAGTCGGTCATGAGTTCACCAGCTTCCTCAGAATGGAGGTGAAGAAGGCACGCCCGTCGGTCGACGGGGCGCCGACCAGGTCCTCGACCGCGTGCTCGGGGTGGGGCATGAGGCCGACGACGTTTCCGGCCTCGTTGGTGATGCCCGCGATGTCGTTGAGCGAGCCGTTGGGGTTGCCGAGGTAGCGGAAGGCCACCCGGCCATCGGCCTCCAGCTCGGCCAGCGTCTCGTCGGAGGCGACGTAGCGCCCCTCGCCGTGCTTGACCGGCAGCACGATCTCCTGACCGGCCGCGAAGTCGTGGGTCCAGGCGGTCCGGTCGGACTCCACGCGCAGCCGCTGGTCGCGGCAGACGTAGTGCAGCGAGGCGTTGCGGGTCAGCGCCCCGGGCAGCAGGTGCGCCTCGCACAGGATCTGGAACCCGTTGCAGGTGCCGAGCACGGGCAGGCCCGCCCTCGCCGCCGGGATCAGATCGTCCATCAGCGGCGCGAACCGGGAGATGGCCCCGCACCGCAGGTAGTCGCCGTAGGAGAAGCCGCCGGGCAGGAAGACCGCGTCCACTCCCTTGAGATCGTGGTCGGCGTGCCACAGCGGAACGGCCTCGGCACCGGCCAGCCGCACGGCTCTCGCCGCGTCCTGGTCGTCGAGTGTGCCGGGAAACGTGACAATGCCCACTCGGGCAGCGCTCATGACTTCGTCCCTCCGAGGATGCGCACGCGCGCGCCACCATCTCTTGCTGGCGGATGGCGGTCTGCGGCGGTGCCCACAATCTATCGGGTGCGCGGGCGTGCCTCTGTGAGGGCCTCCGGATGCGGACATGCCGCTGGTACGGCGAGGCGGCGGCCTGCCGTACGGAATGGGGGGAATGTCAGACGGCGGCGAGCTCGCGCGGCCGGGTGTCGGCCTCGTCCCACGCCAGCTGCTTGCGCAGGTGGACCGTGGTGCCCTGGCCGGGCGTGACGCCGAAGGAGATCTCGTCCACGACGGAGCGCATGATCAGCAGGCCGCGGCCGTTCTCGGTCTCGGGAGGCGGGAAGTGCAGGGGCATCGAGGGCAGTCCGCCGCCGTTGTCGGCGACGCGGACGTCGCACCGGCCATAGCCGATGGCGGCCGTGACCTCGTAGCGATTGGCGGGACCCCCGTGCCGCACCGCGTTGGAACATGCCTCGGAGACGGCGAGCAGCATGTCGGCGATGCAGCTTTCGCTTACGCTGAGTGAGCGCATAGCATCGCCGAGCACTCGCCTGACCATCGGTATGCCGATCGCATCCCGAGGCAGTGCCAACGAGAACTCAATATCCACCGGACCCCTCCCGGCGCCAGAACGTCACCTGGAGTAGGTTTCCCCGAGAAATCAGGGCTAACCGCAAAATCACGTTGTTGTTATTTAGTATTGGTAAGCCCGTGGGATTGTGGCACAGCAAAACCCGGCTTTAAGCCGCCAGGGGCAATTCTGGTGCCAAACGTACGCTTCTACCCCTCAACCCGCACGACGTAGTCCTCGATGACGGTGTTGGCCAGGAGCGTCTCGGCCATCTTTCGGACGTCCGCAAGTGCCGCCTCGTCGGCGGGGCCGTCCAGTTCGATCTCGAAGCGCTTGCCCTGACGGACCGCGGAGACCCCGGCGAAGCCCAGCCTAGGCAGGGCTCGGGCGATCGCCTGCCCCTGCGGGTCGAGAATCTCCGGCTTCAGCATGACGTCGACGATGACGCGCGCCACTTGGGTCCTCCTGCGATGGCGATGGTGGTCGGGTGCCGAGGGTCAAGCCTAGTGCCAGGCAGACCAGCGGAATCGCCGGGATGACGTAACGCACGTCATAGGCGGCCAGGAAGGGCGGCGAGACGGCCAGCGCGAGCGCCGCCACGCCCGGCAGCAGCGCGTCCCAGCGCCGCCGGACCAGCGCGGCGCCCAGCGCGCCGGCCAGGCCCAGCATCAGCACGGGGAAGGGCAGGTAGCCGAAGCGCTGGTAGGCGCGCAGCCACCCGGCGAACGGCTCGACGACGCGGGTGGCGGCGGGGCCGTCCTCGTAGGACTCGGCGATCTCCTTGACCGAGCCTTTCAACGGGCGCTCGGCGGCGGGGAACTTGTAGGGCGTCTTCTCCGCCGCGGCGGTGCGCTCCCAGCGCAGCAGCTTGGTGAGGTCGGTGGCCACCGCGCCGAGGTAGGGGCCGGGCTGGGCGAGGATCGCCTTCCTGGCGAACTCGCCGGCCAGTTGGTTGCGGTTGGCGGTGCCGGGCACCTTGAGCAGGGGCGAGAAGCTCTCCCACAGCCAGTACGGCGGGTAGGGGCGCTGTTCCACCGGCATGTTCGGGCAGAGCACGGCCAGGCGCTCCGGCGGTCTGATCACCGCGCAGTCGGCGAAGCTCATGGTCCTGGACCACAGGAAGTTGCCGTCCGCCTCGGTCAGCGCGAACTTGCCCTTTTCGACCTTGGTCCAGGTGGCGTACGCGCCGAGCGGGACGGCCCCGGCCACGACGAGGGCCACCAGCGGGCGCCAGCCGTATCGGCGGATGAGCAGGTAGGCGGCGGTGAGGATGAGCAGCGGCAGGCCGACCGTGCGGGTGATGCCCGCGAGCCCGAGCAGCAGCCCGCCCACGGCGGCGGTGGCCGGGGTCACCCGCCAGACGATGAGCGTGATCGCGCCGCAGACCAGCACGATGAAGACGAGGTCGGCCATGATCATGTGTTCGAGCAGGACCATGAACTCGTCGAAGAGGATGGGTGTGACCAGCAGCGTGGCGCCCCAGCCGGGCAGGCCGCGGCGGCGTAGCAGCAGGTAGACGCCGACCGCGAGGGCCAGGCCGAGCAGGTGCTGCGCGACGGTGATCAGCGTGAGGCTGTGCGCGGGGCGCAGCAGCGCCAGCAGCAGGGAGTAGCCCGACGGGCGGGTGGTGCCGGGGGCGAGCTTCTCACTCAGGAACGCGAAGGAGTCGCCGAAGAACAGCAGCGACGGGGGATAGCCCAGGACGGCCAGCAGGCGCAGCGCGATCGCGGGTATCAGGGTGACGATCAGGGCGCGGTGTGCTGACACGAGAACTTCTCTTCCTAGGGAGACCGCGACCCAGGCTAATAGGAAATGTCACCATCCCGATTGCCAGACAGGTCAGCGGGACGGCCGCGAGCACGTATCGGATGTCGTATCCGCTCACGAACGGCGGGCCGGCCACCAGCGTCACCGCCGCCAGTCCGGGCAGCAGCGCCTCGGGCCGCCGCCTGATGACCGCCGCCGCCAGTGAGCCGAGCAGGGCCAGCGTGAGCAGGGGATACGGCAGGTAGCCGAAGCGCTGGTAGGCGCGCATCCACCCGGCGTACGGCTCGACGAGGCGCGTGCCGGCGCGGCCCCGCTCGTAGCTCGCGGGCCCGGGATCCTTCACCGGCCGTTCCTCGCGCGGAAACTGGTACGGGTTGCGCTTGCCGGGCACCACCCGCGCGGAGGTGCGCTCCCAGCGCAGCAACTCGCCGAGATCCCTGCCCACGGCCGCCAGGTACGCCACGGGCTGGGCGGCGATCGCCTCGCGGGCGAACCGCCCGGCGACCGCGTTGCGCTCCTTGACCGGGATGCGATCGAGCGTCCCGCCCCACAGCCAGAACGGCGGCGCCGCCCGCTTCCCGGCGGGCTGGCCGGTGCAGAGCCGGGTGTCGGCGGGCCTGATGATGCGGCAGTCGGCGAAGCTCATGGTCCGCGCCCACAGGAACATCCCGTCCGCCCTGGTCAGGGCCGGGGATCCGGTCTCGGCGAACGCCCAGGCGGAGTACGCCACCAGCGGCGCCAGCCCGGCCGCCGCCAGTCGCAGCACCGGCCGCGGACCCACCCTGCGCGCCGTCAGGTAGGCAACGCCGAGGACGAGCACCGGCAGGCCGATGGTCCTGGTGAGCGCGGCGGCTCCGAGTAGCAGGCCGGCCGTGCCGTACCAGCCGCTGAGCAGGGCGAGCACGCCGCCCGTCACAAGCGCGGCGAACAGCGCGTCGGCCATCACCATGTGCTCCATGAGGATGAGGAACTCATCGAACAGCAGCGGCGTGACGGCCAGCGTGGCGCCCCACCCGGGCAGGCCGCGGCGGCGTAGTAATGCATAGACCGAAACTGCCAGGACGAGCCCGATCACGTGCTGCGCCGCGGTGACCAGGGCCAGGCTGTGCGCCGGGCGGAGCAGGTGCAGGAAGATGGAGTAACCCGCAGGTCGGAACGTTCCAGGGGCGGGCGCGCGGAGGTAGGTGAAGGAGTCGGCGAAGAACAGCAGGGCCGGGGGATGTCCGGCCATGGTCAGAACGCGCAACACCACGGCCGGGACCAGTGCCACGAGCAGAAACCAGTGGTTTCTGGGCAGCACAAAGACACGTGATGTCGATATCACGTCGGCTCCTTTGGCGGTCGTTTACCTCTTCTTGCCGCCTGTTGCCGAAAGGGTTCACGCCCGTTACGTGGGGAACTTGGACGACATGGGGCTTGCGCGAAGGGCTGTGACGTCTGCCACCATGTCCCCATATGTGGACGAATCACCACCAAGTGGTTTGGACGCCCAGAAGGCCGGCCGCCGGTGGCAACCCCACCCACCCCGGCCCCGACCGCACAGGAGTGGCACGTGACAGTCGACGCCTCTCGTGGTGCTGAAGCACCCCCAGAGCTCGTCCAGTTGCTCACCCCCGAGGGCGAGCGAGTCGAGCACCCCGACTACGACATCGACCTGACACCGGAGGAGGTCAGGTCGCTCTACCGCGATCTCGTGCTCGTCCGCCGTGTCGACCTTGGAGCGGTTGCGCTGCAACGCCAGGGCGAACTGGGCATCTGGGCATCGCTGCTCGGCCAGGAAGCCGCTCAGATCGGTTCAGGCCGGGCGCTCACCGACGCCGACATGGCCTTCCCGACCTACCGCGAGCACGGCGTGGCCTGGTGCCGCGACGTCGACCCCGTCAAGCTGCTGGGCCTGTTCCGCGGCGTCAACCACGGGGGCTGGGACCCCGTCGAGCACAACTTCCACCTCTACACGATCGTGATCGGCAGCCAGACGCTCCACGCGGTCGGCTACGCCATGGGAATCCAGCGCGACGGCGGCGAGGGCGCCGCGATCGTCTACTTCGGCGACGGCGCCTCCTCCCAGGGCGACGTCAACGAGTCGTTCGTCTGGGCCAGCGTCTTCAACGCCCCGGTCGTCTTCTTCTGTCAGAACAACCAGTGGGCCATCTCCGAGCCGATCGAGAAGCAGTCCCGCATCCCGCTCTACCGGCGCGCCTCCGGCTTCGGTTTCCCCGGGCTCCGGGTCGACGGCAACGACGTCTTCGCCTGCCTCGCGGTCACCCGCAAGGCGCTGGCCGACGCCCGCAGCGGCCAGGGCCCCACGCTGATCGAGGCCTTCACCTACCGCATGGGCGCCCACACCACCACCGACGACCCCACCCGCTACCGGGTCGCCTCCGAGCTCGAAGCCTGGAAGCTCAAGGACCCCATCGAGCGGGTCAAGGCGTACCTGTTCAAGCAGGAGATGGCCGATCAGGCGTTCTTCGACGCCATCGACGCCGAGGCCGAGCAGCTCGGCGCGGACGTGCGCCGGCGCTGCCTGGAGATGCCCGACCCCCAGCCGCTCGACATCTTCGACCACGTCTACCGCGAGCCGCACGCCCTGATCGACGAGGAGCGCGCCCAGTTCGCCGCCTACCTGGAAGGGTTCGAGGCATGACGGTGCTCAGCCTGTCCAAGGCGCTGAACGAGGGCATGCGCAAGGCCATGGAGGACGACCCCAAGGTCCTCATCATGGGCGAGGACGTCGGCAAGCTCGGCGGCGTCTTCCGCGTCACCGACGGCCTGCAGAAGGACTTCGGCGACGACCGGGTCATCGACACCCCGCTCGCCGAGTCCGGCATCATCGGCACCGCCATCGGCCTGGCGCTGCGCGGCTTCCGCCCGGTGTGCGAGATCCAGTTCGACGGCTTCGTCTTCCCGGCCGCCGACCAGATCATCACCCAGCTCGCCAAGATGCCCATGCGCTCGCTGGGGGCGATCAAGCTGCCCATCGTGGTCCGCATCCCCTGCGGCGGCGGCATCGGCGCCGTCGAGCACCACAGCGAGTCGCCCGAGTCGTACTTCACGCACACCGCCGGGCTGCGCGTCGTCGCCTGTTCCAACCCGCTCGACGCCTATTCGATGATCCAGCAGGCCATCAGCAGCGACGACCCGGTCATCTTCTTCGAGCCCAAGCGCCGCTACTGGGAGAAGGCCGAGGTCGACACCGGCACCACCGACTGGTGGACCCCCTTCGACCAGGCCTCCGTGGTACGGCAGGGCACCGACCTCACGCTCGTCGCCTACGGCCCCATGGTCAAGACCTGCCTGGAGGTGGCCGGCGCCGCCGCCGAGGAGGGCCGCTCCCTGGAGGTCATCGACCTGCGCTCGCTCAACCCCCTGGACACCCCCCGCCTCATGGACTCGGTACGCAGGACCGGCCGGGTCGTCATCGTGCACGAGGCGCCCGTCTACAGCGGCTTCGGCGCCGAGCTCGCCGCCCGGATCACCGAGCAGTGCTTCTACCACCTGGAGGCGCCGGTGCTGCGTGTCGGCGGGTTCTCCACCCCCTACCCGCCGTCGAAGCTCGAAGAGCACTACCTGCCCGACCTGGACAGGGTGCTCGACGCCGTCGACCGCGCCTACGCCTACTGAGAGGGGGATCCCGTATGCGACGCGAGTTCAAGCTCCCCGACGTCGGCGAGGGGCTGACCGAGGCGGAGATCGTCCGGTGGAAGGTGAAGGCGGGTGACGCGGTCAAGGTCGACCAGATCGTGGTCGAGATCGAGACCGCCAAGTCGATCGTCGAGCTGCCGATCCCGTGGGACGGGGTGGTCGCCGGCCTGATGGCCGAGGAGGGCCAGACCGTCGACGTGGGCCTGCCCATCATCGCCATCGACACGGCCGCCGGGCAGACCGGCGAGCGGGCCGAGGCGCTGGCCGACGACATGGTGCCCAGCCCGCCGGCGGAGGCCGCCGTGGAGCCGGGCGTACACGGGAGCCCGGCGCCCAAGGAGGAGCGTCAGGCCGTCCTGGTGGGTTACGGCGTCAAGACCGGCGCCGCCCAGCGCCGGCCGCGCAAGCAACCCGCCACCGCCGCGCCGTCAAGTGCCGCTCCTTCGAGCGCCGCTCCCACGCCCGTGGCGCCTGTGGCCAACCCGGCCCGCACCGAGGTCACCGGCCCCGCTGCGGCGGGCACGCCCGCATCGGAGAGCGGCCGCGTGATGGTCCTGGCCAAGCCGCCCGTACGGAAGCTGGCCAAGGACCTGGGCGTCGACCTGACCACGCTCAACGGCACCGGGCCCCAGGGCTCGATCACCAGGGAGGACATCCACGCCGCCGCCGGAGGCGCCACCCAGGAGGTGGCCGGTCGGCCGGCCGTACAGGAAGAGCGCATTCCGATCAAGGGCGTGCGCAAGATGACCGCGCAGGCCATGGTGGCCAGCGCGTTCACCGCCCCGCACGTCACCGAGTTCCTGCAGCTCGACGTGAGCGCGACCATGGAGGCCGTCCGGCGCCTGCGCGAGGTGCCGGACTTCGCCGAGGTCAAGGTCTCGCCGCTGCTGCTGGTGGCCAAGGCGGTGCTGGTGGCCGCCCGCCGCTACCCCATGATCAACTCGGCCTGGGACGAGCAGGCCCAGGAGATCGTGGTCAAGCACTACGTGAACCTGGGGATCGCCGCGGCCACGCCGCGCGGCCTGGTGGTGCCGAACGTCAAGTCGGCCCACACGCTGTCGCTGCCCGAGCTGGCCGAGGCGCTCGGCAAGCTCACCGAGACGGCCAGGGCGGGCAGGACGCAGCCGGCGGAGATGTCCGGCGGCACGTTCACGATCACCAATGTGGGCGTGTTCGGCGTCGACACCGGTACGCCGATCATCAACCCGGGCGAGTCGGCGATCCTGGCGTTCGGCCAGGTGCGGGACATGCCGTGGGTGGTGGACGGCGAGCTGGCGGTGCGCAAGGTGACGACGCTGGCGCTGTCGTTCGATCACCGGATCATCGACGGCGAGCTGGGCTCGCTGTTCCTGCGTGATGTGGGCGCGATGCTGGAGGATCCGCTGCGGATGCTCGCCTGGAGCTGACGACACGCGACAGGCCGCCGCCCGCGAAGGGTGGCGGCCTGTTGTGTTTTGTGGCTTCAAGGGGATTTACGAGATCCGATTTGGTGGTTAAGAAGGTTTATTAACAAACGGACTCATCTCAGCGGAGTGCCCCATGGCCCGATTACTCGTCGTGTTGTCGCTGCTCATGGCCGCTTTCGGGATCTCACTTCCCGCCCATGCCGAGGCGCCGTCGGTGACCGCACTGCCCGGTTACAAGATCCAGTCCTCGGCCAAGGTGAGCGATTCCGGCGCCGCCATCTCCACTCCCGGGTACGCCGCCACCGGCTGGTACCCGGTCGGCCCGCGCTCCACGGTCCTCGCCGGCCTCCTGGAGAACGGCGTCTACCCCGACCCGTTCTTCTCGACGAACATGCAGTCCATCCCCACCGCCGACTTCGACGTGGCGTGGTGGTACCGGGCCGACTTCACGCTCGGCGCCGACAGCGGCATGCGCACCCTGCTCGACTTCAGCGGGGTGATCTCCGGCGCCGACGTCTGGGTCAACGGGACCCAGGTGGTCAGCGGCGCGGACGGCGCGTACACGCGGCACGAGCGCGACATCACCGCCCAGGTACGCGCGGGTCTCAACTCCATCGCCTTCCGGATCAACCCCAACAACCCGAACAGCCATCTGACGATCGGCTGGATCGACTGGGTGCAGTTGCCGCGCGACGACAACATGGGCATCTTCCGCGACGTGCTGATCAAGCGGACCGCCGCGGTCTCGCTCAACAACCCGCACGTGATCACGAACCTCGCCGTGCCCGCCCTGGACCGCGCCGACCTGACGATCAAGGCCGACGTACGCAACCACACCACGAGCCCGGTGACCACCACGGTCAGCGGCACGATCGGCGCGCTCACGTTCAGCCAGGACGTCTCCCTGGCCGCGGGCGAGACCAGGCGGATCACGTTCAACCAGACGATCGGCAACCCGCGGGTCTGGTGGCCGTACGCGATGGGCGCCCAGCCCCTCTACGACCTCGGCCTCACCGCGGCCGTCGGCGGCGTCACCAGCGACGTGGTCGGCGAGCGCTTCGGCGTCCGCAAGGTCGAGTCGGCCAAGAACGCCTCCGGCCGCCGCTACTACAAGATCAACGGCCGGAACCTCCTCATCAGGGGCGGCGGCTGGTCGCCCGACATCTTCCTGCGGCCCAAGATCGGCTACCTCGAGGACAAGCTCCGCTACGTCAAGGACCTCGGCCTCAACACGATCAGGATCGAGGGGCATCTGGAGGGCGACGAGCTCTACGACCTGGCCGACAAACACGGCATCCTGACCCTGCCCGGCTGGGAGTGCTGCAACAAGTGGGAGGGTTCCTTCTCCAGCGGCGACTACCCGATCGCCAAGGCGTCGATGCTGGCCGAAGCCGTACGGCTGCGCAACCACCCGAGCGTGATCTCCTTCCTCATCGGCTCGGACAACCCGCCGCCCGCGCAGAAGGAGACCGGCTACCTGGACGCGCTGAACCAGGCCGAATGGCAGTTGCCGATCGTCCCGGTGGCCAGCGACAAGTCCAGCCCGCAACTGGGCAACTCGGGCATGAAGATGCCGGGGCCGTACGACTGGGTGCCGCCGAACTACTGGTACAACAAGCGCGAAGGCGGCGCGTTCGGCTTCAACTCCGAGACCGGCGCCGGGCCCGACGTGCCCACGCTCGACTCGCTCAAGCGCATGATGACCCCGGCCCAGATCGACTCGCTCTGGCAGAACCCGGGCGCCACGCAGTACCACCGCTCGCCCTCCAGCACCTTCAACAACCTGTCGATCTACCACAACGCCCTCAGAGGCCGGTACGGCGTGCCCTCCGGCCGCGAGGACTACGTGAAGAAGGCGCAACTGGCCCAGTACGAGGCGGTGAGAGCCCAGTTCGAGGCCTATGGCCGTAACTTCACCGACTCCACGAACCCCTCCACCGGCGTCATCTACTGGATGCTCAACAGCGGCTGGTCCTCGCTGCACTGGCAGTTGTTCGACTACTACCTCGACCAGGGCGGCTCCTACTGGGGCGCGCGCGAGGCCAACAAGCCGCTGCACGTCCAGTACTCCTACGACAACGACTCGGTCGTCGTCGTCAACTCCACGACGAACGCCGCCCAGAACCTCCAGGTCAAGACCGACGTCTTCAACCTCGACGGCACCGCGAAGTACTCCAGCACGGCGACCGTCAACGTCCCCGCCGACGGCGGCAAGGCGACCGCGGTCACGATCCCGTCCATCTCCGGCCTCAGCTCCACCTACCTGGTACGGCTGACGCTCCTGCGCGCCGGCGAGGAGATCGACCGCAACGTCTACTGGCTGTCCACCTCCGACGACGTCATCGACTGGTCGGGCAACACCTGGTACTACGTGCCGACCTCCAGCTACGCCAACCTGACCGGCCTCAACTCGATGCCCAGGACCTCCCTGAGCGTCACCGCGACCACGAACACGGTCACGATCACCAACACCGGCACCGCGCCCGCCCTCTACCTGGACGTCAGGATGGTCGACGCCGCGGGCACACCGGTCCTGCCCATCACCTGGTCCGACAACGCGATCAGCCTGTGGCCGGGCGAGTCGAAGACGCTGACGGCCGGCGGCACCGGCGCGAACGCCAGGGTCTCGGGCTGGAACACCGCCACGGTCACGGTCCCGACCGGCCCGCCGGACGTCGAGCGGCCCACCCCGCCGACGAACCTGCGCGTCACCGGCTCGACCTCGTCGTCGGTCTCCCTGGCCTGGGACCCGGCGACCGACAACGTCGGCGTCGTCGGCTACGACGTGCGGGGCGGCCCCTCGGTGACCGGCACCACCGCCACGGTCTCCGGTCTCCAGCCGGGCACGCCGTACACCTTCACCGTCCGCGCCCGCGACGCGGCGGGCCTCGTCTCCGACCCCTCCAACGAGGTCCAGGCCACCACCGGCAGCGGCCCCGCCGACCATCAGGCCGAGGACGCGGTGATCTCGCAGGGCGCGGTGGAGTCGAACCACGCCGGCTTCACCGGCACGGGCTTCGTCAATCTGGACAACGTCGTCGGCTCGTACGTGGAGTGGACCGTGAACGCCGCCGCCGCGGGCCCGGCGAACCTGGAGATCCGTTACGCCAACGGCACGACGGTCAACCGCCCGCTGAACGTCAACGGCGCCACGGCCGACTTCCCCGGCACCGGCGCCTGGAGCACGTGGCAGACGAGGACGGTGCCGATCCAGCTTCAGGCCGGAGTCAACAAGATCCGAGCCACCTCGACCACGGCCAACGGCGGCCCGAACCTCGACCGCCTCATCGTGACCCCGCGGCAGCCGGGCCCCGACCACCAGGCGGAGGACGCGGTGATCTCGCAGGGCGTGGTCGAGTCGAACCACGCCGGTTTCACCGGCACCGGCTTCGTCAACTACGACAACGTCACCGGCTCCTACGTCGAGTGGACGGTCACCGCCGCCACCGCCGGCACCGTGAACGCGGTGATCCGCTACGCCAACGGCACGACGGTCAACCGCCCGCTGAACGTCAACGGCGCCACGGCCGACTTCCCCGGCACCGGCGCCTGGAGCACCTGGCAGACGAGGACGGTGCCGATCCAGCTCCAGGCCGGAGTCAACAAGATCCGAGCCACCGCCACCACCGCGAACGGAGGACCCAACGTCGACCGGTTGTCGATCGGCCCCTAGGCTGACCGGCATGATCCGTCACATCGTGCTGCTGACCTGGTCAGAAGAGGCCACCGACGACCAGAAGGCCGCCGTGGCCGAGGGACTGGCGGCGCTGCCCGGGGCGATCCCGCAGCTGCGCCGCTACGACCTCGGCACCGACCTCGGCCTGGGCGCGGGCAACTCCGACTTCGCGGTCGTGGCCGAGTTCGACTCGGTCGCCGACTACGAGGTCTACCGGGACCACCCCGTGCACCAGGCCGTCATCGCCGAGCGCATCAAGCCGATCCTCGCCGCCCGCGCGGCGCTCCAGGTCGAGCTCTAGACCTCCGGGGGGTTGTTCTCCCGGTGCATCAGCCGGTCTTCTGAGGTACGGCCCCGCTTGGGCGCGAGCACGATGCTCAGCACCACCCCCACGCCACCGACGATCATGAAGATCAGGCCGATGACGTCCATGCGGACGGCGCTGCCGAACACGTTGGGATCGATCGCGAATCTCAGGATCGCGCCAAGCGTGAGGAAGAAGATGCTGACCCCGACACCCATGGCGACCTCCGGAGGGAATGAGCGCGTACGCACTCGGTCATACCCGAGTATGGGTGATCGTCACGCGAGGCAGGTAAGTGGCTGGCCGCCGTTGTAAGTGATCATGTCCATGACGGCGGCCACGACATCGATCTGTCCGCCTCTGGGCAGGCCGTCCAGTTCGGCGTAGGCGCGGTGGAGGTTGCCCACGATGCGCTCGGGATCCAGCAGCTCCGCCCACGGCCCCAGGTCGGTCTCCCTGGCCGCCTCCAGCGGCGTCAGCCCCGCCGCGCGCCCCTGCTCGGCCGTGGCCAGCACGAACCGCGCGTACTCCTGGACCCGGTCGATCACCTCGGGCCCGCACGGCTCGCCGTGCCCCGGGACGATCGTCTCCGCGCCGAGCTCCCTGATCTGGTCGAGCACCTCGACAGTCCCGGCCACCGAGCCCGTCAGCATGAACGGCGTGCCGCCGTTGAACACCAGATCGCCGGAGAACAGCACCCGGCGCTCCGGAATCCACACATACACGTCGTTCGTGGTGTGCGCCGCCATCCCGGGGTGCCTGACCTCGCACCGCAGCTCATCCACATAAAGCGTGATCTGGTCGGTGAAGGTGAGGAACGGCGGCACCGCCTCCAGTTCGCCCCACTCCACCTCGGCCGACCAGGCCGCGCGGTAGTCGGGGATGCCCTCGGCCAGGATCATTCGCCTGGCCAGCTCGTGCCCGACGATCGTGGCCTCGGGGAACAGGTAGTTACCGAACGTGTGGTCGCCGTGGTAGTGGGTGTTGACCAGCGTCGTGATCGGCCGGTCGGTCACCCGCGCGACCGCCTCGCGCAGCGTCCTGGTCCGCCGTTCCGTGGCGCAGGCGTCGATGCTGACCACGCCGCGCCGGCCGACGAGGAAGCCGGTGTTGTTGATCCACCAGCTCCCGTCGGGCTGGACGTAGGCGTGGACGCCGTCCGAGACCTCGTGCGCACGGGCCGGTGGCAGGGGGTGATCGTGCCGCGATGAGCTCATGGAGCGAAAATAGACCGCCCGCCGGCGTGGCGGGCGGTCTTCTCCGGCCCCTGGGTCAGAAGGCCTCTTCCGGCAGCTCCATCAGCTCCAACCCGGTCGCGTCGAGGATGCGCCGCTCGGTGGCGATCCTCGGCAGGACGGTGCCGGCGAAGAAGGAGGCGGCGGCGACCTTGCCCTGGTAGAAGGCGTCCTCGCCCTCGGCCAGCCGGGCCAGGGCCACCTCCGACTGGCGCAGCAGCAGCCAGCCGATGATGAGGTCGCCGAGGGCCAGCAGGAACCTGGTGGAGTTCAGGCCGACCTTGTAGAGCTCACCCGGCGCCTCCAGGGAGCCGAGCGCCCAGCCGGCCATCGTGTCGCCCATGGCCTTGACCTCGGCCGCGGCCTCGGCGAGGAGCTTGCGCTCCTCCTTCAGGCGGCCGTTTCCCGCCTCGGAGCCGGCGAAGGCGTTGATCTCGGCCAGCAGGGAGCCGACGGCGGCGCCCTGGTTGCGCAGGATCTTGCGGAAGAACAGGTCGAGACCCTGGATCGCGGTGGTGCCCTCGTAGAGGGAGTCGATCTTGGCGTCCCTGATGTACTGCTCGATCGGGTAGTCCTGCAAGTAGCCGGAGCCGCCCAGGGTCTGCAGCGAGCGGGAGAGCAGCTCGTAGGAACGCTCGGAGCCGACGCCCTTGACGATCGGGAGGAGCAGGTCGTTCATCGCGTGCGCGGCCTGGTCGTCCGGGTTGATCTGGATGGCGTCCTGGAAGGTCGCTGTGTACATGACCAGGGCGCGCATGCCCTCGGCGTAGGCCTTCTGCAGCATGAGCTCGCGGCGTACGTCGGGGTGGTGGGTGATGGTGACGCGGGGGGCGGCCTTGTCGGTCATCTTGGTCAGGTCGGCGCCCTGGACGCGGGACTTGGCGTACTCCAGCGCGTTCAGGTAGCCGGTGGACAGGGTGGCGATGGCCTTGGTGCCGACCATCATGCGGGCGTGCTCGATGACCATGAACATCTGCTTGATGCCCTCGTGCACGTCGCCGACCAGGGTGCCGATGGCCGGGTGCTTGTCGCCGAAGGTGAGCTCGCAGGTGGTGGAGACCTTGAGCCCCATCTTCTTCTCGACGTTGGTGACGTAGGCGCCGTTGCGCTCGCCGAGCTCGCCGGTCTCCAGGTTCACGTGGTACTTGGGCACCAGGAACATCGACAGGCCCTTGGTGCCGGGGCCGTGGCCCTCGGGGCGGGCCAGCACGAGGTGGAAGATGTTCTCCGACATGTCGTGCTCGGCGCTGGTGATGAAGCGCTTGACGCCCTCGATGTGCCAGGTGCCGTCGGGCTGCTGGATCGCCTTGGCGCGGCCCGCGCCGACGTCGGAGCCGGCGTCGGGCTCGGTGAGCACCATGGTGGCGCCCCAGTTGCGCTCGATGGCCAGTTCGGCGAAGCGCTTCTGGTCGGTGGTGCCGGTCTTCCACAGGGTGTAGGCGAAATTGGGGCCGGCGGCGTACATGTACAGCGCCGGGTTGGCGCCCAGGACCATCTCGGCCGTGGCCCACGCGAGGGTCCGCGGGATGCCGGGGCCGCCCAGGTCCACCGGCAGGTCGAGGTGCGCCCAGCCGCCGTCCACGAGCGCCTTGTAGGACTTCTTGACGCCATCGGAGACGGTCACGGTGCTCGTGGCGGGGTCGAAGACCGGCGGGGTGCGGTCGCCCTCCTCGAACGAATCGGCAAGGACGGTCGTGGACAGTCGGTTGACCTCGTCGAGAATGCTCCGGGCGACGTCCTCATCGACCTCCGCATAGGGCCCGGTGCCGAGGATGTCACGGCGGCCGAACACCTCGAAGAGGTTGAACTCCAGGTCGCGCACGTTGCTCTTGTAGTGGCCCATGGCTGCTGATCTCCTTGAACCGCGGCGTTAGTCTACTGGCCAGTAACCTTACTAGAAATGCTACCCGCGGGTAACCACTGGTATGCGTGGCATGCTCGTCTGCATGAACGCCGAAGAGCTCTCCGCCCTGTGGCGGGAGCGCCTGGGTTCGTGGGCCATTCCTCCGGAAATCCTGGAGAAGGCCCCGGCCGATCCGTGGGGTCACCGTCCCGCCAGATTCGCCACGCGCACCGACCGCGCGCTGGCCGAGCCCGACCACGGCCCGACGATGACGCGCCTGGCCGAGGCGCTGCCCGAGGGCGGCACCGTCCTGGACGTCGGCGCGGGCGCGGGCGCCGCCTCGCTGCCGTTGCACGAGCACCTGGGCGCGGTGATCGCCGTGGACACCTCATCCGAGATGCTGGCCGCACTCGGCCCCAAGGCGGACAAACTCGGCGTGGAGGTCGTCCGGGTCGAGGGCCGCTGGCCCGACGTGGCCCCCGAGGTGCCCGTCGCCGACGTGGCCGTGGCCGCGCACGTCGTCTACAACGTGCCCGACCTCACCGGCTTCCTGCGCGAACTCGACGCGCACGCCCGCCGCCGCGTGGTGCTGGAGCTCACCCACCGCCACCCGATGAGCTGGCTCGCTCCGCTGTGGGAGCACTTCCACGACGTACGCCGCCCCGTGCGGCCCGTCGCGGAAGACGTGGTGGCGCTGGCCGCGGCGATGGGCTTCGACGTGCGGGTGGAGGAGCGCGAGTCGCCGCTGGAACGCTTCGGCACGCTGGAGGAACTGGCCGCCTCCGCCTGCCACCGCATCTGCCTCGACCCCGCCCGCGCCCCCGAGGTGGCGGAGACCGCGATGGAGCTCGGCATGTGGCCGGTGCCGCGTGACCGCTGGGTCACGATCTGGTGGGAATCATCGGAGAACGCCCGCCGTTAGACGAAATGAGCGACATAGCTCCCGGACGAGACGCGCCGTACCCGGTTCGCCAAGACGACGCACGACATTGTCGACTCGTTCGCAAGGGAGTGCATCGTCATGGCGTGGATCCTGCTCATCATCGCCGGCGCCTTCGAGGTGGTGATGGCCCTGTCGCTCAAGATGAGCAACGGGCTGTCGCATCTGTGGTGGACCATCTCGTTCCTGGGCTTCGCGGTCCTGAGCTTCGGCCTGCTGGCGTACAGCCTGAAATCGCTTGAGGTCGGCACCGCCTACGCCGTCTGGACCGGCATCGGCGCCGTGGGCACCGCGATCGTGGGCATGCTCGCCATGGGGGACAACGTGTCGTTCGCCCGGGTCGCCAGCATCGCGCTCATCGTCATCGGCGTCATCGGCCTCAACCTGGCGGGCGGCGCCGCCCACTGACCCCCCTCGCGGTCTCGGCCGTGCGGTCTGTTCCCCTGCCGCACGGCCGCATAACCTGCTTGACGGCTTTGGTGGTGTTCGATTCACTGGGTCGCATGATTGAGATCCATGCCGTCACCATCGACGCGGCCAACCCCTACGAGCTGGCCGTGTGGTGGTCGGAGGCCACTGGCCTGCCGCTCGGCGAAGGCGACGTCCCCGGCGACGACGAAGTCATGTTGCGCACCAAACAGGACCCCTACCTGCTGTTCGTCAAGGTTCCCGAGGGCAAGACGATCAAGAACCGCATCCACTTCGACGTCAACGGCACCGAGGGCCGCACCCGCGACCAGGAGGTCGAGCGCCTGCTCGGCCTCGGCGCCACGATCTTCGACGACCGCCGCACCGCGGACGGCGTCGGCTGGGTCGTCATGCGCGATCCCGAGGGCAACGAGTTCGACGTCTGCAGAAGCCAGGCCGAGAGAGGCTTGCCCGAATAAAGTTCGGTCGATCAGACTGGGCGGCATGAGCGAGCCAAGCGCGTCCGCACGCATCGAGATCGCCGCCCCCGCACAGCGGGTCTACGAGCTCATCACCGACCTCGCCAACCTCGGCACGTGGAACGCCGAGTGCCGCAGGGCCCGCTGGGTCGGCGAGGTCAAGGAGCCCAGAAGGGGCGCGCGCTTCGTCGGCAGCAACCGCAACGGCGCCCGCCGCTGGTCCACGCGATGCACGGTCACCGCCGCGGAACCCGGCCGCGCCTTCGCCTACCACGTCCGCGCCGGGGGGGTGCTCGACGTGGCCGTCTGGCGGTTCGGGCTGACCCCGACCGACGAGGGCTGCCTGGTCGAACAGAAGACGTGGGACACCCGCGGCGCGTTCATGCGCGTCGTCGGCGGCTGGGCCACCGGCGTGCCCGACCGGGTCGGCCACAACACCGCGAACATGGTCACGACGCTGGAGAACCTCAAGCGCGTGGCGGAGCGCCGATGAAGGCGATCGTCTGCACCGAGTACGGCAAGCCCGTCGAACTCGTCGAGACCCCCGACCCCGTCCCCGGACCCGGGCAGGTGCTCATCGAGGTCGAGGCGGCCGGGGTGAACTTCGTCGACGGGCTCATGGTGCGCGGCGGCTACCAGATCAGGCCGCCGCTGCCGTTCACACCCGGGTACGAGGTGGCGGGGCGCACCCCCGACGGCACGCGGGTCCTGGCCATCACCGGGCTCGGCGGGTTCGCCAGCCATGTGCTGGTGCACGCGGCGCAGGCCGTACCGCTGCCTGATCATCTCGACGCCGCGCGAGCGGCGGCCTTCGCGCAGAGCCACTGCACGGCGCTGTTCGCGCTGCGGGAGCGGGCGGGGCTGCGGCCGGGAGAGCGCGTGCTGGTGCTGGGCGCGGGCGGCGGGGTCGGGCTGGCGGCGGTTCAGGTGGCCAAGGCGCTGGGCGCCGACGTGCTGGCGGCGGCGTCGAGCGCGGCCAAGCGCGAGGTGGCGATCACGGCCGGGGCGGACGAGGCCGTCGGCTACGACGACCTCAAGACCACGGCGCGCGCCTGGGGAGTGGACGTGGCGGTCGACCCTGTCGGCGGCGCGCTGTCGGAGCAGGCCCTGCGCGCGCTGCGCGAGCGCGGCCGGCTGCTGGTGGTGGGCTTCGCCTCCGGGGAGATCCCGCGGCTTCCCGCCAACCAGGTGCTGCTGCGCAGCCGGTCGGTCATGGGCCTGGACTGGGGCGCGTGGTCCATGACCCATGCGGCGGAGAACCGGGCGATGCTGGAGGAACTGCTGGCCATGCCGGGCATCGATCCCGTGGCCCCGCAGGTGCGCCCACTGGAACAGGCGGGGCAGGCCATGGCGGATCTGGTGGAGCGCCGGGTCACTGGGAAGATCGTGCTCGTCCCTGCATGACGAACGTCAGGACGGCCGCGATCAGGTAGACCAGCGCACCGTGCCACAGCGCGCCCCATGCGGCCCCGAAGACGCCCTCGCCGTCGAGCACCAGTTGCACCGGGTAGTCCAGGACGGCCGAGATTCCGGCCGGCAGGAGCGCGAACTTCCACGGGTGCTTCAGCGACCACATCCTGGCCTGCCTGGTCACCCGGTCGCTCACGTCCGGCTTGGCGACCGCGCCGATCGCGGCGATCAGCGCGAACAGGTTGATGCCCAGGCCGAGCGCCCAGGCCATGTCGTCGAATCCGGAGAACACCCAGGCGATGGCGGCGGTGGCGCCGCCACCGACCACGGCGGCCTTCCAGGGGGCGCCGCGGAGGGCGGCGCCGGAAAGCGACATCTCGTCGCGTCGGCTGATTTCGTTCATGGCCTCAGATTGCCCCTTCAGTGCCCTTGTTCACATCGGGGATGGACCCTGACCCGTCCCTGACATGATGCGGACATGCCTGAATTCACCATGGAACGCCTGACCACAGCCGACGCCGGGCGCCTGCGCGAGGTACGGCTGCGCGCCCTCGCCGACTCTCCCGACGCGTTCGGATCCACCTATGAGCGCGAGGCCGCCTTCCCGGCGGAGAAATGGGTCGAACGCCTGGAAAATCCGGATTCGGTATTCTTCGCCGCCACGGCGGACGGTGCGATCCACGGCATGGTCTACGGCCTCGCCGAGCGGCCGGAACACGTGCACCTGCTGTCCATGTGGGTCGCCCCTGAGGCCAGGGGAGCCAAGGTCGGCTCGCGGCTGGTGGACGAGGTGATCGCCTGGGCCCGCGGCAGGCAGGCCGAGGAGGTCGAGCTCTGGGCCGTCGACGTGAACACCGCCGCCCGCGCCCTGTACGCGGGCAAGGGTTTCGTGCCCACGGGCAAGGTCATGGGCCTGCCGTCCAACCCGTCGCTCCAGGACTCCCAGTACGTGCTGTCGCTGGTGTTCCGCGCGGCACGGGCCGAGGACGTCCCCGCCGTGGTGGCCCTCATCGCCGACGACGCGGTCGCCGCCCGGCGCACCGGCACGTACGGCCCCGCCCACGAGGCCGCCTTCGCCGCCATCCAGGCCGACCCGAACAACGAGCTGATCGTGGCCGAGCTGAAGGGCGAGATCGTCGGCACCATGCAGCTCACCTACATCCCCGGCATCTCCCGCAACGGCGCCACCCGCCTCCAGGTCGAGGCGGTACGCGTCGCCGCCCACCTGCGCGGCCAGGGCTGGGGCCGCAAGATGATGGAGTGGGCGCACGCCAAGGGCCGGGCACGCGGCTGCGTGATGGTGCAGCTCACCTCGGACAAGCAGCGCGAGGAAGCGCACCGCTTCTACCGCTCCCTCGGCTACGCCCAGTCCCACGAAGGGTTCAAGCTGCCGCTCACACCGGCGTGAGCTCGACGATGTTGTCGTGGTAGACGGCGCCCTTGCCCATGTCGGCGTCGCGCTCGTCCACCACGGCGTTCGGGCCGGCGCCGCCGGGCGAGAACTTCGGCCAGCGGCCCTTGGGCGAGGCCACGACCCCGGCGGCCACCCGGTCGCTGATCTCCACGTCGGCCAGGAACTCGCCGTTGGCGTTGTGCACGCGCACCCGCTGGCCGTCGGCCAGCCCGCGCGCCACCGCGTCGGCCGCGTTCACCAGCACCACCGGTTCCTTCGACCTCCTGCGCAGCTCGGGATTGTTGCCGAAGATCGTGTTGAGGAACGTGTGCGCGGCCGGGGTGATCAGCGTCAGCCCGTCCTTGCCCGCCGAGTACGGCGGCACGTAGGCCTTGCCGGGCGGCGGGAAGCGCAGCCGCCCCGACCGGGTCGGGAAGCCGTCGGCGAAGGGCGCGAAGGGCTTGGGGTAGCTCATCCGCACCCATCCCTCCTTGCGCAGCCGGTCGAGCGTGATGCCCTCCAGCGACGGATGCCCGCTCGACAGAAGCTGCTCGGCCAGCTCCAGGTCCGTGTCGAACAACGACGGCTCGGTCATGCCCATGCGCTCGGCCAGGCGGCGGAACGTCTCCGTCGTGGACAGGCACTCGCCGGGCGGCGGGACCGCGGGCTCGTTCCACAGCAGGTAGAGGTGGCCGTAGCCGGCGTGCAGGTCCATGTGCTCGGTCTGCATGGTCGCTGGCAGCACGATGTCGGCGTGGTCGGCGGTGTCGGTGGGGAAATGCTCCATGACCACCGTGAACAGGTCCTCGCGCAGCATCTCGCGGCGGATCCTGTTGGTGTCGGAGGTCGAGGCGAGCGGGTTGGCGCCGTAGACGAACAGGCACTTCACCGACGGCAGCTCCGCGGCCAGGCGGGTCATGGCCAGCGTGCGCACCGGCTGGGCCAGCAGGTCCTCGCGGGTGTCGATGGTGAAGTGCACGTGGTCGCTGGTCGAGTACGCCACGCCGCCGCCCGGGTGGCGCCAGTCGCCGGTCACGCCGGGGATGGCGGTGATCGTGCGCATGGCCGTACCGCCGCCGGCGTGGCGCTGGATGCCCATCGTGGCGCGGATCGCGGTGGGGCGGGTGTGGGCGAGCCTCATCCCCAGGCTGTGGACGGTCGCGGCGGGGATGCCGGTGATCTCGGCCGCACGTTCCACCGGATATTTCAGGATTTCTTCGCGGAAGTCATCCCAGCCCTCGGTATGTGCGGCCAGGTACTCCTCGTCCTGTGTGCCCTCGGCCAGCACCACGTTGAGCAGGCCGAGCGCCAGCACGGCGTCGGTGCCCGGCCGGATCGCGATGTGCTCGTCGGCCTGGTCGGCGGTACGGGTCCTGATCGGGTCGATCGCCACCACGTGCGCGCCGTCGGCCCGCGCGTCCTGGATGAACTTCCACAGGTGGTGCCCGCTGGTCAGCGTGTTGGTGCCCCAGAGCAGGATCAGCTTGGACTGCGCGAAGTTCTCCGGGTCCATGCCGCCCGCGGTGCCGTTGGCGCGCCGCAGCCCGGAGGAGCCCGCGGAGGAGCAGATGTTGAGCCAGTGCCGTGAGGCGCCGAGCATGTTCCAGAACCGCCGCCCCGCCACGCCCTCGCACCCCTGCACGTAGCCGAGCGACCCGGTGCCGTTGTAGGGCCAGATCGCCTCGCCGCCGTGCTCGTCGGCGATGCTCCGCAACCGGGTGGCGATCTCGTCGAGCGCCTCGTCCCAGCTGATCCGCTCGAACTGCCCAGACCCCTTGGGCCCGGTACGGCGCAGCGGATGGAGAATCCGGTCAGCCGCCCGTGTGTGCTCCAGATACCGGTTGACCTTCACGCAAAGCGCGCCCCGCGTGTACGGCTGGTCGGGATTCCCGCGCATCTTGACGGCCTCGCCGTTCTCGACCGTGACGACCCAGGAGCACGTGTCGGGGCAGTCCAGCGGACACGCCCCCAAAACCTGCAGATTTCCCGACATAGCGCACAGCTTACGAAAGAGCGCCCCGGGAGTTGCCCCGGGGCGCTCCAGCATCGTCAGCTCGTCGCCGCGGGCACCCCGTCATGGGTGACGGTGGCGGCCATCCGCGCCGCGGGCGGCGTGTGCGGCGCCCCCGGCTTGTGGATGGCGTCCAGCGCCGCCTTGCTGTAGGTGTACTTGGCGGCCAGGGCCGCGATCGCGTCGGAGTTCACGTCCAGCGCGGTCTCGTCGACGTTCTCGATCGTGTCGCACTCGCCGTGGTAGCACGGGTCGTACGGCTCGCCCGCCGTACCGCCGAAGAGCTTGGCCTCTTCCTCGGTCTTCTTCTTCTCGGCCCCGGTGAACAACCCGCCGCCGGCGATCCCGGCGTCGATGAAGGCCTTGTAGTCCGAGCGCCCGTCGAACTCGCTCGGCTTGAACGGCAGGCCGCGAGCCCCGTAGAACCCCTGGAAGTCCTTCTCCAGCTGCGCCGACCCGGCCGGACCCGGCACCCCGAACGCATCCCCGTCACCGTCGTAGATGTGGTACGCGAAGTTCGGCGAGCCGATCATGTCGTAGTTCAGGTAGAGCCCGATCGCGTTCTTCTGCTCCTGCGACAGCGACTCGACATAGTGCTTCGACCCCAGCAGCCCGAACTCCTCCGCGCCCCAGAACCCGAACCGCACCTTGTTGACCGGCTGGAACCTGGCCATCTGGAGCGCCACCTCCAGCACTCCCGCGGAGCCCGAGCCGTTGTCGTTGATGCCCGGCCCCTCCTGCACGCTGTCCAGATGGGCGCCCATCATCACGACGTTGTCGGCCCGGCCGCCGCGCGACTCGGCGATCACGTTGTAGGTGGTGCGCTGCTCGACCAGCGGGTCCCAGTTCAGCTTCACGGTGGCCTCGGGCGTCGCCGCCAGGTCGGAGCCCACGGCGAAGCTCGTGAAGAAGGACGGGATCGTGATCGACGGGTCGCTGAGCGCCGGGTTGAGGTCCACGTCGGTGCGTCCGGGCTGGCCCTCGTTGAGGACGATCACCGCACTGGCCCCGGCGTCCTGCGCGTTCTTCGCCTTGACCCCGAAGTTGCAGGTGCCGCGCTGCAGCAGCGCCACGCGGCCCTTGACGAACCCGGCGAAGTCGGCCGGCTCGCAGCCCGAGGTGGACGACGGCTGGGGCGTCGGCGGCAGCACCAGGTCCACGGCCTGGATCTGCCCGGTGACGCCGCCGGCGGGCGAGTCGCCCATCGCGACGTAGTCGTTGAAGAAGCCGTTCTTGTAGGCCTTGGGACTGGGCGAGAGCCGTTCGAGCACGGGCTTGGTCCGGTAGCCGTCGAAGGTGAACTCGAACGGCTGGACGGTCACCTTGTAGCCGACGGCGCGCAGCAGCGTGGCCACGTAGTCACGCGACAGGTCGTAGCCGCGGCTGCTGGAGACGCGGGTGCCGCCGCCGGCCTTGGCGATCAGGTCGAGCACCCGCAGGTGGCGTTCGACGTGCTTGCCCTTGACGGCCTGGACGAGCTGGCGGGCCGGATCGCGGCCGTGGTCGGCGTAAGCGGGAGCGGACAGGGCGAGGGGGGTGACGAGTGCGAGCGCGGCCGCACCCAGCACGCCTGCGGACAGGCGACGACGCATATGGCTCCTCGGTAAAGATGAAACGATCCCCCCGATAGCGTGAAAAATATTCCGAAGGGGGGTTACTGGGGAAGATGTTGCCCCGGAGTTCTTATGCGGCCAGGCGGCTGACGACCGCCGCGACCGCGTCCGCCGTCACCTCCAGCGCCTTCACACTGATGTTCCGCAATGTGTCGCAGGCCTGGTGGTAGCACTTGTCGAGCGGTTGGCCCGCCGTACCGCCGAACAGACCGGCTTCCTTCTCCGTCTTCTTCTCCTCGCCGCCGGTGAACAATCCGCCGGAGGCGATCCCGGCGGCCACGAACGGCCCGTAATCCGAACGGCCCGTCAGATCGGCGGCGCGGAACGGCAGGCCGCGCTCGCGGAAATACCGCTGGAACGCCCGCTCCACCCTGGCCGAGCCCTTCGGGCCCGCGCCCGCGCCCGTGCGCTCGGAGTCGTCACCGTCGAAGATCGCGAACGTGTGGTTCGGCGAGGCGATCATGTCGAGGTTCAGATAGGCCTCGATCTTCTTGCGCTCGGTCTCCGGCAGGCTCCGCACGTAGTGGCCGGACCCGAGCAGGCCCACCTCCTCAGCGCCCCACCAGGCGAACCGCACCGGCTGCCGCAACGGCGTACGCGCCGCCCGCAGCGCGATCTCCAGGATCGCCGCGCTGCCCGAGCCGTTGTCGTTGATGCCGGGCCCGTCCAGCGTCGAGTCCAGGTGCGCCCCGACCATAACCGCCCTGCCCGTGCCCCGCGTCTCGGCCAGCACGTTGTGCGTGATGTGCTCCTCGCTCACGGTCTTCGTCGTGACCCGGACCCTCTTCAGCTTGGTCACCTGCGCGCCCGCCTCCGGCGGCACCCCCACGACCGGGATCGGCTGCGGCGTCCCCGCGCTCCCCGCGAAGGAGCCCTTCTGGTCGACCACGATCAGCGCCTTGGCTCCCGCGGCCGCCGCGTTGCGCGCCTTCACCGCGAACATGCACGTTCCGCGCCGCGTCACCGCGATCCGCCCGGCGCGAAAACCCTTGAAGTCACGGGCCGCGCACCCCTCGCCCGCCTCCTGCGGCGCCGCGTGCACGTCGCCGCCGCCCGAGTACCTCAGCGTGGTGACCCCCGTGAGCCGCCGCCCGCCGCCCTCCACCACCGCCGGCGCCAGCTCCCGGTAGAAGTCGAAGGCGAACGGCTGAAGCCGCACGGTGTAACCCGCGTCACGCAGCCGCGCGGCCACATAGGCTGCAGATGCGTCGTATCCGGGCGTGCCGGCTGCCCGGGTACCCGCGTGTGCGTCAGCGATGGCTTGGAAGGCCTGGAGATGTCCTAGTACGTTGTCCACCTTGACCGCGTCTACGAGCGGTTCGCCCGGCGCGGCTAGGGCCAGGATCAGCATCGTATGAGTGATCATGGCCTGAGGATGCCAACGTTGGCCGCGGACCGGGGTTAGACGCGTCGTCGCTGGTCGAGTCCTTACCCGGGGCGTTGACTCAGGTGACGATTGGGGACACTAGAGGCCAAAGATCGTACGGTCTGGCCCGGAAGGTGCAGAATCGCGGACGGTGGCGGAAATCAGAGAACGCGACAACGCGGCGGACCTCTCGGAGAGGGAACCGGCCGTGGTTGAGCCGCGCCGTGAAACGGAGGGCGACGACAAGGACCCGGAGGTCTACGTCGTCGAACCGCTCCTGCCGCAACGCCTGCGCCGCCCCTCCGACCTGCTCCGCTTCATCGCCGCCCTGCTCGCGCTCGCCGCGATCGTCCTGCTGTCGCTGGTCGCCAAGCAGACGCTGAACGGCCTGGCCGGCGACGTCGCCGAGGGCGCCAACCTCGTACCCAACCTGCTCAGCCGGGTCGCCGCCTTCCTCGGCGGCGGCGCGGTGCTCGTCGTGCCGGTGGCCTTCGCGGTCGAGCGCGTCTTCCACCGCGACGGCCTGCGCGTGGCGGAAGGCCTCATCGCGGCGATCATCGGCCTGGTCGGCTCGTTCCTCATCGGCGAATGGGTCATGTCCTCCGACGCCGCGGGCGACCTGCGCCAACTGCTCACCGGCAACCGGCCGGGGGTGGAGCCGTTCAACACCCTGCTCGCCTCCGTGGTCGCCTACAGCACCGCCGTACGCATCTCACGCAGACCCACCTGGCGGGCGCTGATCTGGACGGTCATCGCGCTCGACGTGCTCTCGCTGTTCACCAGCAAGCAGCTCACGCTGCCCAGCGCGATGGTGACGATCGTGGCCGGCATGGCCATCGGCTACGGCACGCTCTACGGCGTCGGCAGCCCCAACACCAGACCCCCCGGCACCGCGGTGATCGCCGCCCTGCGCAAGCTCTCCTTCCAGCCGGTCAGTGCCCGGCGGATCGAAGACGACCACCAGGGCAGCCGCCGCTACGCCATCGGGCTCCACGACGGCAGCAGCCTCGACGTCACCGTTCTCGACCGTGACCGGCAGGTGGCCGGCCTGCCGTACCGGCTGTGGCGGCGCATCAGGCTCAACTCCGAGACCAGGCGCAGGGCGATCAGGTCGCTGCGCGCGGAACTGGAACGCGAGGCGCTCATGGCCTACGCCGCGCAGGCGGCGGGGGCCTCGACCCCGCGCCTGCTCGGCACCAGCGAGGTCGGCACCGAAGCCGCGCTCCTCGCCTACGAGCACCTCAGCACCCGCCCGCTCGACGCGCTGCCCGACTCCGAGATCGACGACGACCTGCTCGCCCAGATCTGGGAGCAACTCGAACTGCTGCGCCTGCAACGGCTGGCCCACCGGCGGCTGACCGGCGACAGCATCCACGTCGACGCCGACGGCCGGGTCGTGCTCACCGACGCCAGGAGCGGCGAGATCGCCGCCGGCGACCTGCTGCTGCGGCTCGACGTCGTCCAACTGCTCACCTATCTCGCGCTGCGCGTCGGGGCCGAGCGCTCGGTCGCCTCCGCCGCCCGGGTCGTGGGCGAGGACGCGCTGGCCGGGGCCATGCCGCTGCTGCAGAAGATCGCGCTGACCCGGCAGACACGGTCCGCGCTGGCCAAGGACAAGGGCCTGCTGTCGGCCATCCGGGAGCAGATCGAGGCGCTCAAGCCGCAGGCCAAGATCGAGGAGATCCGGCTGGAGCGGTTCCGTCCGCGCACGCTGGTCACGATCATCGCCAGCACGCTGGCCGCCTACTTCCTGCTGTCCCAGCTCAGCCAGGTCAACCTCGTCACCGTCATCACCACCGCCAACTGGGCCTGGTCGCTGCTGGCGCTGGCCGCCTCGTTCGTCAGCTTCATCGCCGCCGCGCTCATGCTGCGCGGGTTCGTGCCGGAGTCGCTGCCGCTGTGGCGGACGGTGCTGGTGCAGTTCGCCTCGTCGTTCGTGAAGCTGGTCGCGCCGCCCGCGGTGGGCGCCGTCGCGATCAACACCCGCTACCTGCAGAAGCGCGGCATCCCGCCCGCCTCGGCCGTGGCCAGCGTCGGCGCCTCGCAACTCGTCATGCTGATCGCGCACATCAGCCTGCTGCTGCTGTTCGCCTACATCACCGGGTCCAACACCGCCACGTCGTTCACGCCCACACGCGGGCTGGTCCTGGTGATGCTTGCCGTCGCGGTGCTGATCGTCGCCGTGCTCGGCGTGCCGCCGCTGCGCAGGATGCTCACCAAACGGCTGCGCTCACTCTTCTCGAACGTGCTGCCGCGCCTGCTGGACGTGCTGCAGTCACCGCGGAAGATGTTCGAGGGCTTCGCCGGAACCGTGATGATCACGATCGCGTTCGTGACCTGCCTCGACGCCTGCGTCTCGGCGTTCGGCGGCGACATCTCCTTCACCGCCGTCGCCGTGGTCTTCCTGACCGCCAACGCGATCGGCTCGGCCGCGCCCACACCGGGTGGTCTGGGCGCGGTCGAACTCGCGCTCGCCGGCGGCCTCACGGTGGCCGGCGTCGACAGCGCCGTGGCCACCTCCGCCGTCCTGCTCTACCGCCTGCTCACGTTCTGGCTCCCCGTCCTCCCCGGATGGGCCGCCTTCACCTGGCTGCAGAAGCACGAGGCCCTCTAAACAACGAGCTTGTCGATCCGGGTCAGTTCGTCCTCGGTGAAGGCGGGGCCGTTCACGCAGGCCACGTTGTCCTCCAACTGCTTCACGCTGCTCGCGCCGATCAGCACGCTGGTGACCCGCGGGTCGCGCATGGCCCAGGACAGGGCCATCTGGGCCAGCGTCTGACCGCGCTGCTCGGCGATGCCGTTGAGACCACGGGCCAGTTCCCGGTCGCGCTCCGCCCGCTCGGCCGACAGGAACCTGCTGGTCGCCGCCCGGGAGTCCGCCGGCACGTCCTTCAGATAGCGGTCGGTCAGCAGCCCCTGCGCCAGCGGCGAGTAGACGATGCAGCCCATCCCCGCCTCCTCCAGGGTGTCCAGCAGCCCGTCCTCGATCCACCGGTTGATCATCGAGTAGGACGGCTGGTGGATCAGCAGCGGCGTACCCAGCTCGCGCATGATCCTGGCCGCCTGCGCGGTCTGCTCGGCCGAGTAGTTGGAGATGCCCGCGTACAGGGCCTTCCCCGACCGCACCGCGTGGTCCAGCGCGCCCATCGTCTCCTCGAACGGCGTCTGCGGATCGGGCCGATGGCTGTAGAAGACGTCGACGTGGTCGAGCCCCATGCGGGTGAGCGACTGGTCGAGGCTGGCCAGCACGTACTTGCGCGAGCCCCACTCCCCGTACGGCCCCGGCCACATGTCATAGCCGGCCTTCGTCGAGATGATCAGCTCGTCCCGGTAGCGCGCGAAGTCCTGGGCGAAGATCGTCCCGAAGTTCCGCTCCGCCGAGCCGTACGGCACGCCGTAATTGTTGGCCAGGTCGAAGTGCGTCACGCCCAGATCGAAGGCCCGCCGCAGGATCGAGCGCGAGTTCTCCAGCGGACGGTCGTCGCCGAAGTTGTGCCACAACCCCAGCGAGACGGCAGGCAGCTTGAGCCCGCTCCGCCCGCTCCGGTTGTACGGCATGCGGTCCTGATACCGGCCCTCGTCGGCCTGGTAGGTCATGCGGTGCCCCTCTCGATGATCCAGGAGAGCGCGAACGCCTCCTCGCGCCACGCGTCGTAACGTCCGCTGCGTCCGCCGTGCCCGGCGCCCATCTCCGTCTTCAGCAGGAACGGCCCGCCGTTCGCGACCGCCCGCAGCCTGGCGATCCACTTCGCCGGCTCGTGGTAGAGGACGCGCGTGTCGTTCAGGCTCGTGATCGCGAGGATCGGCGGGTACGGCCGGCCGTCCACGTTCTCGTAAGGCGTGTAGCTCTTCATGTAGGCGTAGACATCGGAGTTGTGCAGCGGATCGCCCCACTCGTCCCACTCAATCACGGTCAGCGGGAGCGACGGATCGAGGATCGTGTTCAGCGCGTCCACGAACGGCACCTCGGCCACCACGCCCGCGAACTCCTCCGGAGCCAGGTTCGCGACCGCGCCCATCAGCAGGCCGCCGGCCGAACCGCCCCTGGCGATCACCCGCTCGCTCCAGCCCGCCGCCTTCAGGTGCTTCGCGGCGGCCACGAAGTCGGTGAAGGTGTTCTTCTTGCGGGTCATCTTGCCCTCTTCGTACCAGCGACGGCCCATCTCGCCGCCGCCGCGCACGTGCGCGATGGCGAAGACGAACCCGCGGTCGAGCAGGGACAGCCTGGCCACGGAGAAGCTCGGGTCGATGGAGGTCTCGTAGCTGCCGTAGCCGTACAGGACGGTGGGGGCGGGCTTGGCGGCGTCCTTGCGCTTGACGATCGAGATCGGGACGCGGGTGCCGTCCTCGGCCGTGGCCCACTCGCGGACCTGCTCGTAGTCGCCCGGGTCGTAGCCGCCGAGCACCGGCCGCTGCTTGAGCAGGATCAGCTCGTGCGTGGCCAGGTCGTAGTCGTAGACGCTGGGCGGCGTGATCATGCTGGTGTAGGCCAGCCGGAGCCTGCCGGTGGAGAACTCGGGGTTGCCCGCGGGCCCGACGTCGTAGAGGGGCTCGGGGAAGTCGATCTCGTACGCGTCCGCGTCCTTGGGCAGGATCCGCAGGCCGGTGAGACCTTCGCGGCGGAAGTGCACCACGGCGTGGTTCTCGAAGGCGTCGATCTCCAGCAGGCGGGTGTCCTCGCGGTGCTCGATCAGCGGCGTCCAGTCGCCGGGGGAGCCGAGCGGGGCGGTGGCGATCTCGAAGTTCTCGGCGGCCTTGTTGTGCAGCACGTAGAAGAAGTCTCCGGCGTGCTCGACGCCGTATTCGACGCCGGTCTCGCGGGGGCGTACCAGCTGGAACTCGCCGGAAGGGTCGTCGGCGGCCAGGAGGCGCACCTCGCTGGTGATCTTGCTGCCGGCGCCCAGGACCAGGTAGCGCTCGCTGCGGGTCAGGCCGATGCCGACCCAGAACCGCTCGTCGGACTCCTCGTAGACCAGGACGTCGTCATGAGTGCCGAGGGTGTGGCGGTAGACCTGGTGGGGGCGCCAGGCGTCGTCCACCCGGGTGTAGAAGAACGTCGAGCCGTCGGCGGACCAGGCGCCGCCGTAGAAGATGTCCTCGATCTCGTCGGGGAGCGTCTCGCCGGTGGTCAGGTTCTTGAAGCGCAGGGTGAAGCGCTCGGCGCCCTTGTAGTCGGTGGAGTAGGCCAGCATCGTGCCGTCGGGGGAGACCGCGCTGGTGCCGACCGAGAAGAACGGGCTGTCGCCGGCCAGCGCGTTGCCGTCGAGCAGCACCTGCTCGTGGTCGAGAACCTTGCCGGGCTGAATCTCCGGAGGTTCGTCGCCGGTGGCGGGTACCCGGCAGGAGACGGCGTATTGCTTGCCCTCCTCCGTACGGGTGAAATACCACCACGCGCCCTTACGGCTGGGCACGGACAGGTCGGTTTCCTGCGTCCTGCCCTTGATCTCTTGGAAAACCTGCTCCTGGAGGTCGGCCAGGTGAGCGGTCTCCTGTTTGAGATACGCGTTCTCGGCTTCCAGATAGGAGACCGTGTCCGGATCTTCCTTGTCGGTCAGCCACGCGTATTCGTCGATCACGGTGTCGCCGTGATGGAGACGCTCAGTCGGGACCCTCTTCGCCGTCGGCGGCGTGTTCCTGCTCACGGGGGGAGTCTATGTTCGGCTGTGATCGTTCTGTGTTGCGGAAGGTGTCCCGAGTGGTCTGGGGCGCTGCTAATCTTCTAAGGCCGACGCAGTGCGGCGCAACCAACCACCTCTCTCGGGTGGTTCTGGCGTGTGCTGAGTCGGTATCCCCTTGCAACGCGCTGGTTCTGATGATCGATTTGCATGTCGGTCTCGGAGCGAGTAAGTTAGAGGGGTTGCCCCGGAGACGGGGTGGTCGAAATTCCCGCAGGTCAGCCCGCGAGTGTCAATTTGACACCAAGCGGACCGGCTGAA